>NZ_JCAFUL010000014.1:0-93401 GCF_059371315.1 Stenotrophomonas sp. YJH_SMC_8 | reverse complement strand
TTTACGCTGGCCTGAAGGCCAAGGGCAAAGCAAGCAAGGTGGCGCTCGTGGCGGTCATGCGCAAAATGCTGGTGATCCTCAACGCCCGTAAGCGAGACGCCGAGGTGGCCCTCGGCTGCCCCTGACAAGACAGTTGCTACTCGCGGAATCTGCTTTCTGTAGAGCCGAGCCATGCTCGGCTGCTCTACCAACGCGCCTCCAGCGTCCTGAACGGCTTTGCCAACCGCACACCCTCGGCATCGAAGTTGGAAACGCTACGACCATCCACACGCACCGCCTTTGGCATCGTGCGCGCCGGCCACCAGACCTTCACCGCCGTCCCGCCGCGCAGCCCCTCACCAAGCGCCACCGTCAGCACGCCGTCGCGCTGCCGCGCCTGCATCTGCAACGTGCCATACGCGGTCGGCAGGCGTTCCACCGCCAATCCATCCTCCGCCACCCACGACGGCGGCGTACCCGGCAGCAGCGACAGCGCATCATCGTCTTCACGCATCAGCATGCCGAACAGCGTGCGGCCGTACTCGGCGCCGATCCAGGTGTGCGGCATGTCGCCGAGGTAGCGGGGGAAGCGCAGCCGCGAATGCACCACTTCGGCCAGCACCTGCCACTCAAGCGGGCGCCGATCATGCAGCAGGCCCTGCAGCAGCTCGTCGGCGACCTGTGGCTGGCCAAGGTGCACGTAACTCAGCACGTTGCGTATCTCGTACGGCGTGTAGGCGTACAGCGCGCCTGGCTGGCCGCGCTTGCGCACATCCTCGAGGTAACGGGCGAAGGTGGTACGCAGCGCTTCGGCGGGCAGCACGCTCTGTGCGCCGGTCGGGTCCAGTGCAATTGAAACGCCGGTGGGATCACCATCGCCCAGATCGGCAGAGGACGGAATGAAGTCGATGCCCTTCCACGCCATCGTTGCCCGGATCGAGGCGTGCAGCGCGTCGTACAGTGCCTTGTATTGCTCGCGTGCCCAGGCCGCGGTCTCGTGGTCGCCCAGCGATTCGGCCAGCCACGCGCCGTCGTGCCAGCCCTTCAGCCCCCAGTAGTCATCCCAGTAGCTGTGCGTGGGCGACGGGTAGCCCTCGTGGCTGATCGACGGCGCAAGAATGCCCGCGAAGCGCTCCGGCGCCGGCTGATCGGCCTTGTAGCCGGGCACCAGCGTGCGCTCGCGCAGTTCCTGCAGGAAGCGCAGCGCCGCTTTCACTTTCGGCAGATAGGCACGCACCGATTCCGGTCCACCATCAAGGCGCGCGACATCGGCTACCAGCGCAACGTACTGGCCCTGGCTGTCGTACTCGATGTCCGAACCGAAGCCGGTATTGACGCTGCCATCGTCGTTGAGGATCGGCGAGACCAGGCCGTTGGCATGCACCCCGTGCTCGCTGTACCAGGCCAGGTAGTCGCGCGCTACGCGGGCTTCGCCCATGCGCAGCAGCACCGCCGAGGTGGCCATGCCGTCGCGGATGAAGGAACGGTTGTAGTTGCGCGGGCCGGGCTGCATGGCTGGGCCGGTCTGGTTGATCAGCATGTAGGCGGCCTGCGCGCGCAGCATGTCCACCAGTGAGGGATCGGGCAGGCGCAGGCCGACCTGGCCCAGCCGTGCCTGCCAGTCTGTTGAAACCTGCGTGGCCAGGGTGTCGAATGCCGTGCTGGCGTCGCGCGGCAGCGAGGCCAGATCGAGCGGTGGTGCCTCGGGCAGCACACCATTGGTATCGGCGGCGGCAGTACCCAGCGGGAAGGCGGCCACGACGGCATCGCTGGCCCCCGGATCCAGCGAGATACGGTAGTCCAGAGCGGCGGCGGCCAGACCCTGCTCGTCGCGTGCCTGCTGGGTGGAGGGCAGCTGACCAGCGGCGAGGGCCGAGGTGATTTCCGTTGCACCGTCCTTGCCGAAGGCTGCCGCACCGGACGCCGATACCGGCGTTAGCGAGCGCAACAACGTTCGCCCGTTGATGCGCACCGCCTGCCCATCGATGGTCACTTCACGGATCGGCGACAGGCCACCGTTCTGCCACGGCGGATTCATCTGCATCGGGCGTACGACAAGGCTGAGCGTGCCTTCGATCCTGGTGCTGCCGGTGTTGTGCAGGCGGTGGCGCAGGAAGGTCACCGGCTGGCCATCACGTTCGATGGCGAACACTTCGCTGCGCAGTTCCAGCCCGGGCTGCGGCGACCAGGTGGCGGAGGGCATCGGCTTCCAGCCATCACGCAATGCATGCTGCACGTTCTGCCCGGCAGCACCTGCAGTGCTCCCATTGGCGCTGCGCCAGATCGGCTGCACCAGCGGCGCGCCCTTGAACGCTTCCAGGTTGCCGTACTCGTCGAAGATCGATTTCTGTCGCCCGGCATGCACACCGACAGCGGTCCAGTAGGTCTGCTGCATCTGCAGCGAGGCCGGGAACAACGCGCGCTGCGCACCGCTGGCGGCAATCTGGTACTGCTTCATCGGCGTCATCACCGCCTTCGGCCCGAGCAGGCGCAGGCGTGTCACCTTTGGTGCAGGACCATCCACGCTCAGGCGGAATGCACGCACGGATTGCGCGGTATCGGCGGCGAGCCAGCTCTGCTTGTGATCTGCCGCCTGCGCATCGTGGGCCAGTTCCTGCCAGCGGCCTTGGGCGTCCTGTGCCTGCAGGCGGGCCGCACCGCGCGCGCCATCGGCCCATTCCACTGCCAGGCCAGCCGTGGATTGCGTGCGCGGCAGCGTGATGTCGAGCGTGTGGCTGCCACCTTTCCCGGTCGGCAGGGCGACCGGACTGCCGCCTTGCCAGAGTGCGGCTGCCTGCGTCGCATCGACACCGCCGATGCGAGCGCTGAGTGTGCTGTCCAGTGGCTCCATCTCGAAGATCGACACGCCCCAGTCGGAGGTGCGCTGTGGGCTGGCCAGCCGCAGGTAGCGTGCCTGGCGTGGTGCGAAATACAGCGTTTCCACGTCGCCCAGCGAATCGGCCATGGTGTAGGCGGTCTGCCACTGCTGGCCGTCCAGCGAGGTCTGCAGCGAATAGCCTTCCGGGTTGGATACATCCCAGGTGAGGCGTACGCCGGCCATCATCGCGGGGGCCCCCAGATCGATCTGGAACCAGTGGCCAGGACTGAAGGCACCGCCGGTGACGGTCTTCGGGTCGCCGTCGATCAGGTGGCTGATGGCCATTGCCGGCACCTGCTGCGAGGAACTGCTGGCCTGCCATTGACTGCGCGGGGCAAGGGTCTGTGCCTGTGCGGCAGCGGTGAGGGCGGCCAACAGCAGGGGGGCGGCAGATTGCCATGGGAGAGCTGAGCGGGAGACCTTGGAGCGTTCGGCGCGCAACGTCATTACGGACAGCCTCGCAGGTTCGACCGGAATCGGGCGAGCCCTACGCTAGCAAGGGATGTAATCGGTTACATGACGCGGTGCAATAGCCCTTCGACGAGCGAGGAGATGGAAGGGACCAGCGCGGTGACGGAAGCGGCTCTGGACGCGCCCTCTGGATGGGCTACGTTCGGTGAGGGTCGGTCAGTAGAGAGGGTTGTCATTTGACAACTTTCTTCTGGCGGGTGCAGACTTCGGAGAAGGCGGATGTCTCGTGTGCGTCACCCCGACAAGGACGTTGAAGCCGCATTGCGATTCGCGGAAGCGAGGGGTTGGAGATTGCGGTTAGGCGGCAGCCATGCGTGGGGGGCGGATGTACTGCCCCTACAACGACAGCGAATGCCGGTGCGGGGAATTCTGCGTCGTGAGCATCTGGAGCACGCCGCGGAGCGGCTGCAACCACGCCAGAGCGCTGCGCCGCGTTGTGGAGAACTGCAGCCGCGAGCAATGAACAGTGGCCCAGGCGGAGACGAGGCGGGTAAATGATGGAATTCAATTTCACCCTGAAGTACCGCGTGCCAGGCGCATACGACGATGGTGACATTCTGGAGCGGCGCCTGGCGGAATCCGGCTGCGATGATGCGCTGCTGGGCATCGGGCGGCCGGGCCGGATGGCGTTGGCCTTCTGTCGCGAGGCGGACAACGCCGGTGCTGCACTGGCATCGGCGCTGGATGACGTGCATCGCGCCGTACCGGGGGCCGAGCTGGTCGAGGTGAGCCCCGATCTGGTGGGACTGACCGATGTCGCCGACCTGCTGGGGGTGTCACGGCAGAACATGCGCAAGCTGATGCTCGCCAATCCACAGTCGTTTCCATCTCCGGTTCACGAGGGAACCACTTCGATCTGGCATCTGGCCGACATCCTCGGTTGGCTGCAGGCGCGCGGCAGCGGGAAAGTCACCTCGGAACTGATGGAACTTGCCGCGGCCGCGTTGCAGCTCAACCTGGCCCGGGAAGCACACAGGTTGGGGCCAAAAGCGTAGCGCCGGACCAGGCCGGCGCACACGGGAGATGCAGGTTACAACTCCACCGTCTCCCACCAGCGCGTGCCCGCCTGCGGCGACTGCATATCCAGCGCTTCGCCCATCATCGGCGTGGCCACCGGCACGTTCTTCGCGGCCGCCAATGCGGTGATGCGCTCGAACGGCTGCTGCCATGCGTGCAGGGCCAGGTCGAAGGTGCCGTTGTGAATCGGCAGCAGCCACTTGCCGCGCAGGTCCAGGTGCGCCTGCAGCGTCTGTTCCGGCTGCATGTGCACGAACGCCCAGCGCGGGTCGTAGGCACCGGTTTCGATCATAGTCAGGTCGAACGGGCCGTATTTCTCGCCGATGGCCTTGAAGCCGTCGAAGTAGCCGGTGTCGCCGCTGAAGAAGATGCGGAAGTCACCGTCCTGGATCACCCATGACGCCCACAGGCTGCGATCACTGTCGCCCAGTCCGCGGCCGGAGAAATGCTGGCCCGGGGTGGCGGTCAGGCGCAGGCCACTGGCGTCGGTTGATTGCCACCAGTCCAGCTGTTCGACCTTGCTGGCGTCCACACCCCAGGCGATCAGCTGGTCACCCACGCCGAGCGGTGCAATGAAGCGCGCGGTCTTGCCGGCCAACTGCATCACGGCGGCGTGGTCGAGGTGGTCGTAGTGGTTGTGCGAGAGGATCACGCCGGCAATCGGCGGCAGCTCCTCAATGCTGATCGGCGGCGCATGGAAGCGGGCCGGGCCCATCCACTGCACCGGCGAGGCGCGCTCGGAAAACACCGGGTCGGTCAGCCAGTACTGGCCGCGAAGCTTCAACAGGATCGTGGAATGGCCGATGCGGAACAGGCTCCGGTCCGGCGCAGCGTCCAGCGTGGCACGGTCCAGCGGCTGCACCGGGATCGGATGATTGGGCACGGTGCCCTTGGGCTTGTTGAACAGGAAGGTCCACCAGATCTCCAGGCCGTCGCGCAGGCCCATTGCCGGCTTCGGCAGGGCGTTGCGGAACCTGCCGTCGCGGTACTGCGGCGAGTCGGGGAAGTCGGGGAGGGACCAGGACTTGCAGAAGGTGTAGGCGGTCACGGCGAGGATTCCAAGCAGGAGGACAAGGAGCAGGCGCTTCATGGGTGACGTCCGCTGGGTACACTGCACAGTGTAGTTTCCGTTTTTTGAAAAGTACACTGCACGGTGTAAAATGTCGGTATCCGTTCAGCTATCCGGTTTCCGCCATGTCCCATGCCCCGCAACGCCTGACCGACCGCAAACGCGAAGCCATCGTGCGCGCGGCGGTGGAGGAGTTCCGCGCCTCGGGCTACGAGGCGACCAGCATGGACCGCATTGCCGAGGTGGCCGGGGTCTCCAAGCGCACCGTCTACAACCACTTCCCGAGCAAGGAAGCGCTGTTCTCGATGATCCTGGAGGAGCTGTGGGAACGCAGCGTAGCCAGTGATACGTTGCCGTACCGCGCCGACCAGACGCTGCAGGCGCAACTGCTGCAGCTGTTGGGGCAGAAGCTGGAACTGCTCAGTGATGCCAATTTCATTGATCTGGCAAGGGTGGCGATGGCCGAGATCATCCATTCGCCGGAGCGCGCGCAGGCCATCGTCTGCCGCATGGGCGAGAAGGAAAGCGGCGAGAGTGCCTGGATCCGCGCGGCCATCGCCGATGGCCGGCTGCGCGAGGTCGATCCGGAATTTGCCGGCCACCAGCTGCACGGCCTGGTGAAGAGCTTCGCGTTCTGGCCGCAGGTGACGATGGGGCAGGCGCCATTGAATGCGCAGGAGCGTGCACGCGTGGCCGAGTCGGCGGTGGCGATGTTCCTGGGCTTCTACGCAGTCTAGTTGGCCTAGTTGGCGGCGAAACGGCGGAACTCGTCTGCCGGCAGCGCTGCCGAGTACAGATAGCCCTGGCCGACATCCACGCCCAGTGCACGCAGTTGTTGTTCCTGCGCCAGGGTCTCGGTGCCCTCGGCCACGACAACCGCACCGCAGCGGTGCGCGACTTCGACGATGAAGCGCACGATCGACTGCGACTTGGCGTCGGACAGCGTGGCGATCAGCGCCTGTTCGATCTTGACCTCGGCAATGGCCAGCTGCGAAAGCAGGATCAGGGTTGAGTAGCCGGCGCCGAAATCATCCAGCGACAGGCTGACCTCGGCCGCCAGCAACTGCGCGATGTTGGCATCGACCACGTCGCGCTCGACGATCTCGGTCCATTCGACAATCTCCAGGCGCAGCATCGCACCAGGCACATCGTGCAGCTGCAGCAGTTCCTGCAGGCGCTGGCCGAAGCCGGGTTGGCGCAGGGACTCGGCGGAAACATTGACGGCAACGGTCAGCGCCACACCATCGCGCCGGCACTGCTGCAGGAAATGGATGGCCGACTGCAGCGTGGCCCATTCCAGCTCGGCCAGACGGCCTTGGCGGCGCAGCAGGGAGATCACCCGCATCGGTGCGATCATCCTGCCCTCGGTATCGCGCATGCGCAGCAGTGCTTCGGCGCCGACCAGCCGGCGGTCCTGCAGGCGATGCTTGGGCTGGTAGCACAGCGGCGCGTTGCCGTGCTGCAGCCAGTGTTCGAGTGAGCTTTCGATCAGGGCGTCGATCTCGCTGTCGCGCTGGATCGGATCATCGAAGAACACCACGCCCGATTCGATCGCACTCAACGCCAGGGTGATCGCGCGGAACGGCAGGTGGCCGTCATCTGTATCGGTGGGTGGCTTGAGTTCGACCACCGCACAACGGAACAACGGGCGGAAGCCCGGCCAGTCACGGCCGACCCGCTCAGCCAGGTTGCTGGCCAGCTCTGTGATCTGTGGTTGCGTGCGCAGTTCGGGCAGGGTCAGGTCGCGCACCAGGATCGCCAGTGCGGCATCACCGAACTGATAGATCTCCAGCTGCCCGGCCGGCAGCGTGGGCAGCAACCGATGCACGTCATTGGTGCTTTCGCGCTGCCACAGGCCGTTGTCCTGCAGCGGACCGTAGCGTAGGCGCAGATCGCGCAGGTTGCCCATCTCGGCCACGATCAGGCAAGCCTTGCCGATGTCGTCGTTGTCGCGCCAGAAGTGCTGCAGGCGTTCGCCGAGCGCGCGCATGTTGGGCAGGCCACTGATCGGATCGATACGCAGCCAAGCCTGTTCGCGTTGGCGCTGCGCGTCGATCTGCGCATCGTTGTAGACCAGTGCGAACACCGCGCCCAGCATCAGCAGTGACAGCGGCAACGCCAGCAGGCGCTGGATCGCCAGCTCTTCCACCGGCAGCAGATCGGCGCCGATGATCGCCACGCCCAGCGCCAGGCCGAACGCGGTGACGGCGATACGTACGCCCCAGGCCTGCAGGATCATGCGCAGCGAGAGTTCGTTGAGCATGCGCGGGTGCAGGCGCCTGCGCAGCCAGACGCCTGCCAACATCTGCAGTGCGGCCTCCAGGCCAGCAGGCAGGAAGTACAGCGTGCCGGCGAACTGGTAGCGGGCCAGCAGGCTGGCGCCGAGGCAGGCCAGTCCGCCGCGCCAGCCGCCAAGCAGGCCACTGACCAGCAGGATGTCGAAGCCCAGATGGAGCTTGACCACCCCTTGCGTATAGCGGGCCACGAACCAGGAGTTGAACAGGTAGATCAGGCCCAGCGCTACGCCCACGTACAGGCGGCGGCCTTCAATGGCGTGGCCGGCGCGACGGGTGGCGATCAGCAGCACGCCGATCATGCCGATCACCGCCGTGGCCTGCAGCAGGTACAGCGGCAGGCTGGGCAGGGCGCTGTCCAAGACCTGGGCCGCGACCCGTGAAAGCGCATCCATAGCAGGTTCCCGCCTGTGACCGACGGCCAGTGAGCAGCAGGGTAAACCACAGCGGCCCATGCGGCCACCGAGGCTGTCCGGCGTTGCTTCCCAGGGTCAGTAGCGTGGGTCGGCGATGGCCGGCAGCACCAGTTCGCGCACGAAGCCGGACGGCGACAGCTGCAGGAGGGCGCGCACCATCGCCACCACGTCGTGCACCGGCACCAGCTCGCCGTCGCCGCGCGCTGCCGCCTCTGCCACGGGAACCGACAGTGCATCGTCGGTATTGAGGTAGCCCAGCTGCAGGCTGGTCACGGCCAGGCGGCGGTCACGGAAGCCTTCGCGCAGGGCATCGGCGATGCCGTTGAGTGCGAACTTCGAGGCACCGAAGGCGACTTCCGGGCGACCGCTGCGTGGCAGGGCCGAGGTCGAGCCGGTCAGTACCAGCTGTGGGCGCGGTGCGCCCAGAACGCGCGGCAGCAGGCGCTGAAGCAACACGAGCGTGGCGGTGATGTTGACGTCAACCAGCTGGGTGAGCGCGGCATCGCTTTCATCGAGAAAGGCGTACTCGTCGCTGAAGGCCTTCTCTTCCCAGATGCCCAGGTTGTGGATCAGCACATCCAGATCAGCGGGCGCCTGCGCTGCGATGTGATTGGCAGCGATGGCAGGCTGGGACAGGTCGGCTTCGATCCATTGCAGTGCGACGCCTTCGGGGCAGGCGATGTCGCGCGGGCGAGTGCGCGAGACACCGACAACGGTGTCGCCGGGCTGGCACAGGCCTTCAACGAATGCCCGACCGAGGCCCCTGCTGGCGCCGATGACCATCAATTTCATGTTGCTTCCTTGTTGTGCATTGGCGGCCTTACCCGGCCGCCTCAGTTTCGGTCACGCTGCTGTCCCACGCCATCAGCTTGGCCAGGCCCGAGGACAGGAACACCACGGCCAGCAGCAGGCGGGCGAGGAACCACAGCACGCGGCTGTCAAGCAGGGTGGCGATCATCCGTGGCATGCAGGAACTCCGGGAGGGGATGGGGCAGGCCGCGCAGCATCGGGCCTCAACTGCAGTTGAGGTCAAGGTTGGCTGAACGAAGCCCGGCGATGGCCTGGCGTCCATCTATCAAATGGACGAACGTTCGTTCACTATTTGCGCCATGAGCCGAACCGACCGCAACGAGCAACGCATCGCGCAGATCCTGCAGGCCGCCCTGCAGTGCTTCCTCGTCAAGGGCTTCCACCAGACCAGCATGCGTGACATCGCGCAGGCGGCCGGCGTCAGCCTGGGCAATCTCTACAACCACTTCCCGGGCAAGGAAGCGATCATCCTCGCGGTGGCGGTGGCCGAGAGCGAAGAACTGGCACCGTTGCTGCGGCGCCTGGCCGTGTGTGACGGCGACCGCGCACAGGTGCTGGCGTTCCTGCAGGAGTTCCACGCACTGTGCCGGCAGCCGGAATGGGCGATGCTTGCCGTTGAAGTGCTGGCCGAGAGTGCGCGCAATCCCGCTGTGTACGAGGCCTTCGCGGCCAATCGCAGGCGACTGCACGAGGCGCTGGCCGAGGCGCTGCAGCGCGTAGCGCAGCGCGAACGTCGGCGCCCGGCATTGACACCGGCAGTGCAGTCGCAGGTGCTGCTGGACGTCATCGAGAGCGACGCGCTGCGCCGGGGCCTGGCCGAGGGGGGCGATGCGGATGGCGCGCCGTTGGATCTGGGCCTGCTGACGCGGCTGCTCGGGGCACGCGCATGAGCGCCGACGACCGGCGGCTGCACGGCCTGGATCTGGCCCGCTATCTGGCGCTGGCCGGCATGGTGCTGGTCAACTTCCGCCTGGCGATGGCCGTTCCCGCAGAAGAAGCGGGCTGGCTGGCGGGATTCTTCCATCTGCTGGAAGGCAAGGCGTCGGCGACCTTCGTCACCCTGGCCGGTCTTGGGCTGGTGCTGGCCACGCAGCGGCAGCAATGGTGGCCGGCCAGCGTGCAGACCTGGCGGCGCGCACTGTTCCTGCTGGTGCTGGGCCTGCTCAACCTGACCGTGTTCCCCGCCGACATCCTGCATTACTACGCGGTGTACTTCGCGCTGGCCGTGGTGTGGCTGCGGGCCTCGCCGCAGGTGTTGCTGGCCAGCATCGTTGGCCTTGCCGCCTGTTCGTTCTGGGCGCTGCTGCACTGGGACTACAGCCAGGGATGGAATTGGCAGACGCTGGAGTACGCCGGCCTCTGGCAATGGCCAGGTGCCGCGCGCAACCTGCTGTTCAATGGCTTCCATCCGCTGCTGCCCTGGTTGTGCTTCTTCCTGCTGGGCATGTTGCTGGCGCGGCTGCAGTTGTCGCAACCGCGGGTGCAGCGTGCACTGCTGGTGCTGGGCGTGTTGTTGATCGGTGCCGGCCAGGGCGTGCAGCATCTTGCGCAGGGAACGCCATGGCAGGCGTGGCTGGGGACGCAACCGATGCCGCCGGGCCCCGCCTACGTGCTTACCGGTGCGGGCGCGGCCTGCAGTGTCATCGCCGCCTGCCTGTGGCTGGTGCGGGTACATCCTGGCGACTGGCTGGAGCCGTTCACGGCGGCAGGGCGCATGACCCTCACGCTCTATGTCGGCCACATCCTGCTGGGCATGGGAACACTGGAAAGCCTCGGCCTGCTTGATGGGCGTGCTTCGCTTGCGTCGGTGCTGTTGTGGGCGCTGTTGTTCCTGATGCTGGCGACAGGCGCGGCGTGGCTGTGGTCGTGGCGGTTCGCACGCGGTCCGCTGGAAGCGATGATGCGGCGCATCGCGGGCTAGTCCTTTGGTCGCGCCGAGGTGATGTTGTGACGGACATGTCTGTGTCGCGGCGAACGCATCTGCGATAGTGGCGGCAGGTATTACTTTCCGCTTGCATCCATGTCATTCGCTTCGGCGCAGCATCTCGGCGAAGTTCTGCAACAATCCTATGGCATTACCGCCACCGCCGTGGTGCCGCGCCCGGTGGGCGCCGACGCCAATGCCAGCGTGTATCGTGTCGACGCGCGCCACGGGCAATGGTGGCTGAAATGCCGCACGTACCAGGTTGATCCGGCGGTATGGGACAGCCTGCACTGGCTGCGCGGTACGCTGGGCATCGATGAAATCGTTGCCCCGTGGCCGGCGTTGACCGGTGGTGCGTCGGTGCAGCGTTGGGGATTGCAGTTCACCCTGTTCCCTTACATCGAAGGCCAGTCCGGGTTCGAGGCGGCGTTGAGCCATAGGCAGTGGCGGCGCCTGGGCGAGGTGCTGCGGCGCCTGCACGCGTCGCAGCTGCCGACCGAACTGCAGCGTGCGCTACCGACCGCGCGGCTGGAAACTGCGGCACTTGAGACCGTTGGGCAGTGGCTGGCCGGCGAGGGCCTTGCGGCTGCAAAGGATGGGCTGGGCCGTGCATTCGTTTCCGTATGGGACCGGCAGCATGCGCGTATCACCGCGCTGCACGCGCAGGCACTGCAGCTGCACGCGGCATTGCAGGAGGTTCCGGCTGACCTGCACCTGTGCCATACCGATCTGCATGCCGGCAATCTGCTGATGGGCAATGACGGTGGCCTGCACCTGATCGACTGGGATGGCCTGTCGCTGGCCCCGCGCGAGCGTGACCTGATGTTCATCGGTGCCGCTGTTGGCGGGCGCTGGGGGCGCGAGAATCCACTGGGGTTCGAGGAGGGCTACGGCAGCGACCGTGGCGACCCGCGCTGGATCGCCTGGTACCGGCACTGGCGCATCCTGCAGGACCTGATCGAGTTCCAGCAGGTGTTGCTGGGGAGCGATGGAGAGGAGCGTTCGCCTCCATTGCGGCGGCAGTCGCTGCACTATCTGGGCGAACAGTTCGCGCCGGGCAATGTGTTCGATGCCGCGGAGCGTACGTATCGCGCGCTGGGCTAGGTTCCGGGCCGTTGCCTGGCGCCCGGGTTGCCAGGATCGCCGGGGTTGCCAGGATCGCCCAGGTAGAGTCGACTGTTGGTCGACTGCTCTTCGATTGGAACAGGCAAAGCCCGCGCTGCACGCGATAGTCGACTAACAGTCGACTCTACCCATGACCTGTTCATGCACAACCCATGGCTTGTCCATGCAGATGGTTTTCATTCTGCGGGCTTGGCTGCTGCCGAGGCTGCGGCGCTGGCGGCACGCCGCGACAACACCGCTTCGCGGTGGGCGATGTAGGCGTTCGCGGCGAGGATGATGCTGGCGCCGATGATCGTCCAGCGATCCACGCTTTCGTTGAACAACAGCCAGCCGAAGAGTGTTACCAGCGGCAGCTGCAGGAAGCTGATCGGGGTCAGCGCCGAGACTTCACCGAGCCGCAGCGCCCGCGTCCACAGCAGCTGGCCGATGGTGCCGAGTACGCCGGTGGCCAGCAGCCACAGCCAGGCGATGCCGGTCGGCCAGACCCAGACGAACAGGGCCGGCACCAGCGACAGGGGTACCCAGAACACGTAGGTGTAGAGCACCACGGTGTCGGCGCTGTCGACGCGGGTCAGCTGCTTGATCTGGATCGCCACCAATGAGCTGAGCACGGCGGCAGCCACCGCCACCAGGCTGCCCGCGGTGAAACCGGCGGTACCGGGGCGCACGATCACCAGCACGCCGATGAAGCCGACCACGACCGCAGCCCAGCGCCGCACGCGCACGGTCTCCCCCAGCCACAGCACAGCGGCAATCGTGACGAACAGCGGCGTGGAGTACGACAGCGAAACCGCCTGCGCCAAAGGCAGGTGGCCCAGCGCCCAGAACGCGCACAGCATCGAACCGAGGCCGATCGCACTGCGCACGAAATAGCGCGGCAGCTGCTGGGTCTTCAGCGGCGCATGGCCCGGGCGCAACAGCATCGGCAACAGGGCCAGCAGGCCGAAGGCGTTGCGGAAGAACGCTACTTCCTGGGTCGGCACGTAGCGCGTGGCATAGCGGATGGCCACCGCCATCAGGCCGAACGCCATCGTACTGCCGAGCATCAGCAGCGCCGCCCGCATCGGAGTGGCGCTTGGGGAGAGGGCGGGGGTGCTCACCACTGCGCGCCGAGCAGGCGGGGCTCCGGTTCGATCGGCACGCCGAATTTCTCCAGCACCGAGGCCGAGATGCGGCGTGCCAGTGCCAGCAACTCTGCACCGCTGGCGTTGCCATGGTTGACCAGCACCAGCGCGTGGCTGGCGGCCACGCCGGCGTCGCCTTCGCGGAAGCCCTTCCAGCCGCAGGACTCGATCATCCAGGCCGCCGAGACCTTGCGCTTGCCGTCCTGGTCGGACGGGAACACCGGCAGGTCGGGGAAGTGCTGCAGCAGCACGTCGACCTGTTCCAGCGGCAGCACCGGGTTCTTGAAGAAGCTGCCGGCATTGCCCAGCACGTCCGGGTCGGGCAGCTTGCGGCGGCGGATCGCGATCACCGCATTGGCTACGTCCACCGCACCCGGCAGCTCCACGCCCTGCGCCTGCAGTTCCTCGCGGATGCCGGCGTAGTCCATGCGCAGGTCATGCAGCAATGGCAGCTTCAGCTCGATGGCAGTGATCAGGTAACGGTCCATCTGCTGCTTGAACACGCTGTCGCGGTAGGCGAAACCACACTGTTCGTTGTCCAGCCGCACCCAGGCCTGTTCCTGGCAGTCCCAGGCCTCGACGGCCTGGATGAACTCGCCAACCTGCGCGCCATAGGCACCGATGTTCTGGATCGGCGCAGCACCGGCCGTACCAGGAATCAGTGCCAGGTTCTCCAGGCCGGACAGGCCCTCCTGCAGCGACCACATCACCAGTCCATGCCAGGGCACGCCGGCGCCGGCGCGGATCACAGCATGGTCGGCGCGGTGTTCAAGGAAACTGATGTCGCGGTTGCCGAACACCAGTACCGTGCCAGGCAGGTCTTCGGCGATCAGCACGTTGCTGCCGCTTCCCAGCACCAGCAGTGGGCCGCTGGCCACTTCGGGCAGCGCCAGCACTTCCGGCAGCAGGGCGGCGTCGTGCAGTTCCAGCAGCTGTGCCGCGCTGGCCTGCACATGGAAGGTGTTCAGTGCCTGCAGGGGCGCATTGCGGGTGAGCGTCCAGCGCAGCGGTGCGGCTGCATCGGTGGTGTCCATGGGCGCGCTCACAGCGGCGCCACCGCGCCACGGCTCGGCGCCTCGCGGCGGCGGCGGATCGCCTCCACGCATTCGGACACCAGGGCGGGGCCACGGAAGATCAGGCCGCTGTAGCACTGCACCAGCGCGGCGCCGGCGGCCATCTTGGCCACGGCGTCGGCACCGGACAGGATGCCTCCGACCCCCACCAGTGGCACGGATTCGGGCAGGCGCGAGCGCAGGCGGCGCAGCACCAGGGTGGACTGCTCCAGCACCGGCGCGCCGGACAGGCCGCCGGCCTCGTTGGCCAGCGGATCGCCGGCCACCTTGCTGTGGTCGATGGTGGTGTTGGTGGCGATCACGCCGTCCACCTGCAGTTCGCCCAGCACGCGCGCGGCGGCATCGATGTCGCGTTCACTCAGGTCCGGGGCCACCTTCACCAGCATCGGCACGCGGCGACCATGCTGCGCAGCCAGGGCTTCCTGGCGGTCACGCAGCTGGCTGACCAGCTGGCGCAGTGCGGTCTCTTCCTGCAGCTCACGCAGGCCGGCGGTGTTGGGCGAAGAGATGTTGACCGTGATGTAGTCGGCCAGCGGATACACCTTGTCCAGGCAGGCGATGTAATCGTCCACGGCCTGTTCGTTGGGGGTGTCCTTGTTCTTGCCGATGTTGATGCCGAGCAGGCCGCGACGGTTGCGCGCGCGTTCGACATTGCGCACCAGCGCATCCACGCCCGCGTTGTTGAAGCCCATGCGGTTGATGATCGCGTTGTGTTCCGGCAGCCGGAAAAGGCGCGGCTGCGGATTGCCGGCCTGCGGGCGCGGGGTGATGGTGCCGATTTCGACGAAGCCGAAGCCCAGCGCGAACAGTGCATCGATATGCTCGCCGTTCTTGTCCAGGCCGGCAGCGAGGCCGACCGGATTGGGGAACGTCAGCCCGAACACGGTGCTCGGCATCGGCGCGATGCGGGCGGCCAGCAGCGGCGTGGTGCCGGTGCGGTAGGCCAGGTCCAGTGCGGACAGGCCGAGGCCGTGGGCGCGCTCGGCGTCGAGCGAGAACAGGAAGGGGCGGGCAAGCGAATACATGCGTCGGTTCAGTCCAGCGTGCCGAGGAAGGCTCGGGTTCGATATTCAAAAGCAACCTGGCCGTCGACCGCGTGGGTGGCGAACAGGTCCTGCAGAGCGGCGATCATCGGCGCATGGCGCGGGTGACCGGGTTGGGGGGCATAGGAGGAGGACAGCAGGCGCCCCTGCAGGGCGTCGAGATCCAGGTACTGCACGTTCGGCAGCTGCACCATGCCGCGCAGCCCGGCGCCGAACCAGGCCTGCATGGTGGCGTCGTCCTGGTAGCGCTCGGCCACGGCGGTGTAGTCGGTGCCGTAGTCCAGCAGCAGTTGTTCGTAGCCGACCAGGAACGGGCTGGCATCGAGCAGGCGCGAATTCCAGTAGATCAGTGCCTGGCCACCCGGGCGCAGGATGCGCTGCCATTCGGCGCGCACCGCTACGGTGTCGAACCAGTGGAAGGCCTGCGCGACGCTGACCAGGTCAACGCTGGCCGCGTCCAGTCCGGTGGCCTCGGCGCGGCCGTCGACGGCGCTGAACTGCGGGTACTGCGGTGCCAGCCACTGCTCGGACGCGGCGCGCATGGCGGCGTTGGGCTCCACCGCAATGACCGGATGGCCGGTGGCCAGGAACAGGCGGCTGGAAATGCCGGTGCCGGCGCCGATGTCGGCGACCACGGCCTCGTGGCTGACGCCCATGGGGCCATGCAGCCACTCCAGCAGGGCGGGCGGGTAGTCGGGCCGGTAGCGGACGTAGTCGGCGACGCGGCTGCTGAAGCGTTCAGTGCTGTCGGAAGTGGTCATGGCGATCAGTTCGACATCGCGGCGAGCCAGGCCAGGCCGCCGAAGAACAGGATGAAGACCAGGATGGCGGCGATCACGGCGCCGACCATCACCCAGCCAAGTACAAGACCAGTGACGGCCAAACCGTCGCCTTCCAGTTCGTGCGGGCGGCGGCGGATCTCGGCGCGGGCCATGTGGCCGGTGACGATGGCCACGATGCTGGCCACGAAGGGCAGGACGGTCCAGCTGGCGATGCCCATGACCAGGCTGACTACGGCCAGGGCGCTTGTCTGTCGGGGTGCCACGCTCATCGGGGTCCTCCTTGGCAGTGTGCACATGATAGTGCCTCTGCCCGGGCAATCCCATGGGCAGTGCCCTGTAGAGCCGAGCCCATGCTTGGCTGGACCCTGGACAATGCAGTGTCGACCGCGCCTCGCGCGCTAGCCGAGCATGGGCTCGGCTCTACAGATTCAGCCCATCAACACCTGGCCACCGTCCACATTGAGCACATGGCCGGTGATCCAGCGCGCCAGCGGCGAGCACAGGAACAGGGCCGCGTCGGCGATCTCGCGCGGATGGCCGAAGCGGCCGAACGGGATCTTCGCCAGGGTGCCGTGGTACAGCGCCGGATCTTCGGTGCGGCGGCGATCCCACAGGCCATCGTCGAATTCGATGGAACCGGGTGCGATGGCGTTGACCCGGATCCGGTCCTTGGCCAGCGCCAGTGCCTGCGAGGTGGTGTAGTGCGACAGCGCGGCCTTTGCGGCGGCGTAGGGCGCGCCACCGGGTCGTGGCTGCTGTGCGGCGATCGATGACAGGTTGAGGATGCAGGCATCGCTGGATGCGCGCAGCCACGGCTGTGCCAGGCGCGAAGCCCGCACTGCGGCCATCAGATCGATCTGCAGGCTGGCGGCCCAGCCATCTTCGTCATCGGCCATCCCGTAGCCGGTGGCGTTGTTGACCAGCACATCGATGCCGCCGAGCGTGTCGGCCGCAGCGTGCAGCCAGGCCTGGATCTGGCCGATGTCGGCCAGATCGGCGGAGAAGGTGTGCAGTGGCGTGCCCTGCGACTGTGCGTCGGCGCGCAGCGCATCCAGTCCGGCCTGGCCACGTGCGCAGGCCGAAACCTGCGCACCGGCAGCGGCAAATGCCAGCGCCATTTCACGACCAATGCCCTTGCTGCCGCCGGCGATCAGCACGCGGCGGCCGGTGAAGTCGAGGGTCGGAGCCCCGTTGGGGATCCGACCCACGGCAGGGGTCAGATCCCCGGAGGGGCTCTGACCCGCAGGCATGGCCGAATCGTTCGCCATTACAGGTCGAACTTGATGCCCTGGGCCAGCGGCAGCGAGTCCGAATAGTTGATGGTGTTGGTCTGGCGGCGCATGTAGACCTTCCACGCATCCGAACCGGACTCACGGCCACCACCGGTGTCCTTCTCGCCACCGAAGGCGCCACCGATTTCCGCACCGGACGTGCCGATGTTGATGTTGGCGATGCCGCAGTCGCTGCCGGCCGCCGACAGGAACTTCTCGGCGGTCTTCAGGTTCTGGGTGAAGATCGAGGACGACAGGCCCTGCGGCACACCGTTCTGCATGTCGATGGCTTCGTCGATGCTGTCGTACGGCATCACGTACAGGATCGGCGCGAAGGTCTCGTGCTGGACCACGGCGTCGCTGTTCTTCAGGCCGGAGACGATGGCCGGCAGCACGAAGTTGCCTGCGCGGTCGATGCGGGTGCCGCCGGTTTCGATGGTGCCGCCGGCAGCCTTGGCCTGGGCGATGGCATCGAGGAACTGCTGCACGGCACCGTCGCTGTTCAGCGGGCCCATCAGGTTGGCGGCATCGGTCGGGTCGCCGATCTTGCCTTCGACCTGCTTGTAGGCCTTGACCAGGGTGGCCAGCACGTCGGCGTAGATCGAGCGGTGCACGATCAGGCGGCGGGTGGTGGTGCAGCGCTGGCCGGCGGTGCCGACGGCGCCGAACACGATGCCCGGCACGGCCAGCTTCAGGTCGGCGGTTTCGTCCAGGATGATGGCGTTGTTGCCACCCAGTTCCAGCAGGCAGCGGCCGAGGCGGCGGGCGACCTTCTCGTTGACGGTGCGGCCGACCTGGGTCGAGCCGGTGAAGCTGATCAGCGGCACGCGACGGTCATCGACCATCTTTTCAGACAGTGCGGTACCAGCGTCGTTGATCAGGAAGAAGATGTCCGGGAAGCCGGCTTCGCGCAGGGCATCGTTGCAGATCTTCAGCGAGGCGATGGCGGTCAGCGGGGTCTTGTTCGACGGCTTCCAGATGCACACGTCGCCGCAGATGGCGGCCAGGAACGAGTTCCAGCTCCACACCGCGACAGGGAAATTGAAGGCCGAGATGATGCCGACCAGGCCCAGCGGGTGGTACTGCTCGTACATGCGATGGCCGGGACGCTCGGAATGCATGGTGTAGCCGTAGAGCATGCGGCTCTGGCCCACGGCGAAATCGGCGATGTCGATCATCTCCTGCACTTCGCCATCGCCTTCCGGCTTGCTCTTGCCCATTTCGAGGGCGACCAGCGAGCCCAGCGCATCCTTGTGCTTGCGCAGCGCTTCGCCGCACAGGCGCACGGCTTCACCGCGACGCGGCGCCGGCGTGGTGCGCCAGACCTTGAAGGCTTCCTGGGCGCGGGCGACGACGGTCTCGTACTCGGCCTCGGTGGTCGCGCGGACCTGCGCGATCGGCTCGCCGGTGGTCGGGTTGACCGGGGTGATCAGCTCACCGCTGGTCGCGCTCGACCACTCCCCGTTGCCCAGGTACGTGCCAGCGTTGATCGCGTCCAGGCCAAGGGACTTGAGCAGCTCGGAAGACATGCAGACTCCTGTGTTTCGTTACGTTGTTTGGTGCCATCGCGGGCAGGTGGGGGACGCGATGAACTGAATCGCCGATGGTAGCAGAGCGGCCTGTCCGGCCATGGTGCAACGCGCCAGCGGAATCGCACGGAGCATGAATGCTTGGAGGGCAGGGTATGTTGCCTGTAAACTTCACGGCTGCATGGCCCCGTAGCTCAGCTGGATAGAGCGTCCCCCTCCTAAGGGGAAGGTCGCCCGTTCGAATCGGGCCGGGGTCACCAGATTCAACGACTTGCGTTGAGTCCAGTGGTGTCGATTGGCCTATTTGGGCCAGTTTCTAACCGCGAACTGGCACAGTTGGCACACCTCAGAATCTGAGCTTCCGCGCGGCCCTGTCATCGCCCTTTGGGGGCAGGTGGGCGTAGTACTTCTCAGTAGTGGCGTAGTCGGGATGCCCGGCCGGGGTCTGCGCCTGTCGCAACGGCACCCCGGTGTTGGCCATGCCGTGTTCTTGTGCACGGCGGCAAGCGGATCGGATGGGTGGCGAAGTGCCCAGCGCGCATACCGGCTCAGCGGGGCCTCGCGCCACTTGCCGACTTCGTGCGCCCCTGGCCAGCGCCGGACCGTAGTGCGCAGATCTACATCATGCGGGACAAGGGTTTCCACGGATCTGCATGCACGCATGGCATCTCTCTCAACAATGAGAAGGTGATGGACATTCGCCAGTCTGAGGCCGCCACCCTGTATGTATCCCCAGGCTCCTACTTCGTGAAGCTCGACACAGGCGGTGGCGCCTGTCCGAACATTTCAACTTCCCAGAACCTGACCATCAACGCGGGCGAAAGGCAGGTCTATCGAATCCTGCTCCCGTCCGACGGGAGCCTTCGCCTGACCCGCGAGCAGTAGCCAAGCGCTGCAGGTCATGCAACGCCTTCTCCGACGAACGCGGTGTACCCCGTTTCGACCAGCACCATTGGTGGCGGCGTGCGTCCGGGCTGAGTACCTGGCCCAGGTGGAGACCGGATTCACGCGGCCGCAGGCCATGCAACTGCTGGCGGCCTAGCTGGGCCCGGTAAAAAGCAGGCAGAGTCGGATTGTCTCGCCCGTGAAAGTCGGAATCCTGTGGTAGTAAAGGCCCCAGCGGTGGCAAGACGCCGCCGACAGGGGGCAACATGAAAGCGATGATCGCTGTTCTGGTTGCGGCTGTGCTTTGCGTTGGCTGTTCAACCACGGGTGGTTCCACTGCACCTTACAACGTCTCTTTCGTTGGCCATCCTTCCCGGGCCGACGTAGCACCACCTCCACCTCCGCCGCCCCCCGTTGGCGGTCAGACCCAGGCGCCTGATCCCAACGGGGCCAAGCCTCCGAGGAGGCATCCCCGCGACGGATGGCATGAGCCTGAAGGGGAGGTCGATGACGCCTCAGACGTTGAGGAGGCGTTGCCAGCGGTACTGGCGGAATGCAAGAAGCTCATCCTCGGGATGGAGAACAAATCCGTTGATCAGCGAAAGGCGTCCCTCTGGGTGTACGGGATCGGGCTGGTCGCGGGCACGGTCATCGCACCTGCACTCACAGCGGCGAACGCTGCCAAGCACGCCGGTGCGATAGCCGGACTAAGTGCATTGGGGGGCGCCTCTGGGATGGCGGGAAAGGCGCTGGAGGACTCTGGGTTTGGCGGATCCGCAGCAATTGCTGATCGTAGAGCCGTCGCTGACGTGATTCGTCTGAAGCTCCCAGTGATCACGGATCGCAGAGAGACGTCGCACGATCGACGGAAGGCGCTTACCGAAATGCAGGCTGCATGCTTTGCCTACGATCTAACCACTCCGAAGCCCATCCAGTCGTCAACAACTGGCAAATGAATGAAGAAAGGCCCGCTCTCCAGCGGGCCTTTCTTTTCTGCACCCCACCCAGTTCGCCGCCGTCGCCATCGCCCAGGTGAAGGAGGTCGGCACCATCGTCGTGCGGTACGACCTGCCCGATACCTTGATGGCCCTGAAGGGAAAGGGCATCGGGAAGAAGCGCCCGAAGACCCCGAAGGCGATGGACGATACGTTGCGTCTGTGGGTGAGGCCGGCATGTATTTCAGAAAGGCCAGTAGAATCCGCGCCAGTCCCCTCTCTTCCGGGTCATCATGTCAATACGAGTAGCGTGCCTGTGCGGGAACGTCGCCATTGAGCTGGCTGGAGCGCCGGTCGCACGCGCCAACTGCCACTGTTCATCGTGCAGGGACTTCTACGGTGTCACCATGTTCTCGGCGACGGCTTGGGAGGCTTCGTCGGTTCAGATGGCCTCCTTCGATGCGCGAAGCTTCAGCCATCCCCAGAAGCAGCTGAAGAAGACCTTCTGTGCTACGTGCGGCGAGGTTGTATTCGGCACGAATCGTCTGGGCATGTGTGTTGTTCCCAACGCCATGCTCGCCCGAGCAAGCGATGGATGGCTGGACGTTGCCATGGCGCCCACAATGCATCTCTACTACCGGCATCGCGTAGTTGAGGTTCGCGATGAGTTGCCGAAGTACCTTGATGGGTGGGACGGCCCTACCTACCTGCAGGGCTGAAGCTGCGGCTGTGGTGGTGATGGTGCAATGGCATTTTGATCGGTCTGCAGTGTGGTGACTGCGGCGTTGTAGGCCTGCCGCCCTGTGGTGAGAGGCATGCAGGGCGGCTGCAACGCGGGCTGGCCCGGCTAGCGCAGCCCAAGCTGCGCAAGCACGTCCGCTACAAGCGCCCGGTCATCACCCTCCAGGCCAAGCAGCGGCCGCGGCAGGTTGCCGTGCCCACTCAGCCCCATCAGCGCCGCAGCGCACGCCATTACACGTATCCCGCCGAACTGGTCGTACAGCGCCCACAGTGGCGCCAGCCCCGCCGACGAGGCCTTTGCCGTGGCGATCCCGCCGCCGAGGGCTGCGCGCGTGATCCGCAGTGCCACCTCGGGGAAAAGCCCGCCGATCACCGAATACCAGCCATCGCAGCCGGCGGCCAGCCCATGCACTGCGGCCGCATCGCCGCTGATGCCCAGCGTGACGTGCTTTGGGATGCGGGCACGCAACGTGGAAACCCGAGCTACCGCTTCCGCAGGGTCATCGGAGAGGCGAGGCATCTTGATCGAGGCGATGTTCGGCAGGGCAGCGATTCGCCCATGCAGTTCATCGCTGAACCGGAAGTGGGTGGCAACAGGGTTGTCGTAGACACAGATCGGGGTACGCACTGCATTGCACACCGATTCGAACAACGCGTAGACCTCGTACTCCTTCAACGGATGATAGGACACAGGCGCCAGCAGCAGACCGGCGGCGCCCGCATCCTCGGCATCCTTGGCCAGTTCCACCACGTCGCGGGTGCGCAGTGCGCCAATCCCGGCGATTACTGGAACGCCACCGGCGTGGGCGAGGGCCTGGCGCAGCACCCGCTTGCGCTCGGCCTTTTCCAGGTAGGCATAGCTGCCGGTGGAGCCAAGGATGCCCATCGAGTCCACCCCCGACGCCGCGAGGCGCTCGACCAGGCCGGCGAACGCGCGGGTGTCGATGTCTTCGTTGTTGAAGGGCGTGAGCGGAAACGCGCTGAGACCTTTGAACATGAGGGGGCCTGGAGAGGTGAAGGGAGGGCTGCCGGGCGCAAGCAGGTGCATGGACGCATGGCATTGTTTATTGTCCTAGGACAAATCTCAAGGGCTGTCGCGCAGCGTGACGGCACCGGCCGGGTCGCTCACAATCAGCAGACCAGACCACACTGGCATCCTCATGCCCGCTCAGTTGCAACCGGTTCAACCTCCGCACTACCCGTGTATCGCTGGCTGGCTCGATTCGGTTGCAGCGACGCAACGCTGGGCTGGCCCAGGCGTTGCGTTTCCTCTGCCGCCCGAAGCGTTCGCGCAGGCGCTTGAACTGGCCGAACGCCCGGGTTGGGTGCTGCTGGACGGGGAGGGCGCGTGCATGGGGTTCGGCCAGTACTGGTTGACCGCGCCCGGCACCGCCCACCTGGGCCGCATCATTGTTTCGCCGCAGGCGCGAGGGCGCGGCCTGGGGCGGGTGCTGATGCAGTTGTTGGGTGCCGAGGCCCTGCGGTCGCCGGGGGTGCAGCGCCTGACCCTGCGTGTCTATCGTGACAACCTCGCGGCGGTGTCCCTCTACCGTGATCTCGGCTTCCAGCCGGTGGAACACGCTTCGACGCCGGAGCTGCTGTTCATGCAGCGCAGCGGGGTCTGATCCAGCCCCAGCGTCGGCTACTGGGGGTGGGGGACGGTATCTTGATCATTTCGGTACTTTTCACAAGTCTGGCACCGGGCCCGATATGCTGGGCCCCGGAATCCAGCCGGATCGGCCCATGGACCGCATTCCCCAGCTTCTGGAACAGGACGAATCCATGCGCCTGGAGGTCAGCACGCTGGCTGAAGGCTTGGGTGTTCCACTGTCGTTCGGGCACGCGTACCTGGCGGTGCTGGTGTGCGTGTCCGGGCGTGCGCGTTTTGCACTGAACTTCCGCGAGGTGGCGGTGCAGCGGCACGACATGCTGGTGCTGACCGAGGGTACGCTGGCGCTGCTGCGGCAGCGCTCGCGCGGTTTCCTGGCGGTGGTCTGCCTGATGCCGAAGGCGTTGGCCTCGGAGGTCGCCTATGTGCTGCCCAATGCATTGTTCAAATTCCTGCACGAGCATCCCCATTGCGTGCCGTCACCGCTGGAGGTGCCGCTGCTGCAGGGTTGGCTTCAGCAGTTGATGGATGCCCAGCACAACGGTGGCCGCCATCGGCACGTGATGCTGCGCAATCTGCTGCAGACCTTTTTCCTGAAGTTCGCCACGCTGCTCCCGGCACGCTACGAGGCCGCGCCGCAGGTTGGCCGGCGCGAGCGCCTGGCCTGGAACTTCTGGGAGCTGGTCGGCCAGCGCAGTATGCGCCAGCGCGACGTGCAGTCCTATGCCGAGGCGCTGTGCATCACCCCGTTCTATCTCTCGCAGTTGACCCGGGAATGCTTCGATGAAACGCCGAAGGCGTTGATCGACCGCCAGGTGGTGCTGGAGATCAAGGCACTGCTGAGCTACAGCGAACTACCGATCGGAGGCATCGCCGAACGCCTGTGTTTCGAGGATGCGTCCTACCTGTGCCGCTATTTCCGGCGGCATACCGGACAGTCGCTGACCGGCTACCGCCGCGCCGGGCAGGGCGGCACTAGTGCGATACGAACAGCGGCGCAGGAACTTCGGCCAGCAGATCCTCGGTGACGCCGCCGAGCACGCGTTCGACCACGCGGCTGCGGCTGTAGGGCCCAAGCACCAGCAGATCGGCTTCGGCATCGAGTACATGCTGGCGGATGGTGGCGGCAACGCCGCCCTGGCTGGAGCTGATCGCCTGGATTTCGACCTCGACACCGTGCCGCGCCAGATGCTGGGCCATTTCGGCACCGGGTGCGGCTTCAACCTTGGGCGTGTCGACCATCAGCAGGTGCACGGCCTGCGCCCGGGCCAGCAGAGGCAGGGCATCTGCCACGGCACGGCGGGCCTGTTTGCTGGCATTCCAGGCCACCACGATACGCCGGCCGACCTGCTCGCCCTTCCAGTGCGGCGGCACCAGCAGCATCGGTACCCCGGTCTGGCGCAGTGTGCCCAGCGGATGCCAGCCGGAAGGAGCGCCGGGCGTATGCGGATAGCCGGCGACGATCAGGTCACAGTACAGCGACTGCAGGGCCAGATCGGCGCCGCCCAGATAGTCCGAGACGATGCGCAGTTCGGTGCTGATCTGCAGCGGTTCGGCGGCGTCGCGCAGGTTCTGCATCAACTGCGCGGTGCAGGCGGCGTCAGCGCGGGCTTCATGGTCGAGTGCGGCGGCGATGCCCGCACCACGCGCGAAACCGTTGGCGATGTCGGTGGGATGCTGGGCGGTCGATACCGCGACCAGATGCGCCTGCTGCGCCTGCGCCAGATGCGCGGCAATGTTCAGTACGCGGTCCCCGGTATCGCTGGCGTCGAACAGCACGGCGATGTCGCGTAGCGGATGCAGCATGGCGTTGTCTCCTTCGATGCCTGTGACGCGTTCCCTGCCGTGCACCGACCCGGGTGCACCGGACGCAGGCCTGTTGTAGCGCATTTGTGATTCGAGTGAATCAAATGTGATTCAGTTTATTAATTGATGATTCATGCTAGCGTGGCCGGACCCCGCATCCAGGCCCCTCCATGCGACCTGCCGCTGCCCGCACACGCCGCGACCTGCACCACGCCCTTGCTGCCACCCTGGTCAGCCATCCTCGCTGCACGCTCAGCGAACTGGCGCGCGGGGCAGGCATCAGTCGCGCGACCCTGTACCGGTTCGCGCCAACGCGGGAGGCGATTGACGAGGCCTTGTTCGCGGCGGGATTCGAACGCCTGGAAGCAGCGGCAAGCTCGTTCGATGGCAACGTGGATGCGCAGCAGGTGCTGGAGCAGGTCACGGCGGCGCTGCTGGCCGACTGGGAGTTGGTGACGCTGGTGTTCGCGCGGATGATGGAAGAGCAGCAGCGCCAGGGTGACCTGCATCTGCTGCCGGAGCGCTGGGCCCCGATCGGTGAACGTTTCGAGGCGTTTTTCCTGCGCGGCCAGCGAGTGGGTGAGTTCAACGTGGAGTTCACCGCGGTGTGGTTGGCCGACTTCTACTGGACCTGCTTCTACGGCATCACCTGGTCGCTTGCGCGCGGCCGCCTGGCTCCGGCAATGGCCGCATCCACGCTGTTGGCCTCGTTCCGGCATGGGGCGATGAAGGGCTGATCGTGGCGCCCATGGCGCATTTCGTGCCGACAAAACGTGTGGAAATCTGCGCCGAATTCGCGTGACGTCTTGCCGGAAAGGGCGTTCGCGCTGCCGGAATCGTGCACGGTGCGGCACTTCCGGATTGCTACAACTGTGGTCGTCGAACAACGCCGGAATCGGCAAAGCTAAATGAGACGTTCATCACACTTTTGTTGCGGTGCGGTATCGTAGTCACTGAACTTCATACCTGACCAACGAGGTCCAGGGACGGTTGTAGTGGCCATCGAGCCGGCAGAACGTGCTTCGCGCGCGTTGCGTGGCTGATGAGTTCGTCCCAGGCGACCTACTGAACAGCGGCCTCTGCGGGCCGCCCGGGGAAATCACCATGTGGCAGTCGACGACGTCGCGCATTCGCGCGGGCGGTGGATGCGTTCATCCCAAGAAAAACACCCGATGCGTGCGGCCCGGCCGCTGGATCGCGCTTGTGCTGATCCTGCTGCTGTCGATGGTGGCGCCATCGCTGGCCTGGGCAGCCGCCTACGCCACCGGTGGCAGCAGCCCGTATCGCAATACGGTGTTGTGGTTGACCTGGGGGGGCGGTGCCAACGGTGTCGACAACGTCGTGCTCAATGATGGGGCGCTGTCGTCCATCGACATGCCGATTGCCGCGGGCATCAACCTGCGCGTCGATTGCCGCTTGAACACGGCCGAGACCGGCGTGCTGCGCAGCTATCGGCCGGGCAACTTCGGCGGTGACAGCCTTGACGATCTGTACAACATCGGCGGCACTGGCACCAGCAACCAGCTGATTGCCGGCATCGCACGTGCGGGCGGCACCTCCAGTTTCAACATCACCTGTACGTCGACCCTGGGGGGCGCGCCCTACCGCCTGCGCGGCGTGGTGATGGCCGACGCCGAATCGATCAACAACAGCGGCGAGTTCGTCGAAGCCAGCGCGCAGGGCACCTGGAACGTGGTGGAGGTTCGCAAGAACCTGGCCAATGCCACGCCCTATCTGGTGAACAAGTCGACCAGCGGCGTCAACCAGGTGATCCGCTTCGGCCCCGGCAACGACGACAACACGGCGGCCGTTACCTTCCTCAGTTTCGACAATGCCGCACACGCGCCGGGCAACCTGGCGGTGAACATGGGCTTCTCGATGCGCGGCGGCGGCACCACCGCCATCGCCATCGGCCTGCTGGTGCCGTATGCCGACTTTGGTGACGCACCGCAGAGCTACGGTGATGCGATGCATGTGGTGGACGATCTGCAGTTCCGTTCCGATGGCATTCCGCAGGGCGCCAGCAACTTCAACATCAACACCGCCGGTTACACGCCGGGTGGCCTGGCACCACCGTTGACCGATTTCCTCGGCAGCCTGGGCCCGGATACCGAACAGAAGAGCAGCTACAGCGCGGATGCGCTGGGCGACGACAACTTCCCGCAGGCGGGTAGCCGTGAGGAAGACGCGTGGCCGACCAGCTATCGGTTGACGGTGATGCAGGCCGGCACGCTGATCACCCAGGCGGTGGCCTGCGTGGGCAATGGCAGCGTCGCTGGCTGGATCGACTTCAACCGCAACGGCCAGTTCGATGCCAACGAACGCAGCACCACCGCGCTGTGCAGTGGTGGTCAGGCCAACCTGGGTTGGACCGTGCCGACGTCGGTCAGCGCGGGTACCAGTTACGTGCGCCTGCGCTATGCGACCAATGCCACACAGATACAGAGCCCGACCGGCGTGGCCGATGACGGCGAGGTGGAAGACCACCGCATCACCATCACCGCTCCGTCGCTGAAGGTGGTCAAGGGCAACAACGCCACTGGTGGCATCTGGAACTACGGGCAGGCCGGCACCCAGTACACGCTGACGGTGAGCAATACCAGCGATGTCCCCACCGGCAATCCACCGAATGTGCCGGCGGGCGCGATCATCGTGCGCGACCAGCTGCCGGCCGGGATCGTGCCGAACTGGACGGGTGCCCATGTGAGCGGCAGCTGGAGCTGTATGGCCAGTGGCCAGGACGTCACCTGCACCAGCAGCCAGGTGCTGGCCGCAGCCGGCAATCCCGGCTCCAGCTCGGCGTTCACGCTGCCGGTGACGGTCACCGCGGTTGCTAACGGCGTGCTGACCAACCATGCCAGCGTGGGCGGCGGCTACGATCCCTTCAACAACGGCAATCCGCCGGTCCCCGGCAGCAGCTGCACCGACGTTGATCACTGCACGCGCAGCGACGTGACCGTGCCGGTGACGCGGGTGGGCTACGCCAAGCGTTCGAACACCACCGGCCCGGTCGCGGTAGGCGCGACCGTGAGCTACACGGTGGATGTCACCGTGGCCGACGGCAACACCCGCGATGTGCTGACCCTGACCGACACCCTGGGCACCGGCCTGGATTTCGCCAGCGTCAGCAGCCCCGGTGCGTTTACCTGCAACGCGGCCAACCCGCTGGTGTGCACGCTGCCGGCAGGCACGGCGCCGGGCACCTACAGCCTGAGCTACACGGCCACGGTCAATGCGCAGGCCAGTGGCCAGGTGGTCAACACCGTGGTCGGAACGGGTACTGACACGCCCACCTGCAGCAGCAACTGCACCACCACCACGCCGGTGGCGGCGCCACGCATCTCGGTATCCAAGGCCAGCGGCACCGCCGGCCCGGTCGCCATCGGCGACAGTGTTGCCTACACCGTGACGGTGCTGGTGGCCGACGCGCGCACCACGGCGGTGACCACGCTGACCGACACGCTGGGTACCGGCCTGGACTTCGGCAGCGTCACCAGCGCAGGCAGCTTCAGCTGCACGCCAGGCAATCCACTGGTCTGCACGCTGCCGGCCGGCACCGTGCCGGGCAGCTATGCGTTCTCCTACACCGGCGTGGTCAACGCGCAGGCCAGCGGCCAGGTGCGCAACGCCGTCGTACCCAGCGGTACCGACAATCCTTCCTGCGTGGGTGCGTGTGATACCACCACACCGATGGCTGCCGCGCAGGTGGTCTATGCCAAGCAGGCCTCCACCGGTGGACCGGTACGGGTGGGTGACCGCATCGACTACACCCTGACTGCAACCGTGACGCGCGCGCGCACCAGTGCCGTGGTCACCCTGACCGATACGCTGGGCAATGGCCTCGATTTCGCTGGCGTCAGCAGCGCAGGCATCTTCACCTGCAACGCCGCCAATCCGCTGGTGTGCACGCTGCCGGCGGGCACCGTGCCCGGCACCTACAGCCTCACCTATGGCGCCACCGTCAACGCACAGGCCAGCGGCAGCGTGCGCAATGCCGTGCTTGGTAGCGGCACCGACAACCCGTCGTGCAGCGTGAACTGTGACACCACCACCCCGGTGGCGACACCGGGCGTGAGCTACGCCAAGTCGGTGAACAGCACCGGTCCGGTTTCAGTGGGCGATCGCCTGACCTACACCCTGACCACGGTAGTGACCAACTCGCGCACCACCGATGTGGTGACCCTGACCGATACGCTGGGCACCGGCCTCGACTTCGGCGCGGTGGCCAGCGCGGGCGCCTACACCTGCAATGCCGCCAATCCGCTGGTGTGCACCTTGCCGGCGGGAACCGCGCCGGGCAGCTACAGCCTGACCTACACGGCGGTGGTGAACGCGCAGGCCACCGCCCAGGTCACCAATGCCGTGCTCGGCAGCGGTGGCGACAACCCTTCGTGTACCGCCAACTGCGGTACCAGCACGCCGGTGACCGGCAGTGCGATCGACTACCGCAAGACCTCGGCCGCGGCGGGCTCGGTGAAGGTGGGTGACGGCATCGCCTACACACTGACCGCGGTGGTCAGCAACTCGCGCACCACGGCGGTGTTCACCCTGACCGACACGATGGGGCCCGGCCTGGACTTCGGTGCGGTGACCGCCAGCCAGGGCTTCAGCTGCAATGCCGCCAATCCGCTGGTGTGCACGCTGCCGGCTGGTACGGTGCCGGGCACCTACACGGTGGACTACACCGCGCGGGTGAACGCGCAGGCCAAGGGCAGCGTCAGCAACGCAGTGCTCGGCAGTGGTACCGGCATCAACACGTGCACCAGCAACTGTGGCACCACCACGCCCGTGCTGTCGGCGGTGGTGACCTACCGCAAGCAGTCGAGCACCGTTGCTCCGGTTGCCGTGGGCGATGCGGTGGACTACAGCGTGGAAGTGACGGTCGCCAACTCGCAGACCCTCGATACGCTGACCCTGACCGATACCCTGGGCACGGGCCTGGACCTGCAGTCGGTCACCCAGCCCGGGCCGTTCTCCTGCAGCGCCAGCAATCCACTGGTCTGCACGCTGCCGGCCGGCACGGCGCCGGGCACCTACACGCTGGGCTACCGCGCGCTGGTCAATGCCCAGGCCAGTGGCAGCGTGCGCAATGCCGTACTCGGTACCGGCGGTGACACGCCCACCTGCAGCGGCGACTGCAGCACCGAACACTCTTTGGCCGAACCGCGCGTGGTGCTGGAGAAACAGTCCGGACCTGCCAGTGGCACCGAAGTGCGACCGGGCGACCGCCTGCGCTACACGCTGGTGGCCACGGTCGAGCGCGCTGCGCTGCGTCGTCCGCTGCAGCTGGTGGATACGCCCGATGCCGGCTTGAGCATCGAGGGCCTGCCGGCCGGATGCGTCCAGCAGGGGCCGGACATCGTCTGCACGGTGCCGACGGGTACCGCTATCGGTCGCCACGAATTCGTCTACGAGGCCGTGGTCAACCAGGAGGCCCGCACCGAAGTGCTGAACCGTCTGCGAGGCCAGTATCCGGACGGTTCGCCGCCGCCGGACTGCACGACCTGCGAGACGCGCCACAAGGTGGTGTCCGATTTCGCCCTGCGCATCACCAAGACCGCCAGCCCGCGCCGGGTGAAGGTGGGCGACCTGGTGCGCTACCAGCTGGTGGTCGAGAACGTGGGCGGCAGCCATTGGCGCAACGGCGTGGTGGTCGATACGCCGCCGCCGGGCTTCAGCTATGTCGATGGTTCGATGCGCGTGGCTGACGATGACGGTGCGTTCGCGCTGGCCAGCAGCCAGTCGCCGTTGCGCATCGGTGCGGTGGACATCGCGGTGGGTCGCAGCGCGACCATCACCTACCTGTTGCGGGTGGGCGCCGGCGTGCGCGCGGGCAACCACGTCAACCAGGCCGTTGCCACCGCCGACGATGGCATGCCGCTGTCGAACATCGCCACTGCCGAGGTGGCGATGGATGCCGATCCGCTGCTGGAAGACAGCCTGGTATTCGGCACTGTGTTTGATGATCGTGACGGCGACGGCTGGCAGGACAGTGCGGAGCTGAGCGGCGTTCGCGTGCAGGGTGGCTTCGCCGCTTCGGCCTACGTCCCAGGCTCGACCACGCTGGATCGCGGCGATGGCCCGCAACCGCTGGCCGATGCCAGTGCACCGCTGCTGCACGGTGTTCAAATTGGCGTGGTGCATGGCCGCGCGTCCACGTCCGACACCGCCGAGGCGCATCAGGTGGTACTGCGCCAGCGCCTGCGCGAGCTGTCCTTCAGCGATGACTTCGTGCTGGAAAGCGCGCAGGGCCACCGCCTGCGGATGGACGCGCAGGGCGCCACGCGCGTGGAGCGCAGCGGTGAGGCCGGCAAGGGCTTGACTGCGGCCGAGCCGAGCGTGCGCCGCGAGATCGCCCGTGTCGCCGAGGGCTACGAAGTGGCCTACGTGATCGGCAACGAAGGCATCCAGGAGCAGGGCATCCCCGGTGTGCGCCTGGCCACGGTGGAAGGCCTGCTGGTCGAGACCGATCCGTTCGGGCGCTACCACCTGGCTGAGGTGCACGGTGGTGACGCGCGCCTGGGCCGCAACTTCATCATCAAGCTGGACCCGGCCACGCTGCCGGCCGGTGCCGAACTGACCACCGAGAATCCGCTGCTGCGGCGGGTGACGCAGGGCGTACCGACCCGCTTCAGCTTCGGCGTGCGGCTGCCGCCGTCGCCGCAGGCTGCCGCTGAGCGCATGGAGATCGCGTTGGGTGAGGTGCTGTTCGCGCCGGGCAGCAGCGAGCTGCAGTCCAGCTATCGCCCGGTGCTGAAGAAGATGGCCGAGGTGGTGGACCGTTACCAGGGTGGCGACGTCGTGATCGCTGCCAATGGCGAGAGCCAGGCACTGGCCTTTGCCCGCGCCGCAGCGGTACGCGATGCACTGCAGGCCGAAGTGGCAGAGAGCGCACGCGCCGGCCTGACCGTGCAGCTGCGCACCGATGCGCGCGATCCCCACTCGCTGCTGGCCGGTGTGGATGCCGGTGGCGCGCTGCTGGGCAACGTGCTGTTCGACACCGACAAGGCCACCGTACGTGACGAGTTCAAGCCGCTGCTGGCCGCCATCGCCGCGCGCCTGGAAAAGCTGGGCGGTGGCCAGGTGAGCCTGGTCGGCCACACCGATGTGCGCGGCAGTCATGCCTACAACCAGGCACTGGGCCTGCGCCGTGCCAACGCCGTGTTCGAGGCGCTGCGCAGCCAGCTCAGCCCCGCCGTGCAGCAGCGCCTGCGCGTTCGCAACGAGGAGAGCGCCGCCACCCGTGCGGCTGCCCGCCAACAGGAGGCACGCCGATGAGCGCGCATCACTCTGCCGCCCGCCGTGCGGCCCGCCTGCCGCGCGCTGCGCTGTATCAGGCCCTGCTGCTCGGCCTGGCCGGCGCCGCCCAGGCCACGCCGCCCGCCGCCGAGCCGGCGCCGATCCGTTGTGACGGCACCCAGTGCAATGCCGACGGCGAACTGTTGTTCAGCCTGCGCTCGCGCAGCTACGACGAACCGGTGACCGAGGGCACCTCGACGCGTTCCAGTTCGCAGGCCCTGCAACCGGACCGCCGGGTCAGCCTGGCGATCGATGAGCCGGGCAAGGCCACGGTGCGCGGTGAGTTCATGATCCGCCTGCCGGAAGGCGGCGCGATCTGGGCCACCGAAGATCCGGCGATGGGCCAGCCGGAACTGTCGGTGTCCGCACCGGGCATGGTCGCCTTCGACGAAGGCCGCATCGTGCGGCCGGTCGAGTTCTACGTGCGTGGCAACTACACCGCCTTCATCCAGCGCCTGGAAGTCAGCGTCTACCGCGGCAGCGACACGGATCGTGTGGCGGCATTGGCGACGTTCGAACTGCCGGTGGCCGCGGTTGCCCAGGGCGTGTGGGATGGCGCACTGCCGGCCTCGACGCCGCTGCGCCGGGGTGACCGCCTAGTCTATGTGCTGCGCGCCTTCGATGCAGAAGGCAATGTCGATGAAACCACCGCGCAGTCGATGCAGTTGGTGACGCCGGCGGAGTTCGAGCGTGGCAACCAGCAGTTGCGTGACGCGCTGGAAGACCGGCGCGGTACCTCGGTGGATGCCAGCCAGGCCGCCTCGCTGTCGCTGTTGCAGCAGGTGTTCGATGGCAATGGCCTGCGCCAGCAGAACATCCCGGTGTACGGCTCGCGGGTGCGCCTGCGTGGCCGTGACCTGCCCTTGGGGGCGTCGCTGAAGATCAACGGCGACAGCTACCCGCTGGACCAGGACCGCAAGTTCGCCGCCGAGTACCTGATGCCGATCGGTCACCATGCCTTCGACGTCCGCGTGGAGCGGCCGGATGCACAGGCGATCGCGCGCACGCTGGAAGTCGATGTCAGCGGCCAGTACCTGTTCGGGGTCGGCCTGGCCGATATCACCGTGTACCAGAACAAGGCCAGCGGAGCAGGGCAGGACCTCGCCCGGGGCGAGCGCAATGATGACGTGCTCAGCGATGGACGCCTGGCGTTCTACCTGAAGGCCAAGACCCGTGGCCGCTATCTGCTGACCGCGCAGGCCGATACCCAGAACCGTCCGCTGGACGAGCTGTTCACGGGCTTCACCAACGCCGATCCGCGCGACCTGTTCCGCAGCCTGGATCCGGACCTGTACTACCCGACCTATGGCGACGACTCGCTGACCCAGCGCGATGTCGACAGCATGGGCCGCTTCTACCTGCGCATGGACTGGGACAAGAACCAGGCGCTGTGGGGCAACTACAACACCGGCCTGACCGGCACCGAGTATGCGCAGTACGTGCGTTCGCTGTACGGTGCGGCGTTGTCGTGGCGTTCGCGCGGTGCCAATGCCTGGGGCGATGCGCGCAGCGAGCTGCGCCTGTTCGGCTCACAGGCCGAGACCGCGCCGGGCCACAGCGAGTTCATCGGTACCGGCGGCAGCCTGTACTACCTGCGCCACGCCAGCATCCTCAGTGGCTCGGACCAGGTGGTGCTGGAAATCCGTGACCGCACCACCGGCCGTGTGGAGCAGCGTGTGCCGATGGTGCGCGGTGCCGACTACGAGATCGACGCCCTGCAGGGGCGCATCCTGCTGACCCGGCCGCTGGCCCAGGTCAGCCGCGAGAACCTGCGCCGGATCAGCCGCGACGTACCGCTGGACGGCTATGAGCAGCGCCTGATCGTCGACTACGAATGGGTGCCGACCGGCTTCGACAGCGATGACATCACCGCTGGCGTGCGTGGCAAGCACTGGTTTGGCGATCACGTTGCCGTGGGCGCCACCTACGTGGACGAGCAGCGCTCAGGCCAGGACTATTCGCTGAAGGGCGCGGACCTGACCCTGCAGGCCGGCCGTGGCACCTACCTGAAGGTCGAGCACAGCCGCAGCGAGGCGACCAGTGCGCCGGTGTTCTTCTCCGACAACGGCGGCCTCAGCTTCAGTCGCCTCAACCCGGAGGGGCCGCGCGAAGGCGAGGCGACCGCCGTGGAAGCGCGCATCAACCTGCGTGAGCTGGGCTGGACCCAGCGCGACTGGAGCGCTGGTGCCTGGTGGCGCCAGGTGGACGGCGGCTATTCGGTGGGTCGCTTCGACACCGGCCAGCGGGTGCGCGAGCAGGGCGCCGAGCTGCTGGGCTACGTGACCGACGACTTCAGCCTGTATGCGCGCTACAGCGAGGCCCGCCGCGGCAATGAGTCGTTGATCCAGGCGCAGGCCACCGCCGAATGGCGGATCGGCGAGAACGACCGCCTGTCGGCTGAGCTGCGTCGCGTGCAGGAAGACCGCGGTGCGGGCGGCAACGTGGCCGGTGTGCTGGCTGCGGCGCGCTACACACACCGCATCGGTACGTCGCTGGATGTGTACGGCGGCGGCCAGCTGACCGTCGACGATGACCATGGCCGCTATGCCGACAACGACGCGGTGGTGGCCGGTGGCACCTGGACCTTCGCCAACCTCTCCACCCTCGGTGCGGAAGTCTCGGACGGCGACCGTGGCACCGCCGCGCAGGTCAACGCCGAGTACCGGTTGACCCCGCAGCACAGCTTCTACGGTGCATTCACCCAGTCCACCGACCGCAGCGAGTACGACCCGCTGTTCAGCCCGAACGCACAGGATGGCTGGACCCTGGGCCAGCGCTGGCGCCTGTCTGATCAGGTCAATGTGTTCAATGAAAGCCAGTTCCTGAAATCCGGGCAGGAGTCTGGCCTGGCACACACCTTCGGCATGGACTTCTATCCGGCAGTGGGGTGGAACGCGGGCTTCACGCTGAGCAACGGCAAGCTTGATGCCAGCAGTGGCCAGGTGGATCGCAAGGCGGTCAGCCTGTCCGGTGGCCGCACCGCGCCGGGCACCGAGTGGCAGAGCAAGCTGGAATGGCGTCGCGATACCGGTGCCGAGCGGCGCACGCAGTGGGTCAGCACCAATCGCCTCAGCCACCGCCTCAACGACAGCTGGCGCATCGCGGCGCGTTTCAACTATGCCGACACCGACGATGCGATCAATCCGGTGGCGGGCGCGCGCTTCATCGAAGGCAACCTGGGCTTCGCCTACCGGCCGTGGGACAACGACCGCTGGGCGTTGTTCGGTCGCTACAGCTACCTGTACGACCTGTCGACGATGGGCCAGGTGAACGGCGTGGACTACGATCAGCGCACGCAGATCCTGTCGCTGGAAGGCGTGTACCGCATCGACCAGCGCTGGGAGGTGGCGGCCAAGGCGGCGCGGCGCGAAGGCGAAGTGCGCTATGGACGCGGCACAGGCCCCTGGTTCGACTCGGCCACCAACTTCGCTGCGGGACAGCTGCGCTATGACCTGTATTACCAGTGGCACGGCCTGCTGGAGTACCGCGTTCTGGACGTCCGCGATGGCGGCAGCAGGCAGGGTTGGCTGGCCGGTGTCGACCGCGATATCGGCCGCAACTTCCGCGTGGGTGTGGGCTACAACTTCACCGACTTCAGCGATGACCTGACCAGGTTCGACTACACCCATCGCGGGTGGTACCTGAACCTGGTGGGGCGTTATTGAGGAGCGCGGCCGGGCATGGGCCCGGCTCTACAGGAACGGATACGCCGGGCCATGCCCGGCGACGGATCATTCCTGCCTGAGCAGCTGCACCAGCTGGCGCAGGCGATAGGGCTTGGGCAGGAACTCCACCTGCTCGGGCAGCGGCGGCAGCTGCGAACGGGCATAGCCGGACGACAGGATCATCCGTGCCTGCGGCTGTTCGCGAGCCACATGCTCGCTCAGCTCGATGCCGGACATGCCGTTGGGCATGCTGACGTCGCTGAACACCACGTCGAAACGTGCCTCCCCCTTCAGCAGGGCCGCGGCCTCATGCGCGTCGGCGGTCGTGGCCACGTCGATGCCAAGGTCGCGCAGGGCCAGGCCGATCATTTCACGCAGATCGGTCTGGTCTTCGACCATCAGTACGCGGATCGGGTCATCGGTCATGGGCAGGGTCCTCCATTGCGGGTAGCAGCAGGCTGACCGTGGTGCCGACACCGGGCGTGGTGGACACGTCGACGAAGCCGCCGCTCTGGGTAGTGAATCCGAACACCTGGCTCAGGCCCAGGCCGCTGCCCTTGCCGATGTCCTTGGTGGTGAAGAAGGGCTCGGTGGCCCGTTCGGCGATGTCGGCCGCCATTCCGTGGCCCTCATCGCAGACGCTGAGCGTGACATAGCCACGTTGCAGCGTGGAGTCCGCATCCGGGTCGAGGCGATGCTCCAGTGCGGAGCCGATCAGGATGCGCCCACCCTCGAGGGTGGCGTCGGCGGCATTGGCCACCAGATTGGCCAGTGCGGTCTGCAGCTGCATCGCATCGGTATTCACCGCGGGCAGGCCGGGCGTCAGCTGGGCATCCAGCACCACCGTTGGTGGGCAGGCGCGCTGCAGGTCCGGCAGCCATTGCCGTACCAGCGTATTGATGTCCACGGGCTCGCGGATCAGGGTCTGGCCGGTGCTGAACGCCAGCAGCTGGCGGGTCAGCAGCGCGCCGCGGTCGGTGGCGGCCTGCGCAACATCCAGCAGCTCGGCCGCGCGGGCATCGTCACCACTTACGCGCAGCGACAACAGGTCCAGCGCGTTGCCGATGGTGGTCAGCAGGTTGTTGAACTCATGCGACAGGCCGCGGCTGAGGCGGCCGACGGTCTCGAACTGCTGGGTGTTGCGCAGTGCACGCTGGGCATCGCGCAGCAGCCGCTGTGCCTGCCACTGCTCGGTGATGTCGCGGGTGATCTTGACGAAGCCGAGCAGCTCGCCCGCCTCGACGACCGGCTCGATGACCACGCTGGCACGGAACGAGGAGCCATCGCGGCGTACCCGCCAGCCTTCACTGGCAACGTGGCCATGCTGCGCCGCCAGGCGGAGCAGGCGCTGTGGTTCACCGGCATCGCGGTCGTTGGCCAGGTAGAAGCGGCTGAAGTGCGTTCCTACCACTTCATCGGCTGAATAGCCCTTGATGCGTTCGGCACCCGGGTTCCAGCTGCAGACCACGCCTTCCGGATCAAGCAGGTACAGCGCATGGTCGCGCACGCTGTCGATCAGCAGTCGCAGTTGTCGGGAAGGGTCCGTCAGCACGGACGTCGTAGAAGCGGCTGCGTCCACGTGGAAATGAGCATTACCCCTGGGAGGGACGTGAAGCTAGGCAGTGCAGTGTGAAGAGTGTGTGGAGGCGTGGCACGTGCCATTTGTCCTGTGCGGCTGAATACGACACGGAGTAACATCACCGACCCTTTGTGTTCTGGAACCGACCTGCATGCGTCCTGGTGCGACCACGCGTGACCGCTGGATCTGGATGACCTCCGCCGTGCTGCTGGCGGCAACCATCGCCCTGGAACTGGTGGTTCCACTAGGCTATGCCGTGTGGCTGGCCTATTTCCTGGCCGTGGGCGTCACGGTGTTCCAGCGCAGTCCACGCGCGCCGTTCATCGTGGCCGTGCTCGCCTGCGTCCTGCTGGTCATCGGGTTCAACATCGCCCCGGCCAGCTCGAATTCGGCGTTCTCGCTGGTCAACCGAAGCATCGGCGGTTGTGCGTTCCTGATGATCGCGCTGATCGTTTCCCGCGCGATCCAGGCACGCCGGGAAGCAATGCGGGCGCTGTGGCTGCAGGAGGCCGAGAACGCAGTGGCGATGAGCCTGCGCGGCGACCTCGGTCCGGAGCAGATTGCCGAGGCGGCAGCCACCAGCCTGGGCGCCCAGCTGCAGGCGGACGTCGGTGCCGTATATCGGCTGGACGGAGGGCGGTTGCAGCTGACCGGTGGCCTGGCGTTGCCGTCCGGCATGCCGGCGTCGCTGGCATTGCAGGAGGGTGTTGCCGGGCAGGTGGCGCGGGACGAGCGCATCCGTCACCTGCAGGGTGGCGACGACGCTGTGCTTGAACTGCAGACCAGCCTGGGGCGCCTGCCGGTGCGCGAGCGCATCCTGGCGCCGATCAGCAGTGACGGCACCGTGGTCGGCATCATCGAACTGGGACGCGCCCGGACGGGCGGGCAGCGCGATCTGGACCGCGAGCTGCTGGAGCGCTGCGCCGAGACGATCGGCATGGCACTGCGGGCCTCGCTGCTGCGCGCGCAGCTGGTTGTGCTGCTGGAAGAGTCGCAGCGCCAGGGCGAGGAGCTCCAGGCGCAGCAGGAAGAGCTGCGCGTGGCCAACGAGGAGCTGGAAGAGCAGAGCCGAAGCCTGCTGCAGTCGCAGAGCCATCTGGAAGAACAGCAGGCCGAACTGGAACAGAGCAACGTCCAGCTGGAAGAGCGCACCCATGAGCTGGAGGCGCAGAAGCAGGCGCTGCTGGTTGCACAGTCACAGCTGGTGCGCAACAGCAACGAGCTGGCGGCTACGTCGCGCTACAAGTCCGAATTCCTGGCCAACATGTCGCACGAGCTGCGCACGCCGCTGAACAGCTCGCTGATCCTGGCCAAGCTGCTGGCCGACAACAAGGACGGCACGCTCACCGAAGAGCAGGTGAAGTACGCCCGCGCGATCCTGTCGTCCAACAATGACCTGCTGGCGCTGATCAACGACATCCTCGACCTGTCCCGCATCGAGGCCGGCCACGTCGAGCTGGCCGACGAAGTGGTGGTGGTGGACAGCGTGCTGCAGCGCCTGCGCGAGACGTTCGAGCCGATGGCGCGGCAGAAGGGCCTGTCCCTGCAGATCGAGGCCGACGCACTGGCGCCAAGCCAGCTGATGGCCGACAGCCAGCGCCTGCAGCAGATCCTGAAGAATCTGCTGGCCAACGCCCTGAAGTTCACCGAGCACGGCAGGGTCGGCTTGCAGGTCCGCGCGGGTGGCAATGGCCGCGTCCGGTTCGAGGTCAGCGACAGCGGCATCGGCATCGCGCGGGAGCAGCTGCAGGTCATCTTCGAGGCGTTCCGCCAGGCCGACGGCAGTACCCGGCGTCGCTATGGCGGCACCGGCCTGGGCCTGTCTATCTCGCGCGACCTTGCCGAACGCATGGGCGGCAGCATCCAGGTCGACAGCGAACCGGGTCGAGGCAGCTGCTTCATCCTGGAACTGCCGTTGCAAGGCGCCCCGGTGTCTGTGCCCGGCGACACCCCCGTTGCCGCATCTCCGTTGCCGCAGCCTGCGGTAGCGGTGGTCGATGCACGCATCCCGACTGCGCCTGTGGTTGCGCCATCACCTGCGTCTGGCGCCGCCAGCGTGGCCGATGATCGCGGCCGCCGCCAGCGTGCCGGCCGGCTGATCCTGGCGGTGGAGGACGACGCCACCTTTGCCGAAGCCCTGGTGGCACTGGCTCACGAGCTGGACTTCGACTGCGTGGTGGCCGGGACCGCCGAGGAGGCGCTGGCCCTGGCCAGCGAACTGCGCCCGAACGGCATCCTGCTCGATATCGGCCTGCCGGACGTGTCCGGCCTGAGCGTGCTGGAACGCCTGAAGCGCAACCCCGATACCCGCCACATTCCGGTGCACGTGGTCTCGGCGATGGACCGCAGCCAGGTCGCGCGCGAACTCGGTGCGATTGGTTTTGCGATCAAGCCGACCACGCGCGAACGGCTGGTGTCGGCCATCGAGCAGCTGGAGCAGACCAGCCAGCGCGACGTGCGGCGCCTGCTGATCGTCGAGGACGACAACGAGCTGCGCCACAACCTGGAACTGCTGCTGGGTCGCGAGCAGTTGCAGATTGTCGCGGTGGGCACCCTGGCCGGTGCGCTGGAGCAGCTCAGCACGGTCACCTTCGACTGCATGGTGATGGACCTGTCGTTGCCCGACGGCAGCGGCTACGACCTGCTCGAGCACATGGCCGGCAACGACGATGTCGGCTTCCCGCCGGTGATCGTCTACACCGGCCGCGCGCTGAGCCGCGAGGAAGAACAGCGCCTGCGCCGCTACTCGAAGAGCATCATCATCAAGGGCGCGCGTTCGCCCGAACGCCTGCTCGACGAAGTGACCCTGTTCCTGCACAGCGTGGAGGCCAGCCTGCCGAGCGACCAGCAGCGCCTGCTGCGCGAGGCCCGCCGTCGTGACACCGTGCTCGATGGCCGTACCGTGCTGCTGGCCGAAGACGACGTGCGCAACATCTTCGCGTTGTCCAGTGTGCTCGAGCCGCTGGGTGTGACGCTGGAGATCGCACGCAACGGCCAGGAAGCGGTGGACCGCTTGGCCGAGCGGGACGTCGATCTGGTGCTGATGGACATCATGATGCCGGAGAAGGATGGCTTGGCCGCGATGCGCGAAATCCGTGCGCAGCGCCACCTGCAGGACCTGCCGATCATCGCGCTGACCGCCAAGGCCATGCCCGACGATCGCGAGCGCTGCCTGCAGGCCGGCGCCAACGATTACATCGCCAAGCCGATCGACGTCGACAAGCTGGTCTCGCTGTGCCGGGTCTGGTGCTCGCGGCAATGAACGAACAGGCCCTGTTCGACCTGGAGCTGAAGGTCCTGCTGGAGGCGCTTTACCAGCGCTACCACTATGATTTCCGCAGCTACGCGGTATCGTCGCTGCGCCGGCGCATGCGCCAGGCCATGCTGCGTTACGAATGTGAGCGCCTGTCTGACCTGCAGCACCGCCTGCTGCACGAGCCGGAACTGTTTGCCCAGGCCATGCAGTTCTTCACCGTGCAGGTCTCGGAGATGTTCCGTGATCCGGCCTATTTCCGTGAGCTGCGCGAGCAGGTGGTACCGGTACTGCGCACCTATCCCTCGGTGAAGCTGTGGGTGGCCGGCTGCAGCACCGGTGAAGAAGTGTGGTCGCTGGCGATCCTGCTGCACGAGGAAGGCCTGCTCGAGCGCAGCATCGTCTACGCCACCGACATCAACCCGTCGGCGCTGGCCACGGCCGAGGCTGGCGCCTATGGCATCGACCGGATGGCCCAGTTCAGCCGCAACTACCTGGCTGCCGGCGGCACGGCGTCCTTGTCCGACTACTACGCCACCGCCTATGACGGTGCAGTGTTCGACCGCCAGCTGCGCCGCAACGTGGTGTTCGCCGATCACAGCCTGGCCACCGATACGGTGTTCTCCGAAGTGCACCTGGTGTCGTGCCGCAACGTGCTGATCTATTTCAACCGCGACCTGCAGGACCGCGCCGTCGGCCTGTTCCGCGAGGCGCTGGTGCATCGTGGCTTCCTCGGCCTGGGTAGCAAGGAGTCGCTGCAGTTCGGGCGCCACCACGATGCCTTCGAGGTCTGTTCGCGCGAGCACCGCCTGTACCGGAAGGTGGCCTGATGGTGGTGCCGGCGCGTCCCGCGCTGCTGGTGGTCGGTGCGTCGGCGGGTGGGGTCGCGGCCCTGCAGGCCGTGCTGGGTGCGTTGCCGTCGGGGTTGCCGGCGCCGGTGCTGGCCGTGCTGCACCTGCCGCGTGACCGCACCAGCCGCATCGCCGAGGTGCTGGCGCCGTACTGCGCGTTGCCGGTGCGCGAGGCCGAGGACAAGCAGCCACTGCAGCCCGGTACGGTGACGTTCGCGCCACCGGACTACCACCTGCTGGTGGAAGACGCCGGTTCGCTGGCGTTGTCGGTGGATGCGCCGGTGCTGTTCTCGCGGCCGGCCATCGACCCGCTGTTTGAATCCGCCGCCGCGGTGTTCGGCCCGCAGGTGCTTGCACTGTTGCTGACCGGTGCCAGCAGCGATGGCAGCGAAGGTGTCGCCGCAGTGCGTGCTGCCGGTGGCCGTGCCTGGCTGCAATGTCCCGAGGAAGCCGAGGCGTCGATGATGCCGGCGTCCGCCCTGCAGCACGCCGGTGCCGATGCCGTGCTGCCTCTTGAAATGATGTGTCGCCGCCTGAAGGAGTTGTTTGCATGAACCTGTTGCCACCGGACCCTGCGCAGTCGCAGACCCCGGTCAACCTGCTGATCGTCGACGACGTGCCGCAGAACCTGGTAGCCATGCAGGCATTGCTGCAGCGCGAAGGGGTCAACCTGCTGCTGGCTGCCTCGGGCGCGCAGGCACTGGAGCTGCTGCTGGAGCACGAAGTAGCGCTGGCCCTGCTCGACGTGCACATGCCGGAGATCGATGGTTTCACCCTGGCCGAACTGATGCGCGGTTCGCATCGAAGCCGCGACGTGCCGATCATCTTCCTGACCGCCTCGCCTGACGATCCGCTGCGCGTCTTCAAGGGCTACGAGAGCGGCGCAGTGGATTTCCTGCACAAGCCGGTGGCGCCACAGGTGATCCTGAGCAAGGTCAACGTCTTCATCGAGCTGTACCAGCAGCGGCAGCTGCTGAAGGCGCGCAACGAGGCACTGGAGCGCGCGTTGAAGCTCAACGAGACGATGGCCGCGGTGCTGACCCACGATCTGCGCACGCCGCTGTCGGCGATCCTGCTGTGCACCGACAAGCTGGCGCTGGAGCTTCCGGAAGGCAACGCAGGCGCGCAGCAGACCCTTCAGTATCTGGAAGCCAGCACCCTGCGGATGGCGCGGATGGTCGAGCAGCTGCTGGATTTCTCGCGGATCCGCAGCGGTGGCCTGAGGCTGGAGGCAAGTGCCTGCGACCTGGCCGACGTGACGCGCGCGGTAGTGGCCGAAGCGGGCAGCGCGCATGGGATGGATCGGATCCGCCTGGACATGCAGGGAGACACGCGGCTGCAGGGCGATCTGGATCGCCTTGGCCAGGTCGCCGCCAACCTGGTCGGCAACGCGCTGACCCATGGCAGCGAGGCGAGGGTGGAGGTGGATGGGCGCGACCCGCGCAGCGTGCTGCTGCGGGTCAGCAACGCCGGCCGGATCGATGACGCGCTGTTGCCGCGACTGTTCGAACCCTTCAAGGCCAGCTTCCACCAGAGCAAGGGCCTGGGCCTTGGCCTGTACATCGTCGATCAGTTCGTCCGCGCGCACGGCGGGCGCATTGCGGCCCGCAACGAAGCGGGGCAGGTGGTGTTCGAGGCAGTGCTGCCACGGCGTTGCGACGGCGCGGTCATGGCGGCAACCTGAACTCTTCAGGCAACGTCCCGGCGGACTGAGACGGACTCGTCCGCAACTGCTACCGTGGATGCACATCCTGTCAAGGAAGCACCATGCCATTGCGCGCTATCGCCTACGTCAGCCGGGCGCTGCCGGACCTTTCCGCCGAGCGCCTGCATCGGCTGGTCGAGGACGCGGCACGTTTCAACAAGCTGGCAGGGGTGACCGGTGTGCTGCTGCATGACGGCGAGCGTTTCCTGCAGTACATCGAAGGCCCACCAGACGGCATCGATTCGGTCTACGAGCGCATCCTGCAGGCAGGAAGCCACATCGACATCATCGAACTGGGACGCGGGCGCCTGGGCCAGCGCCAGTTTCCCTATTGGGCGATGCGTTCGCTCCCGGTCGACGCGGCGATGCTGCGCCAGCTTTCTTCCAGCGACTGGTCCGGATTCACCCGGGCCCTGCAGGGCGACCGTTCGGCACCGACGCCGGTGGACCTGCTCGATCAGGTGGTGCAGCCGGCGCTGCACGCTGGCTGAAGGCCTGCGCCGGATTCAGCGCGAAGTACCACCGCAGTAGGCCGCATGCAGCGCCTGCAGCACGCCCAGCGCCGGCCCTTCAACGACCCGGTAGTGGATTGCCTGTGCTTCGCGCCGGGTCGCCACGATATCCAGTCCGCGCAGTACCGCCAGGTGCTGTGACAGCGCCGATGCGCTCAGGCCGGTCAGTGCCTGCAGTTCCGGCACCGGTGCCTCACCTTCGACCAGGCGGCACAGCACCCGCAACCGGGCCGGGTGCGCCAGGCTTTTGAGCAGCGTGGCTGCCTGTGAAGCGTGTTCGGCCATCGCGGCGCTGTCGAGCTGGGTGCGGGCCATGGTTGACCATTTTGTTTAGGATGATCTAATTTAGAATAATCTAAATAAATGGGCAATCCCATGTGCGGCAGCGAAGAGGGTGGGGCATGAACCTGCCATGGAGTGCGGTGGCAGGCGGTGCGTTGATCGGCGCCGCTGCGGTGCTGTTGCTCGCCACCATCGGACGCGTGGCGGGCATCAGCGGCATCGCCGCGGGCAGCCTGCACGCAGCCAAAGGCGAGCGCGGCTGGCGCTGGGCCTTCCTGGCCGGCCTGCTCGCGTCGGCTGGACTGGTGCTGTGGTGGCAATCGGTGCCCGAGGCATCGCCACGCGAGTTGCTGCGTGATGCTTTGCCGGCCTGGCAGTTGATGGGAGCCGGCCTGCTGGTCGGCTTCGGTACACGGCTGGGCAATGGCTGTACCAGCGGTCACGGCGTCTGCGGCATGGCCCGCGGTTCGAAGCGATCGCTGGCAGCCGTGCTGGTGTTCATGGCCTGCGCGATGCTGACCACCTTGCTGATCCGTCATGGTGGAGGCCTGGCATGAGCCGCGCAGTCTGGGCCGCCGGCGCGGCGGGCGCATTGTTTGGCATGGGGTTGGCGCTTTCGGGAATGACCGACGCGCGTCGTGTCCTCGGCTTCCTCGACATCACCGGCGACTTCGATCCCACGTTGATGTGGGTGCTTGGCTCGGCGCTGCTGGTCAGTGCGGTCGGGCAGCGTTGGGTGCTGCGGCGCGTGCAGCCGTGGTTTGCGCTCCACTTCCAGCTGCCTGCTGCCCGGGGTGTCGATGCTCGCCTGCTGCTGGGTGCCGCGCTGTTCGGCGTCGGCTGGGGCTGGGCGGGCTATTGCCCGGGCCCAGCCATCGCCGGGCTGGCCGTGGCATCGCGCGAATCCCTGTGGTTCGTGCCGTCGATGCTTGCAGGATTCTGGCTGCACGACCGCTTCGTCCGTTGAGGCTTCACCCCTGTGTCACCCTGCTTGGGGTCCTATCCCTGGATCACGGGGAAAGGAGTGCAATGACATGGCACGGATGAAGTGGATGGGAAGGGGGATGCTGGTGGTCGCGCTGGCCGCAGCCGTGGCACCGGCTCTTGCCTGCACGCGCGCGGTGTACCTGGGCGACAACGGTGATGTGATCACCGCGCGCTCGATGGACTGGAAGGTCGATGTGGCGACCAACCTCTACATACTGCCGCGCGGCATGGCGCGCACCGGCCAGGCTGGCCCGAAGTCGTTGGCCTGGACCGCGCGCTACGGCTCGGTGGTGGCGACCGGCTACGACGTGTCGACCACTGATGGCATGAACGAAAAGGGCCTGGTGGCCAACCTGCTGTGGCTGGTCGAATCGGAGTATCCACAGCAGCGCGGCAACAAACCGGGCCTGGCGATCTCGCTGTGGGCACAGTACGTGCTGGACAACTTCGCTACGGTGGAGGAGGCCGTGGCAGCGCTGAAGCGGGAGCCGTACTCCATCGTCACCGACAAGGTGCCCGGCGAGGATCGGCAGGCAACACTGCATCTGTCACTGTCCGATGCCAGCGGCGACAGCGCCATCGTCGAGTACATCGGCGGTCGCCAGGTGATCCACCATGACCGGCGCTACCAGGTGATGACCAACTCGCCGATCTTCGAGCAGCAGCTGGCGCTCAACACCTACTGGCAGCAGATCGGCGGCACGGTGATGCTGCCCGGCACCAACCGCTCCGCGGACCGTTTCGCGCGCGCCTCGTTCTACATCAACGCCATTCCCAAGGCGGAAGACCCGGTGGTGGCCCTGGCCAGTGTGTTCAGCGTGATCCGCAACACCTCGGTGCCGTATGGCATCACCACGCCGGGCGAGCCGAACATTTCATCCACGCGCTGGCGAACCGTGGCTGACCACAAGCGGCGGCTGTACTTCTTCGAATCGGCGCTGACCCCGAACACGTTCTGGGTCGACCTGAACAAGGTCGATTTCGCCGGCAAGGTACTCAAGCTCGACCTCGGCAAGGACCAGCGCAATACCTTCGCCGGCGATGCACTGGGCCAGTTCGTGCCCAGCGCACCGTTCACCTTCCTTGGCGTCGACGGTTAGTTCGACGCCTGGCCGGAGGCCAGGTAGACCGCCTGGATCGTGCAGCTGCCGCGGGTGTACTGCGGCAGCGGCGCGATCCCGTCATGGCGCAGGTCGCCTGCTTCGAACCCGGCGGTCGTGACCCGGTCGCCGGGATTGCCGCAGATCAGGCCATTCTGCAGGCCGGAGTGGAAGCTGAGCTGTGGCGCACGATCGAGCTGGCGGCAATGGCTGCCGAGTTCCACGCGGTAGTAGCGATGCCCGCCATTGCGGCGCGGATTGGTCTCCACCAGCATGCCCTGCGGGTCGGACGACCATGCGCGCACGTTGCGGGTCGCGAAGCAGTACGAGGGCGAGCCGCCGAAGCTGCGGCGCACCTCCTTGCGTTCGCGGATGGTCATGGTGGGCAGGGTAGCGGTGCGCAGGCGGTCGCTGTCGCGGGCCACGCTGGCATAGTCGCGGTTCTGTACCGGCGTGACCGCGCTGACGGCGCAGCTGCGGCCGTCAACCACGACGCGCTCGCTGGGTCGGCCGCAGGCCCAACCGGCGGGCGCTTCCAGCTTCAACGTGGTGGCTGCGCGGACCCCCGGGCAATCCTCGCTGAAATCGATGCGATAGGCCTGGCCGGACGCAGCGCGCAGGGCAATCGAGCGCGGCGAGGCCTGCTCCACTTCCTGCACTCCGACAGCGTCCATGCAATGCGGTGCCGGTGGCGTACGTTGCTGTGCGGAGGCCGTCGCGGCGAGGGCCAGGCCGAGGCTGGCAGCAAGCGCCAGGCGCACGTACTGATCGGTCATGACCTGCACTCCCTGCGTTGGATGACGGATCGACTATATCAGCGGTTTGCGCGGCCGGTATTACACGCGCACACTGCGCCGATGGGCGCCATCTTCCACCTGCGGCACTACGGCCAGGCCACCGGCCTGGACCGCCATGACTACGCGCAGTGGGTGCTGCCACTGCAGGGTGAACTGCAGTTCGAAATGGAAGGCCGCGGTGGTCGCCTGGACGTCCTGCAGGGGGCGTTCGTTGCCGCCGGCGAGGCGCATGACCAGATGGCTGATGGGCCGAATGGTTTCGTGATCGTCGATTGTGCCCCGGGCGTGCTTGATGACGGCACGCAGGAACATCTGTGCCGCCAGCGCTGGCTCTACCTGCCATTGGCGCTGCGCCAGCGCCTTGCCAGCGTGCAGGCAGGGCAACCGATGCCGGCGCTGTTGCCGCAGTTGCTGCAGGTGTTTGCCCCGGCCGGCAGTGGCGCACGCATGCAGGGGCTGTGCGCGGCAGTGCAGGCGGAGCCCGGCCAGGCGTGGCCGGTGGCGCGCATGGCGGCGTTCGTGGGTGTCAGTGAGAGCCGCTTGCATGCGCTGTTCCAGCGTGAGTTCGGGCTCAGCCCGCAGGCATGGCTCAGTGCATGCCGGTTGCGCTGGGCCAAGCACCAGCTGCGCACAGGCGTTGCGCCGATCAGTGACATCGCACTTGCGGCAGGCTATTCCGAGCAGAGCGCACTGACCCGTGCGCTGCGCCGCGAGTGTGGCCAGACCCCCGCAGCGTGGCGCCGGGGTGCAGGACTTTAGCGTCGAGCCATGCTCGGCGGCCGTTCGCGGGATGGCTGGTGCAAAAGCAGTCGAGCCCACGCTCGGCTGCGATTGCCCGCTGCGTAGACAAAGGCAGCCGAGCATAGGCTCCGCTCTACAGATCAGCGGCAGCGCAGGGCAGTAGCCTGGGTCAAGAGCGTGCACCGGCCAGCGCTTACACTGCGCGGCCTGTTCTCTCTCCCCCGAAGAACCCGAATGCGCAACAACCCGATGGCCCTGGGCATCGCCAATGGCGTTGCCGCTGGCGCGCTGTGGGGCGTGGTCTTCCTCGCGCCCGCTGTGCTGCAGTCGTTCAACGCCCTGCAACTGTCCGCCGGCCGCTACCTGGTCTATGGCCTGATTGCCGTAGCCCTGTTGCTGCCGCGCTGGAAACGGCTGGCGCCGAAGCTCGGTCGTGCCGAATGGATCGGCCTGCTGTGGCTGAGCCTGGCCGGCAACCTCGTGTACTTCCTGTTGCTGGCCACCGCGGTGCAGTGGGCAGGCGGCGCGGCGGCGTCGCTGATTGTCGGCCTGATTCCGGTGGTGGTCACCCTGGTCGGCGTGCGCGAACAGGGTGCAGTGCCTTTGAAGCAGCTGCTGCCGGCACTGGGCCTGTGCGTGCTCGGCGTGGCCCTGGTTGGCTGGGAAGCACTGATGTCCGAGCACCTGGCAACACCGTGGCGGCAGCGCCTGATCGGCCTGTTGTGCGCGTTTGGCGCGCTGTTCTCGTGGGCGCTGTACTCGATCGGCAACAGCCGCTGGCTGGCGCGCCGGCCGGACCTGTCCAGCCACGACTGGTCACTGTTGACCGGCGTCACCACGGGCGGCCTGGCCCTGCTGCTGGTGCCGATGGCCTTCATCGGCCATACCGGCAGCCCCACGGCGGCGCAGTGGAGCGGGTTCTGGGCGATCAGTGCCGGCGTGGCGGTGGTTGCCTCGATTCTCGGCAATGCGTTCTGGAACCGCGCCAGCCGCCTGCTGCCACTGACCCTGACCGGCCAGATGATCGTGTTCGAGACGCTGTTCGCGTTGCTGTATGCCTTTGCCTGGCAGCAGCGTTGGCCCTCCCTGCTGGAGGCGCTGGCGATCGTGTTCCTGGTTGCCGGCGTGATGATGTGTGCGCATGCGCATCGCACGCGGCGGGCAATCGCCGAACATGCCGGCTGAATACGGCCCGCAAGCGTGCTGATGTCGGCTTTGTCTCAGTTGCAACCAAATGCCGGCACGTTGGCCGATGATCGCCGCAGCGAATTTTTGCATCGCAGCACTTGACAGCCGCCCGGCGTGCAGTGTTTTCTGTACGCCATGGTCCTTGATGCCGCCCACGCCAGCCTGATCGCCCCCGCCACTGCGGGCCGTTCGACTGCGCCGGTCGCCACCACCACCATTACCACCACCACCGTCACCACTCGCCTGGTGCGGCCCGTCGTCTTCGTGTAACTCCCGAAAACCACGGCCCCGCACCATACAGGTGGCGGGGAAACTCGACACCTGCATGCGACGGGGCCTCCTGCCGAGGTCTGCATGTCATCCCACGCCCCCGCCCAACCCGTTGCCCCGGCCGATCTGGCCGCACCGTCCATTGTCGTGCACAAATTCGGCGGCACGTCGGTGGCCGACGCCGAGCGCTACCGCCATGTCGCCGGCCTGCTGCTGGCCCGTCCCGAATCGCTGCAGGTCACTGTCGTCTCTGCGATGAAGGGCGTCACCGACGCGCTGATCGAGCTGGCGCAGCTGGCGGCCAAGGGCGACGAAGGGTGGCGCGAGGCCTGGCATGCGCTGCGCGCACGCCATCGGGGCGCCGCCGTGGCGCTGCTGGGCGAGCAGGTGGGCGAGACAGTGGAATGGATCGATGCCCGCTTCGAGCAGTTGGCCGAGGTACTGGCGGCGCTGGCGGTGATCGGCGAGCTGCCGCGCGAAGTACTCGACCGCGTGCAGGGCCTGGGCGAAGTATTCTCCGCGCAGCTGCTCGGCACGCACCTGCAGGCGCTGGGCGAAGACTGCGCGGTGCTGGATGCGCGCGATGTGCTGGTGGTCGGCCATGGCGAACTGGGTGTGGATGTCGACTGGGAGGCCAGCGCGGACCGCCTGGCCAAATGGCGCCTGCGGCATCCGCAGATGCGCCTGGTCGCCACCGGCTTCGTTGCCCGTGACCGCCATGACCGCATCACCACGCTCGGCCGCAACGGCAGCGACTATTCCGGCGCGATCTTCGCTGCGCTGTTCAATGCTGATGAACTGCACATCTGGACCGATGTCGACGGCGTGCTGTCGGCCGACCCGCGGCTGGTGCCCGAGGCGGTGCAGCTGGAATCGCTCAGTTACGACGAGGCCTGCGAACTGGCCTACTTCGGCGCCAAGGTGGTGCACCCGCAGACGATGTCGCCAGCGATCCGCCTCGGCCTGCCGATCTTCATCCGCAACACGTTCCAACCGGCGCATCCGGGTACGCGCATCAGTGCCGAGCGCTCGCCGCGTGGGCCGGTGAAGGGGCTGACCCTGAGCCCCGGGCTGGCCCTGCTGAACCTGGAGGGCACCGGCCTGATCGGTGTCCCCGGTACGGCCGAACGCGTGTTCGCGGCGCTGCGCCAGGCGCAGGTGTCGGTGGTGATGATCTCGCAGGGGTCGTCAGAGCATTCGATCTGCTGCGTGGTGCGTGCTGCCGAAGCGGCGCGCGGCCGCGAGGCGCTGCTGCACGCGTTCGCGCATGAACTGTCGGTCGGGCAGGTGCAGCGCGTGCAGGTCAGTGAGGGCGTCAGCGTCCTTGCGGCGGTCGGTGACGGCATGGCCGGGCAGCCGGGCGTGGCCGCACGCCTGTTCGAGGCACTGGGGCGTGCGCAGGTGAACATCCTGGCGATCGCGCAGGGCTCGTCGGAGCGCAACATCTCGGTGGCGGTGGACAGTGCCGATGCCACCCGCGCATTGCGTGCCGCACACGCCGGCTTCTGGCTGTCGCCGCAGACGTTTGCGGTGGGCGTGATCGGGCCGGGCAATGTCGGCGCGGCGCTGCTTGACCAGCTGCTGGCGGCGCGCCCGCAACTGCTGGCCAAGGCCAATGTCGACCTGCGCCTGCGTGCGCTGGCCTCGCGCTCGCGCATGCGGTTGGAAGTGGATGGCCTGCACGCCGATTGGCGGGAGGCACTGCAGGACGCGGGCGAGTCCAGCGACCTCGATCGTTTCACCGAACACCTGCTGGCCGCGCACCTGCCGCATGCGGTGGTGATTGACTGCAGTGGCAGCGCCGACGTGGCCGAGCGCTATGAGGGCTGGCTGGCGGCCGGCATCCATGTGGTCACCCCGAACAAGCAGGCCGGTGCCGGGCCGCTGCCGCGCTACCAGCGCATCCGTGCTGCTGCGGCCGCCAGTGGTGCGCGCTTCCGCTACGAGGCCACGGTGGGCGCGGGCCTGCCGGTGATCACCACGCTGCGTGATCTGGTGGATACGGGCGACGAGGTGCTGGCAATCGAAGGTATTTTCTCCGGCACGCTGGCCTGGCTGTTCAACCGCTTCGACGGCAGCCAGCCATTTTCTTTGCTGGTCGCGCAGGCGCGGTCGATGGGCTACACCGAGCCGGACCCGCGCGATGACCTGTCCGGCGTGGACGTGGCACGCAAGCTGGTGATCCTGGCGCGCGAGGCCGGCCATGCGCTCAGCCTGGAGCAGGTGCAGGTGGAAAGCCTGGTGCCGGCGCTGCTGCGCGAGGGCAGCGTGGATGACTTCATGGCGCGCCTGGGCGAGTCCGATGCCAGCCTGCTGGAAAAGTTGCACGATGCGCGGGCGCGCGGTGCCGTGCTGCGTTATGTGGCGCGGCTGGGCGCCGATGGTGCTTCGGTGGGCCTGCAGGTGCTGCCGGCCGATCACGCCTTCGCCAACCTGCGGCTGACCGACAACGTGGTGCAGTTCCGTACCCGCCGCTACTGCGACAATCCGTTGGTGGTGCAGGGGCCGGGCGCCGGCCCCGAAGTCACCGCCGCCGGTGTGTTCGCCGACCTGCTGCGGGTGGCTGCCGGTGAAGGAGCGCGCCTGTGATCGCACGTGCGTTTGCGCCTGCGTCGGTGGCCAACGTGGCGGTGGGCTTCGACATCCTCGGCCATGCCATTGCCGGTGTCGGCGATAGCGTGAGCGTGCGCCGCATCGAGGAGCCGGTGGTGCGCATCGAAGCGATCCGTGGCAGTGCGGTCGAGCTGCCGCTGGATGCAGCCGGGAACACTGCGGGCGCTGCGCTGATGTCACTGCGCGAAGGCCTGGGCCTGGACTTCGGCTTTGCGGTCGAGATCGACAAAGGCATTCCGTTCGGTTCCGGCATGGGGGGCTCTGCGGCGTCATGCGTCGCGGCGCTGGTTGCCGCCAACGCGCTGCTGGATGCGCCACTGTCGCGCGAGGCGCTTTACCCGTTTGCGCTGGATGGCGAGGCGGTGGCCAGCGGTGGCCGCCACGGTGACAACGTAGGTCCGTTGCTGCTGGGCGGTCTCGCGCTGTGCACGGCCGATCGCCTGCTGCCGATCACGGTGCCGGCCAACTGGCACAGCCTGCTGGTGCATCCGCACGCGGTGCTGGAAACGCGTCGCGCCCGCCAGGCACTGCAGGGCAGCTATGCACTGGGTGAGTTCGTGGCGCAGAGCGCGAACCTGGCGCTGGTACTCAGTGGTTGCCATCGCAGGGATGCGGCGCTGGTGCGGGCTGGACTGCGCGATGTGCTGGTGGAACCACGGCGGGCCGGCCTGATTGCGGGTTTCGTGGCAGCCCGCGATGCGGCGCTGTCGGCGAATGCGATGGGTGCAGGCATTTCCGGTGCCGGTCCCAGCGTGTTCGCCTGGTTCGAAGACGCCGACCAGGCCCACGCCGCGGTGGCGCCGGTGCGGGCCGCCTTCGCGGGTGCCGGCTTTGACAGCGATGCCTGGGTGTCGCGGCTGGACGCGCCGGGAGCCCGGCTGTGCTGAATCCTTCCCCCTTACTGGATACCCGACCCATGCAATTTGTTTCGACCCGCGGCCAGTCTCCGGCCGTTGGCCTCAGCGCGGCCATCGCCGCAGGACTGGCGCCCGATGGTGGGCTGTATGTGCCCGAGGTGCTGCCGGCGCCGCGTGAGCTGCAGGCCGGTGCGACGCTGGCCGATACCGCCGCCGACCTGCTGGCGCCGTTCTTTTCCGGCGACGCGCTGGAGTCTGCGTTGCCGTCGATCTGCCGGGAAGCGTTCGATTTCCCCGTGCCGCTGCGCCCGCTCGGCGATGGCGACCATGTGCTGGAGCTGTTCCATGGGCCGACCGCAGCGTTCAAGGATATCGGTGCGCGGTTCCTGGCCGGTACGCTGTCGCGGCTGCAGGCCGGCAAGGACCGCGACCTGACGATCGTCGTCGCCACCTCCGGCGATACCGGTGCCGCGGTGGCGGCGGCGTTCCATCGCCAGCCCGGCGTGCGGGTGGTGGTGCTGTATCCGGATGGCCGCGTGTCACCGCGGCAGGCACACCAGCTCGGCTGCTTCGGCGACAACATCCAGGCGCTGCGCGTGGCCGGTGCATTCGACGACTGCCAGGCCATGGTCAAGCAGGCGCTGGCCGACCGCGAACTGCAGGCGCAGGTGCCGTTGAGCTCGGCCAACAGCATCAGCCTCGGCCGCCTGCTGCCGCAGATGAGCTACTACGCGCATGCGGCACTGACCCATCATGCTGAAACCCGTCGCCGGCTCAACCTGGTGGTGCCGACCGGCAACCTTGGCAACGCAATGGCTGCGGTGCTGGCGCGTGCGCTGGGTGTGCCGATCGGGCAGATTGTGCTGGCGACCAATGCCAACGCTGTGTTGCCGGCCTACTTCAATGGCGGTGACTACCAACCGCAGGCCAGCGTGGCCACCGTGGCCAATGCGATGGACGTGGGCGCACCGAGCAACTTCGAGCGTCTGCGCTGGCTCTATCACGGCGATGACGCAGAGCTGCGCGCGGCCTTCCGCGCGTTCGCAGTGGACGACGTGACCATCCGTGCCACGATTGCGGCGGCGCATGCGAGCCGCGGCGAGCTGTTCTGTCCGCACACGGCGACGGCGGTGAAGGTACTGCAGGACCTGCGTGCGCGCGGCGCCAAGGGTGACTGGGCGGTGGTGGCCACCGCACATCCGGCCAAGTTCGAGGCCGTGGTGGAGCCGTTGATCGGCGAAGCGGTGGCGGTGCCGCCGGCGCTGGATGCGTTGCTACAGCGACCGGCGCACGCCGAGCCATTGGCGGCGGATTACGCGGCGTTGCGCGAGGTGTTGTTGGGTTGAGCAAGAGCCGCCGGGCATGGCCCGGCGCTACCGAAGGTCAGCGAGCGGGTTAGCGCCGGGCCATGCCCGGCGAGCGTTAGCGGAGGTCAGGCCAGGCCTTCGCCCGCCAGTCCGCGCAGTCCGTCCTCGTCGAGGATCTCCACGACGTTCAGGTGGGGCAGGGCAATCAGCCCCTGCTGGCGCAGCTTGGTGAAGGTACGGCTGACCGTTTCCATGGTCAGGCCCAGATGGTCGGCGATATCGCCACGGCCCATCGGCAGCGAGACGCGCAGGCCATCGCCGCCCAGCTTGGCTTCGCGCGCGGCCAGGCGCAGCAGGAAATCGGCCAGCTTCTCGGCCGGCTGCAGGCGCGCCAGTGCCAGTGCGGCGTCCTGCGCGGCGTCCAGTTCCTGGCAGGCGCGCTGCAGCAGCTTGCGCTCCAGGTGCGGGAAGCGGCTGCGAAGTGCCTTCATCTGCGGCAGGGCGACGCGGCATACGCGGCTGTCGGCGATGGCCTCGATATCGTAGCGGTGGTGGTCGCTGCCGCTCAGGCCCAGGTAGTCGCCGGGAAGGACGAAGCCATTGATCTGGCGGCGGCCATCGGCCAGGGTGCGCACCAGGCGCAGGGCACCGCCGGTCAATGTATAGACATGCTGGCGTTCCTCGCCGGTGCGGGCCAGGGTGCTGCCCATGCTGACCTGCTGGGAAACGGTGACCTGTTCCAGTGCCTGCACTTCATCGGGCGACAGCGCCGAGCACACCGCAAGGTGGCGAACCGAGCAGTGCAGGCAGTCCAGCGTGGTGCAGGACGGCGAGGCGGGATCGTTGGTGGCGGGCGGAGCGCCGGAAGGCCGTGACATGTTGCGGGGGCGTATCGCGGGCGGGGAGGGCCTTATGATACTTCAAGCGGCCGTTCGACCCTGCCCGAGGCGGGGGCGCTAGAATGTCGCCCCCTCCCACGTCCCGTTCCAGCAGGAGTTCCGCCCGTGATCAAGCCCCGTACCCCGCCCGGCACCCTTGAACTGCTGCCGCGCGAGCAGATTGCGTTCCAGCGCATGCTGGACGTGATCCGCCGCAACTACGAGCGCTTCGGGTTCCTGCCGGTGGAGACGCCGGTCTTCGAGCTGTCCGACGTGCTGCTGACCAAGTCCGGTGGCGAGACCGAGCGCCAGGTGTATTTCGTGCAGTCCACCGGTGCGCTGGCCAACGCCGCCGAATCAGGCGACCGTTCGCTGCCGGAGATGGCGCTGCGCTTCGACCTCACCGTGCCGCTGGCGCGCTACGTGGCCGAGCACGAACATGAACTGACCTTCCCGTTCCGCCGCTACCAGATGCAGCGCGTGTACCGCGGCGAGCGCGCCCAGCGCGGTCGTTTCCGCGAGTTCTACCAGTGCGACATCGACGTGATCGGCAAGGACAGCCTGAGCGTTCGTTATGACGCCGAAGTGCTGGCGGTCATCCACGCGGTGTTCTCGGAACTGCGTATCGGCGACTTCAGCATCCAGTTGAACAACCGCAAGCTGATGCGCGGCTTCTTCGAAAGCCTGGGCGTGGCCGAGGGCGAGCGCCAGCTGGCGGTGCTGCGCGAAGTGGACAAGCTGGACAAGCGCGGCGCCGATTACGTGCGCGAGACGCTGGTCGGCGAAGGCTTCGGGATCCCGGCCGAACAGGTCGAGAAGATCCTGGCCTTCGTGGCTGTGCGTTCGCAGGGCCATGCCGATGCGCTGGCCCAGCTGGCCGCGCTGGAAACCGGCGCGGCTTCGTCGGAAACGCTGCGCACCGGTGTTGCCGAGCTGCGCGAAGTGCTGCAGCTGGTGCAGGCGCTGGGCGTGCCGGAAAGCGCCTACTGCTTGAATTTCTCGATTGCGCGTGGCCTGGATTACTACACCGGTACCGTGTACGAGACCACGCTGACCGACCACCCGCAGATCGGCTCCATCTGCTCGGGCGGCCGCTATGAAGACCTGGCCAGCCACTACAGCAAGTCGAAGCTGCCGGGCGTGGGCATCTCCATCGGCCTGTCGCGCCTGTTCTGGCAGCTGCGCGAGGCCGGCCTGATCGACGGCATCGAGGCCAGCAGCGTGCAGGCGCTGGTGGCGCTGATGGACGAGCAGGGCATGGCGCAGTCGCTGGACATCGCCCGTCGCCTGCGCGCCGGCGGCATCAACACCGAAGTGCAGATGGAGCCGAAGAAGATTGGCAAGCAGTTCCAGTACGCCGCCAAGGCAGGTATCCGCTTCGTGGTGCTGGCGGGTGAGGATGAGCTGGCGCGCGGCGTGGTGGCGGTGAAGGATCTGCTGCGCGAGCAGCAGTTCGAAGTCTCCCGCGATGAGCTGGCCAGTACCTTGCAGGTGGAGCTGGAGCAGTCGAAGGCGATGGTGTGATGCGGTTCGCGGCAGGAGGGCTGTTCGTCCTCCTGCTGGCCGGCTGCCAGAGTGACCCGTCGCTGCACAGCACGCGCATCGGTCCGGACCAGTACCGGCTGCAGGTTGATCGCTGCCATGTGATCGATCGCGCGCAACTCGAAGGCGACCTGCAGGCCCTGGCCGCACAGAAGTGCCCGGTGGGCGTGGGTGCGTTGGAAAACATCCAGTCCCTGCCGAGCCGGCAGGGCAGCCTGTTCGGTGAATGCCTGCGGCGCGGGGCGCTGCAGGCCGAGGTGCGCTGTATGCCCTGAGCCGGCTCAGGCTCTTGATTTGAAAGAAAAACGCCCACCTTTCGGTGGGCGTTTTTCGTTTATGGGGAAGAGCAGTCGAGCATGGCTCGACTCTACAAAAGCCGTTCTCGATCACTTTCCCAGCGAGATCCAGCAGACCGCAGCCAACCCCCAGCAACCCAGCTTTGGCCGTTGCCCCGGCTTCCGCGGGTGCAGGGTGGCAGCCCTGCGGCCCCCTCGACCCTCTATTTGACGCACTGCGCAAGAATGCGCTAATGTACTAACACGCTATTACATTGATGCATGGAAACGACCCCGTGAAAGCCCGCCCCGAAATTGCCGCCAAAGACCCGAAGGCCGACCTGGAAGCCCTGGCCCGGGCCTTTGCCGCCCTGCGCGAGCCGGAGCAGGTGGAAGCGTTCCTGCGCGATCTGTGCACCCCCGCCGAACTGGAAGCCATGGCCGACCGCTGGAAGGTGGTGCCGCTGCTGCAGCAGGGCGTGCCGTATCGCGAGATCCACGAGCGCACCGGGGTCAGCGTGACCACCACTGGACGGGTGGCACGCACGCTCGAGCATGGCCATCGAGGCTATGCCACCGCCATCGACCGCCTTGCTTCGCGCTGATCCGCGCCCCGTTCCGAACTTCGAGACCTCCCCCATGAGTGCAACCCAGGCAGCGCCGGCACGCCACCGGCTGCGTATCGCCATCCAGAAGAGTGGCCGGCTGGCCGAGCCCGCCCGCAACCTGCTCAGTGCCTGTGGCCTGAGCTGGCGCGAGAGCCGCGACAAGCTGTTCTGCTACGGCGAATCGCTGCCGGTGGACCTGTTGCTGGTGCGCGACGACGACATCCCGGGCCTGATCGCCGACGGCGTCTGCGACCTCGGCATCGTCGGCCGCAACGAGCTGGATGAGCAGGCCGCGGCCCGCCGCCAGATCGGCCTGCCCGATGCCTACCAGGCGCTGCGCGGGCTGGGCTTCGGCCAGTGCCGGCTGATGCTGGCGGTGCCGGAGGAATGGCAGTGGCAGGGCCCGGCGCAGCTGGCCGGCACCCGCATCGCCACCAGCTACCCGGCCATCCTCAAGCAGTGGCTGGATGAGCAGGGCGTGGATGCGCAGGTGGTCGAGCTGTCCGGTTCGGTGGAGATCGCGCCACGCCTCGGTACCGCCGACCTGATCTGCGACCTGGTCTCCAGCGGCGCCACGCTGCGCGCCAACCAGTTGACCCCGGTGCACAACCTGCTCGACAGCGAGGCGGTGCTGGCGGGCGCGGTGCGCGTGCCGGATGACGCACGCGCGTCGCTGCGGGCGATGCTGCTGCGCCGTCTCGACGGCGTGGTGCAGCGCCAGGACCGCAAGCTGCTGATGTTCCGTGCCAGCGAGGATCGCGTCGATGCGCTGGCACAGTTGCTGGCCGATGCCGAGCCGCTGGTGCGGCTGCCGGCCGATGGCGGCGCACTGCGCCTGCAGACCATGTGCCCGGGTCCCTTGAGCTGGCAACGCATGGAAGAACTCGAGCGCGCCGGCGCGCAGGGCCTGATGGTGTTGAGCGTGGAGCGGTCGCTGGCATGAACCGTCTGATCTGGTCCCGACTTGATGAGGCCGCGCGCAGCGCAGCATTGACCCGCCCGGTGCAGACCGTGGCGCAACAGACCCGCGACGCGGTGGCGGCGCTGATCGCGCAGGTGCGCGCACAGGGCGACGAGGCGCTGCGTGCGATTACCGCACGTTTCGATGGCGTGGAGCTGGCGTCCTTCGAAGTGTCCGATGACGAGTTCGCGGCCGCCGAAGCGGCGGTACCCGCGGAACTGCGCCAGGCCATGGTGGAAGCTGCCGAGCGCATCACGCGCTTCCACGAGGCTGGCATGGGCAAGGGCTATGCCGTGGAGACCGCGCCGGGCGTGGTCTGTGAACGCATGCTGCGGCCGATCGGCCGGGTCGGCCTGTACGTACCGGCAGGCAGTGCACCGCTGCCGTCCACCGCGTTGATGCTGGGCGTGCCGGCGCAACTGGCTGGTTGCCCGCAGGTAGTGCTGTGCACGCCGCCGCGCGCCGACGGGACTGCCGATCCGGCGGTGCTGGTGGCCGCGCGCCTGACCGGCGTGCAGCGCGTGTTCAAGCTCGGCGGCGCGCAGGCGATTGCCGCGATGGCCTATGGCACCGCCACCATCCCGGCCTGCGACAAGCTGTTCGGGCCCGGCAACAGCTTCGTTACCGAAGCCAAGCAGCAGGTCGCACAGGACGGCGCCGCCGCCATCGACATGCCGGCCGGCCCGTCGGAAGTGCTGGTGATCGCCGATGCGGGTGCCAATCCGGCGTTCGTGGCTGCCGATCTGCTGTCGCAGGCCGAGCATGGCCCGGATTCGCAGGTGCTTCTGCTGACCGACGATGCCGCGATGCTGGCGGCGGTCGAGGCCGAAGTGGAGCGCCAGGTGGCCCTGCTGCCGCGCCAGCAGATCGCACGCCAGGCATTGTCGGCTTCGCGGTTGATCCAGGTGGAGACGCTGGGTGAAGCCTTTGCGATCAGCAACCGCTATGCGCCCGAACACCTGATCCTGGCGTTGCGCCAGCCGCGCGATTGGCTGGACCAGGTGCAGGCGGCCGGCTCGGTGTTCCTCGGCGATTACACGCCGGAAGCACTGGGCGACTACTGCAGCGGCACCAATCACGTACTGCCGACAGCAGGCGCCGCACGTGCCTACAGCGGTGTCAGCGTCGCCAGCTTCCAGAACCTGATCAGCGTGCAGAGTGCCAGCGCTGCAGGACTGGCGGCGATCGGTGGTTGCGCGCGCACCATTGCCAGCGCCGAAGGCCTGGACGCGCACGAACGTGCGGTGGCCCTGCGCATGGAGGCCGCCGCATGAGTGCCCCCATTGATGATGTGCTGGCACTGGTACGCCCGGATCTGCAGGCCTTTGCCGGCTACAGTTCGGCGCGCAGTGCCGAGGTTCAGGGCGAGGTCTGGTTGAACGCCAATGAATCGGCGTGGGCCAATCCGGCCGATGCTGACGGCAGCAGCCGGCGCTATCCCGAACCGCAGCCGCTGGCGCTGCGTGAAGGCCTGGCCGCACTGTATGGCGTGCAGCCGCAGCAGCTGCTGGTCGGGCGCGGCAGTGACGAGGCCATCGACCTGCTGGTGCGCGCGCTGTGCGTGCCCGGTCGTGATGGCGTGCTGGTCACGCCGCCGGTGTTCGGCATGTACGCCGTGTGTGCAAGGTTGCAGGGCGCCCCGCTGATCGAAGTGCCGCTGGTGGACGGCGAAGACGGCCTGCGTGCCGATCTGGATGCGGTGATCGACACCGCCAGGGCGCGCAATGCCAAGCTGGTGTTCCTGTGCGCACCGTCGAACCCAGCCGGCAGTGATATCGCCCTGGATGAGGTCGAGCGCGTGGCCATGGCGTTGCGCGGGCAGGCGCTGGTGGTGGTGGATGAGGCCTATGTCGAGTACGCGCAGCGTCCGTCGGCGACCACGCTGTTGGCCGTGAACCCGAATCTGGCGGTGCTGCGCACGTTGTCGAAGGCGCACGCTCTTGCCGCCGCGCGCATTGGAACCCTTATCGCCGCACCGGAACTGATTGCCGTGCTGCGTCGCTGCCAGGCGCCGTACCCGGTGCCGACCCCTTGCGCCGAACTGGCGGTGCAGGCACTGCAACCGGCCGCACTGGCGCGCACCGCCGAACGCGTGGCCACGGTCGTCGCCGAGCGTGAACGCCTGTTCGCGTCGCTGTCCGGCCTGCCCGGCGTACGCTGCGTGTATGCCTCGTCCGGCAACTACCTGCTGGTGCGCTTCGCCGATGCCCAGGCCGCATTCGATACGCTGCTGGCTGCTGGCGTGGTGGTGCGCGACCAGCGCGCCGCGCCACAGCTGGGCGATGCTCTGCGCATCAGCATCGGCAGCCCCGAAGAGAACGACCGCGTGCTTGCGGCCCTGTCGGCGCGGAGGGCCGCAGCATGACCCCGATCCTGTTCATCGACCGCGACGGCACCCTCATCGAGGAGCCGTCCGATTTCCAGATCGACGCCTACGAGAAGCTGCGCTTCGTGCCGCAGGTGATCCCGGCGCTGCTGAAGCTGCGGGATGCCGGCTACCAGTTCGTGATCGTCACCAACCAGGATGGCCTGGGCAGCGACAGCTATCCGCGCGCCAGCTTTGATGGCCCTAACGAACTGATGCTGCAGATCTTCGAGAGCCAGGGCATCACCTTCCGTGACGTGCTGATCGATTGCAGCTGGCCGCAGGACAATGCGCCGACCCGCAAGCCGGGCATCGGCCTGATGACCACCTACCTGCAGGACCGCAGCATCGACTGGGCACGCTCCGGCATGGTGGGTGACCGCATCACCGACCTGCAGTTCGCCGACAACCTCAACATCCGTGGCTTCCAGCTGCGTACCGAGCAGTTTGGTGGTGAGTGGGACTGGCCGGGCATCGCCCACGCGCTGGCCGACGCGCCGCGTACCGCTGTGGTCCAGCGCAATACGAAAGAAACGAAGATCCGCGTCGAACTGGATCTGGATCGTGCGGGCGATGCGCGCATCTCCACCGGACTGCCGTTCTTCGACCACATGCTGGAACAGATCGGCAAGCATGGCGGCTTCGCCCTGGACATCCAGGCCGAGGGCGACCTGCACATCGACGAGCACCACACCATCGAAGACACCGGCCTCGCGCTGGGCCAGGCGCTGCGCGAAGCACTGGGCGACAAGCGCGGCATCGGCCGCTACGGTTTCACCTTGCCGATGGACGAGACCCTGGCCAGCGCTGCGCTGGATTTCAGCGGCCGCCCATACTTCGTGTTCGACGGCGAGTTCAAGCGCGAACGGGTGGGCGACATGCCGACGGAACTGGTGCCGCACTTCTTCCGTTCACTGTGCGATGCCAGCGGGCTGAACCTCAACCTGCAGGTACGCGGTGACAATGACCATCACAAGGTGGAGGCTTGCTTCAAGGCACTGGCGCGCGCGCTGCGGCCGGCGTTGGCCCGGCAGGGCACGGCGTTGCCGACCACCAAGGGGGCGCTGTGAGTGACGTTGCGCTGATCGACGCGGGCGGTGCCAATCTTGGTTCGGTGCGCTATGCGCTCGAACGCCTCGGCGCCAGCGTTCGGCTGGTGCGCGATGCCGATGGGCTGGCCGGCGCGCAGCGGGTGATCCTGCCCGGCGTCGGTGCGGCGGGTCCCGGCATGCAGCGCCTGCATGCGCAGGGCCTGGTCGAGCCGTTGCAGCGGCTGGAAGTACCGTTGATGGGCATCTGCCTGGGCATGCAGCTGTTGTTCGAGCGCTCCGAGGAAGCCGGCGTGGAAACGCTGGGGCTGATTCCCGGTGTGGTACGCAAGCTGGTGCCGGCCTGCGGCATCCGGGTGCCGCACATGGGTTGGAACCGCCTGCTGCCGCTACGTGATTCGCTCCTGTTGCAGGGTGTACCAGAGCGGGCCAGCGCTTATTTCGTGCACAGCTATGCGGCGCCGCTCAATGCCCACACCGTTGCTGCCTGCGATCACGGCGGCCTGTTCACGGCCGTGGTGGAGCAGGGCCGCTACTACGGCGCGCAGTTCCATCCCGAGCGTTCCGGCGAAACCGGTTCGCTGATGCTGCGCAATTTTCTCGAGGGCACTGCTGCATGAGTTTCATCGTTTACCCCGCGATGGATATCCGTGATGGCCGCGTGGTGCGGCTGCGCCAGGGCGACTACGCGCAGGAAACCTCGTATGGCGACGACCCCCTGCCGCGCGCGCAGGCCTTTGCTGCGCAGGGCGCGCAGTGGATGCACCTGGTCGATCTGGATGCGGCGCGTGCCGGCGGCTATACGCTGGCGCCGCTGCTGGCCGGGATCCGCGCGCAGACGCCATTGCGGGTGCAGACCGGCGGTGGCGTGCGCGGTCGCGATGACGTGGCGCGCATCCTCGATGCCGGCGCGCACCGCGTGGTGGTCGGTTCACTGGCCGTGCGCCGCCCCGATGAGGTGGTGGGCTGGCTGGAGGAATTCGGCGCCGAACGCGTCACCATTGCGCTTGACGCCCGCCAGGATGCGCAGGGCCAGTGGCAGCTGCCGGTGCACGGCTGGACCGAGAACGCCGGGGTGACCCTGGATGATCTGGCCCAGCGCTACGCACGCGCCGGCATGCGCCACCTGCTGTGCACCGACATCGCCCGCGACGGCATGCTGGCCGGGCCCAACATCAGCCTCTACCAACACCTTTCGGCGCTGCTGCCGGGCGTGGCGGTGCAGGCTTCCGGCGGCATCCGTGACGTGGCCGACGTTGCCGAAGCGCGAAGTGCAGGCTGCGGTGGCGCGATCCTTGGCAAGGCGCTGCTGGAGCAGCGCATGGACCTGGCGGAGGCACTGGCATGTTGAGCCGGCGCATCATTCCCTGCCTGGACGTGCGCGATGGCCGCGTGGTCAAGGGCGTGCGTTTCCGCGACCACGTCGACATGGGCGATATCGCCGAGCTGGCGCAGCGCTACCGTGACCAGGGCGCCGACGAGCTGGTGTTCTATGACATCGGCGCCAGCCCCGAGGCGCGTTCAGTGGACGTGGCCTGGATCGAGCGTATCGCGCGACTGATCGACATCCCGTTCTGCGTGGCCGGTGGCATCGACAGCGTCGAAACGGCACGCCGCGTGCTGTTCGCCGGTGCCGACAAGGTGTCGATCAACTCGCCGGCGCTGGGGCGCCCGGAACTGATCACCGAGCTGGCCGACGAGTTCGGCGTGCAGTGCGTGGTGGTGGGCGTCGATTCGGTGCGCGAGGCTGACGGCCAGTGGCGGGTGCGCCGTTTCAGTGGCGACCCGGACAAGACCCAGGCGGTGGCGTTGCGCACCCTGGACTGGATCGTCGAAGCGCAGCGCCGTGGCGCCGGCGAGATCGTATTGAACTGCATGGACAGCGACGGCGTGCGCCGTGGCTACGACGTCGCGCAGCTGCAGCAGGCGCGTGCACTCTGCCAGGTGCCGCTGATCGCCTCCGGTGGCGCTGGTGCGATGGAACACTTCGCCGAGGCCTTCGACCAGGCCGATGTGGATGGCGCGCTGGCCGCCAGCGTGTTCCACAGCGGTGCCATCGCCATTCCGGAATTGAAGCGCTACCTGCGCGAGCAGCAGATCGAGGTGCGGGATGTCTATTGAAGTGAGGCCGTCACTGGATGCGCTGCAGGCGCTGGACTGGGGCAAGGGCGAAGGCCTGCTGCCTGCTGTCGTGCAGGATGCCGATACCCTGCAGGTGCTGATGCTGGGCTATGTCAGCGCTGAATCGCTGGCGGCCACCCTGGCGATCGGCCACATGACGTTCTTCAGCCGCAGCAAGCAGCGGTTGTGGACCAAGGGCGAGCAGTCCGGAAACGTGCTGGTGGTGCAGTCGATCAGCGTGGACTGCGATGCCGATACGCTGCTGGTGATGGCGCGCCCGGCCGGGCCAACCTGTCACACCGGTGCGGAGAGCTGCTTCGATGGCGCGCCGAAGGACTTCCTTGGCGGGCTGGGCCAGCTGGTGGCGATGCGCGAGGCACAGCGGCCACCGGGCAGCTACACCACGAGCCTGTTCGAGGGCGGTATCCGCCGCATCGCGCAGAAGGTGGGCGAGGAGGGCGTGGAGACCGCGCTGGCAGCGGTGGCGCAGGACGATGAAGCGCTGCTGGGCGAGGCCTCGGACCTGCTTTACCACCTGCTGGTGCTGCTGCGCGCGCGTGGTCTGTCGCTAGAGGATGCGCGGGCGGTGCTGGAAAAGCGCCATCGTTGAAGGAGGCGTGCGGCCCAGCGGTCCGCACCCACCTCTGCAATGCAGCCAAGCATGGCTCGGCTCTACAATAGGGAGTCTTCTTCTCTCCCGGACCGTCCCATGAAACTGCCTGCCGCCTGGCTGTGCTGCCTGTTGCTGACCTCGCCGGCCTGGGCCGCGGACACCGTGGTCACCGGCAAGGTCTATCTGGAGCGCGACGGCAAGCCGGGCCGCGGCGCCACCGATCCGGGCCTGGCCGGGGTGCAGGTCTCCAACGGCGAGACCATCGTCAAGACCGCCGCCGATGGCAGCTACAGCCTTCCGGTGCGTGACGGCCAGACCGTGTTCGTGATCAAGCCGGACGCCTACGCCTTCCCGAAGGCGACCGATGGCCTGCCGTCGTTCTGGCGCCACTACCGCCCGAACGGTTCGCCGGCACTGAAGTACGGCGGCATCGCCGCGACCAGCGACGTCACCCGCAACTGGGATTTCGCGCTGCAGCCGGACCGCCATGACAGTCGCCGCGGATTCCAGATGCTGGTGTTCACCGATTCGCAGACTGCCAGCCTTAAGGACATCGGCTACTACCAGCAGTCGATCGTGGCGCCGCTGGTCGGCCAGACCAGGGCGCGCCTGGGTACAACCCTGGGTGACATCGTCAACGACGACCTGACCCTGTACCCGGCGATCAACAAGGTCACCACGTCGCTGGGCGTGCCGTGGTTCCATGTGCCGGGCAACCACGACCTCGACTTCGATGCAGCCAGCGACGACCATTCGCTGGACAGCTGGCGCAACATCTATGGCCCGGACACCTACGCGGTGGAAGAGGGCGGCGCCAGTTTCGTGTTCCTCGATGACGTGGTGTACGACCCCAAGGCCAGGCCGAAGTACGTCGGCGGCCTGCGCGAAGACCAGTTCGCCTTCCTCGCCAGCTACCTGAAGGGCCTGCACAAGGACCGCCTGCTGGTGCTGGGCATGCACATCCCGCTGTTCGATGCGGCACCGGGGCGCGAGACCTTCCGCCATGCCGACCGCCAGCGCCTGTTCGACCTGCTCAAGGACTTCCGCAACGTGCTGGTGCTCAGCGGCCACAGCCACACCCAGCAGCACGTCTACCACGGCAAGGCCGAGGGCTGGAACGGCGACAAGCCGCTGCACGAATACAATGTCGGTGCCAACTGCGGTGCATTCTGGTCCGGGGTGAAGGATGCCGCCGGCGTGCCGGACAGCACCATGAGCGATGGCACGCCAAAGGGCTACGCGCTGCTGGATGTCGCCGGCAATGGCAGCTACAAACTGCAGTACCGCGTGGCCGGCAGGCCAGCCAGCGAACAGATCGGCCTGCATGCACCGAAGGTGCTCCGCCAGGGGGCCTACCCGGCATGGGGCATCTATGCCAACGTCTACATGGGCGAGGATGCCAGCGTGGTCGAGTACCGCGTCGACGGCGGCGCCTGGCAGCCGATGAAGCAGGTCAGCCAGCCGGACCCGCGCCTGATGGTGGAGAACGTGGCCGACGATATGGCAAACAGCCTGCGTGGCTACGATCGTTCGCCGGAGGCCACCGCATCGCCTCACCTGTGGCGTGGCGCGCTGCCGACCGATCTGGCGGTGGGCAGCCACAAGGTCGAAGTGCGCTCCACCCAACCCGATGGCGCAGTGTTCACTGCCACCACCAGCTACAGCCTGCAGACTGCCCAGCCCTGACACGCCGCAAGGCCTCTCCAGCGAAAGGACCCCGCATGGATATCCGCTTCATGGCCGGCACTACGCCGGTGACCCTCAGCCGCCACTGGTTCACCGGCGCGATGCTGCTGCAGAGCGCCACCGAGAAGGTCTGGGTGCAGCACCCGCTGCATCCGGGCACCCACTTCTCGTTCTCGCTGGTACAGTCGTGGCTGCGCCACATTGCTGGCCATGAAGTGCTGGTAGAACGCACCCGGCCGCTGCTGTTCGCCGGCTTCCGCCCGCAGCGCCTGCGCGTGCTGGTGGACGGCGTGCAGGTGGCCGAACAGGAAGGCATGTAGGCCAACCTGAACCACCGGCGTGCTAGGCAAAGCCGCCCCGATGCCTGAGAATCGGGGCGATTCAATCGATCCAAGCAGGCCAGCGTGACCATCGCAGCAGCGTCCCCGGTTTCCTCCGACTCCGCCCGCGGCGGTCTTCCGCGCCATCTGGTCGTCGCCGATGTCGGCGGCACCTTCGCCCGTTTGGCGTTGGCTGAAACGCAACCCGGCCAGGCGCCGCTGCTGGGCAGCCATCGCACCTACGCCTGCGCCGAGCATCCCAGCCTGGCGGCGATCCTTGCTGATTTCACCACTGGCCTCAGCCAGCCGGTGCAGACCGCCGTGGTGGCCATCGCCGGCCTGCTCGATGGCGATGTGCTGATCAATTCCAACCTGCCGTGGACCGTATCGCTGTCGGCCACCCGCGCGCAGTCCGGGCTGCGCGAGCTGCAGCTGATCAATGATTTCGAGGCGGTGGCACTGGCCATCCCGTACCTGCAGCGCGAGACGCTGGTGCCACTGAACGGCGACGCCGATCCGGCGCAGGCGTTCCCGGCGCTGGTGCTGGGCGCGGGCACCGGCCTGGGCGCCGCGCTGCGTTTCGCCGATGGCGAGCGCCCGGTGCTGGCCAGCGAGATCGGCCATGCCGCGCTTGGCGCCGGCAACGCGCTGGAACTGCAGGTGCTGGGCAAGCTGCTTCAGCGCTGGGCGCACGTGGACAACGAGCGCGTGCTTTCCGGCAGCGGCCTGATGAACCTGTATCCGTGCCTGTGCGAACTGCGTGGCGTCACCCCGGTGTGGTCCAGCACCGAGGCGCTGATCGGCGCCGCCCGCAGCGGCGAGGATGCGCTGGCGGTGGAGACGCTGCAGGTGTTCTGCGCCTGGCTGGGCAGCCTGGCCGGTGACGCGGCGATCGCCGTCGGCGCACGCTCGGTGTACCTGGCCGGCGGCATTTCCGCGCACGTGCAGGATTTCCTGGCCGATGGCCGTTTCCGTGAGCGCTTCCTCAACAAGGGCGTGCTGACCGAGGTGCTGCGCCAGGTGCCGGTATGGCGCGTGGAGCATGGCCAGCTGGGGGTGCTGGGCGCAGCGGTCTGGCACGCCGCACGGCAGCCCGCGCACGACTGATCGCTGCGACCAGCATCGTGCCGGCCGCACATTGCAGACTGGGAGGGGAAGATGGTGGATCGCAGGCAGTTTCTGCAGGCCGGAGCACTGGCTGCAGGCATGGCAGCATTACCGGGCGTACACGCGCGCGCGCAGGGTGGAGCCAAGGTGGTTTCGACCTGGGACTTCGGCATGCCGGCCAACCAGGCTGCGTGGAAAGTACTGGCGCAAGGTGGCAGCGCGCTGGATGCGGTGGAAGCCGGTGCGCGCTGGGCCGAGAGCGAACTGTGCAATCCCACCGTCGGTCATTGCGGCAACCCGGATCGCGAGGGCGTACTGAGCCTGGATGCCAGCATCATGGATGGTGATGGCCGCTGTGGCGCGGTGGCTGCGCTGGTCGACATCCTGCATCCGGTGTCGGTGGCCCGCAAAGTGATGGAGAACAGCCCGCATGTGCTGCTGGTGGGCGAGGGCGCACAGCAGTTTGCCGTGCAGCAGGGCTTCGAACGCCAGCGCCTGCTGACACCGCAGGCCGAAGCGGCCTGGCGCGAGTGGCTGAAGACCGAGAAGTACCAGCCGCAGATCAATGCCGAGCGCCGTGGCATCCCCGGCAACAGCGACAACCACGACACCATCGGCATGCTGGCGCTGGATGCCAAGGGCCATCTGGCCGGTGCCTGCACCACCAGCGGCATGGCCTGGAAGCTGCACGGCCGGGTCGGCGACAGTCCGATCATCGGTGCCGGCCTGTATGTCGACAACGAAGTGGGTGCGGCCACCGCCTCTGGCGTAGGTGAGGAGATGATCCGCAACGCCGCTTCGTTCCTGGTGGTCGAGCTGATGCGCCAGGGGCGCTCGCCGGCGCAGGCTTGTCGCGAGGCGATCGACCGTGTGGTGCGCAAGCGCCCGGAAGCGAGCAGAACGCTGCAGGTGTGCTTCCTGGCCATGAACAAGCAGGGCGAGGTGGGCGCGTACGCGTTGCACCGCGGTTTCGTCTACGCGGTGTGTGATGCGCAGCGCCAGGATGACCTGCGCGACTCGCCGTCGATCTACACGAGCACCCAGGCGTGAGCACGCGGCGCACCCTGGAGATCGCCAGCAACTCGCTGGCCTCGGCGCTGGCCGCCCAGGCCGGCGGCGCCGACCGCATCGAGCTGTTCGACAACCTGGCCGAGGGGGGCACCACGCCGTCGTTTGCCAGCATCGCCATCGCCCGCGAACGCCTGTCGATTCCGCTGTTCGTGCTGGTGCGCCCGCGTCCGGGTGATTTCCACTACGACGCGCTGGAAACCGAACTGATGCTGCGTGACATCGCGCAGTGCCGTGCCCTCGGCTGCGATGGCGTTGTGATCGGCGCACTGGATGTGCAGGGCAACATCGATCTGCCGCTGTGCCGCGAACTGGTGCAGGCCGCCGGGCCGTTGCAGGTGACCTTCCACCGCGCCTTCGATGCCGCCCGCGACCTGCCTGCCGCACTGGAGCAGGTGATTGGGCTGGGATGCCAGCGGGTATTGACCTCGGGGGGCCAGGCAAGCGCCGAGGCCGGTGCCGAGGTGCTGGCGGGCCTGGTCACCCAGGCGGAGGCGCGCATCACGGTGATGGCTGGTGCCGGACTGGGCCCGGCCAACATTGCCACGGTCGCGCGGAAGAGTGGCTGCAGCGAACTGCATGCCTCGGCCAAGGGCCTGCGGCGCTCGGCCATGCAGTTCCAGAATCCGGCCCTGCGCGGCCTGGACCCGGACTGGAGCCAGACCGCCACCGCCACCGTGGCCGCACTGCGGCAGGCGCTGGACGGCTGATTGCAGGCGCGGGGTCGGATCCCTTCGCAGAAGGGCTCCGACCCCGACCGCGCACGCAATTAGGTCAGAGCCCTTCTGCGAAGGGATCTGACCCCTGCAGCAGGCTTGCCGCGGACAAAACCGTTCCGCGCGTGATTGTCGCAATCGTGTCATGCATTCCTGCGCTGTTCTCTCAGCCATAGTCCGCAACCCATTGATTGCTCTCGATACCGGTAGCCAATAACGGCACGCCGTCACCGGTTTGTGCGTCGCCGCATGCCGGGCATGGTTCAGCTGTGCTTTAGTTTGGATCGATCCACAGGGGAGGGCGCCGCGACGGTCTTGAACCGATCCAGGCGCCCGGATCAGCCGTAGTGCCGCGCCACCACCCGTCCGTGCGTCCACACTTTCGAAGAGCAACCACCCATGGCTCAGATCGTCCGCAAGCGTCGTCACCTGCTGTCCCAGGCCCTGGTCCTGGCCCTGCTTCCCCTGGCTGCCAATGCGCAGGAAGCCTCAAGCTCGTCCACCAAGGATCTCGACGCGGTCACCGTGACCGGCTCGCGCATCAAGCGCGCCAGCGTCGAAGGGCCGGCGCCGGTCAATGTGATCACCGCCGCGCAGATCCAGAAGGAAGGCTTCGTCAGCGTGTACGACGCGCTGAAGACGCTGACCGAAGCGACCGGCACCGTCGAGGCGGCCTCGCAATGGGGCTCGCACACACCCAACGCCAGCGGCCTGAACCTGCGCGGCATGGGGCCGAACCGCTCGCTGCTGCTGGTCAATGGTCGTCGTGTGGCCGACTACCCGCTGCCGTACGGCGGCGAGACCAACTTCTCCAACTACGGCAACATTCCGGCTGCTGCGGTGGAACGCATCGAAGTACTGACCGGAGGCGCCTCGGCCATCTACGGTTCCGATGCGATTGCCGGTGTGGTCAACGTCATCCTGAAAACGAACTACGACGGTGATGAAGTGCGCGTACGCGGCGGCACGTCGACCGAAGGCGGCCGTGATACCTGGGATCTGTCCTGGGCCGGCGGCAAGACCGGTGACAACTGGAGCGTGACCTACGCGCTGCAGTACACCAAGCGCGATCCGTTGTTCGGCCGTGACCGCCCGCAGATGGACGACGCAGACGATGCGCCGTACCCGTCCTGGAACATGGAACAGCGCAAGGTCGGCTTCCGTCCCGCTGCCGGCCTGGCGCTGATCGATCCGAGCAACGGCCAGCGCCTGGCGCCACCGCCCGGCACCTGCGAGAAGTTCAACGGCGAGTACTACACCGCCGATCGGCTGGTCTACAACTACGCCGCCAACACCATCACCAATACCGGCCGCCTGTGCGGCATGAGCGCCGACTACGCCAACTGGCTGCTCACCGGCGGTGCCGAGAACGTGTCCGGCAACCTCTATGCCACCTTTGATTTCAGCACCGACCTGCAGGCCTGGACCAACCTGGCGGTTTACCGCTCGGAGGCGATATGGGGCACCAATCCACCCAGCGTGTCGCTGATCGACGATGACAACGGCTATTACTGGGATGCCAGCCGCAACCGCCCGATCCTTGGCGTGCGCCAGTTCACGCCGAACGAGGTCGGCGGCCTGGATACGCTGCGCAACACCAATCGCGAACTGTCCTGGGACTGGAGCGCCGGCCTGCGCGGGCGCCTCGCCGACCGCTTCGACTGGAGCGCAACGGTAGGGCGTTCGTACTACCGTGTGGAAGAGCGGCAGAACGTGGTCGACAAGCAGAAGTCGTACGACTACTTCCTCGGCCCGAAGCTGGGCACCACTGCTGATGGCGAGGCGATCTACGCGTTGAACGAATCGCGCTGGTGGAATCCGCTGACGCCGGACCAGTACTGGCAGATGGGTACGGTGGCGAAGAACCGCGCGACCTCCTGGGTCAACCAGGCGTCGGCGGACATCACCGGCGAACTGTTCCAGGGCTGGGCCGGCCCCATCTCGTTCGCAGCCGTGGCTGAAGTCGCGCAGCAGGGCTATCACCTCAGTCCTGACTCACGCGCCGGCGTCGACTTCGATCTGCAGAATGTCGACCGTGGTGGTGGCGAGCGCACCCGCTATTCGGCGGGCGTCGAGTTCAAGATCCCGCTGCTGGAGAGCGTGACCGCCACCGCGGCCGCGCGCTATGACCGTTATGGCAACTACAAGGCCGACGACAGCAGCGAAGCGCTGAACATCGGCAGCCAGAAGGAAACCACCTGGAATGTCGGCCTGGAATGGCGCCCGGTGGAATCGCTGCTGGTGCGCGGCTCGTATGCCACCAGCTTCCATGCGCCGGACATGCACTACCTGCTGGGCCAGCCGAGCAGCTCCGAAGTACAGACCTATGACCGCCTGCGCTGCATCCAGAGCGGCGCCTACCTGGTCAACAACTGCGGCGTCGGCAACACCGATGTCTGGTACACGTTCGATGTGAACCGCCGTGGCACGCCGCTGCTGCGCTCGGAAACCGGTGATTCGTGGACGGTCGGCTTCGTCTGGGACGTGCTGCCGAACCTGTCGGTCAGCGCCGACTACTGGGCGATCAAGCTGGAAGACATGATCGTCGACGTTGGCGCCGACGAGGTGCTGGCCAGCGAAGCGGGCTGCTTGACCGGCAAGAACATGGACGGTACGCCGTGGGCGAATCCGGCCGGTGGCGAGTACTGCGCCGGCATCCTGGCCCGCGTGAACCGTGACAGCAACGGGCGCCTGGTATCGATCGAGCGCGGCCCGTTCAACCTGGCCAGCCGCGAGGTACGTGGCATCGACCTGACCGCACGCTATCGCCTGGACACCGCGCAGTGGGGCAGCTTCCAGCTGGGCCTGAACTACACCAACCAGATCTCCACCAAGGAACAGCGCTACGCCAACGACCCGAATCCGGAGCGGCGCGATCGTGACCTGCGCAGCAAGCTGCGCGCGAGCCTGGCCTGGCAGCGTGGCAACTGGAACGCCAATGTCTACGCAGACCGCGTCGGCTCGGTGCCGGGCGTGCGCTACCACTGGGGTACCGACCGCCTGGACAACCCCGGCGGCTGCCTGCCGTTCGCCGATGGCTACGTGCCCAGCGACAGCCCGTCGCTGAACTGCCTGGAGCCGGCGACGCGTCCGGATGGCTCGCCCAACCCGAACCCGAATGCGGGCCAGCAGACCGCCCGCTATTTCGGCCGGGTCGGGCCGTTCATCACCTGGAACTTCAACGTGGGCTACCAGGTGACCGAGCACGCGAAGGTGAACGTGTACGTCAACAACGCGTTCAACTCGGCCAGCTGGAACCACAAGGATCCGTACAAGCTGGACTACGACTTCGCCCCGACCCGCCTGCTGGGCGCGGTGGGCCGTGAGTTCGCGCTGGAGTACGTGTTCACCTTCTGAGGCAGGTTGCAGGCGGTACGCCGGGCATGGCCCGGCGCTACCGGTCGGTCCCGGGATGGATGGATTTGACCTTCCAACGATGGCAAGGTTTAGCCTGTCCACATCCAGAAGGAACCCCGGGAATCCGATCATGAGCAAGCCTCGCGCCACTGCAGTTCCCGTCAGCCCCTCCACCATCAGCCTTCCCATCGAGGGCATGACCTGTGCCAGCTGTGTTGGCCGGGTCGAAGCAGCGCTGTCCAAGGTCGAGGGCGTCGGCAGTGTCTCTGTGAACCTCGCCACCGAGCGCGCGGACATCCGGCCCTCCGGTCCGGTTGATCGCGCGGCGCTGATCCAGGCGGTTGAACGTGTGGGCTACGACGTACCCGCCGCGACCGTTGAACTGGCGGTGGAGGGCATGACCTGCGCATCCTGCGTGGGTCGCGTGGAGCGCGCGCTGCTGGCGGTGCCCGGGGTCAGCCAGGCCAGCGTGAACCTGGCCACCGAGCGTGCCACCGTGCGCGGCGTGGCTGATACGGCCGCCCTGGTGGCGGCCATCGACAAGGTCGGCTATGCCGCCCGCCCGATCGAGGCCGGTGTGCAGTCCGATGATGAAGCCGCTGAAAAGAAGGATGCCGAGCGCGCCGAACTGAAACGCGACCTGATCGTGGCGTCCGCGCTGGCGCTGCCGGTGTTCGTGCTGGAGATGGGTTCGCACCTGATTCCCGGCATGCACGAATGGGTGATGGCCAACATCGGCATGCAGACCAGCTGGTATCTGCAGTTCGCACTGACCCTCCTGGTGCTGGCCATCCCCGGTCGCCGTTTCTACCAGAAGGGTTTCCCGGCGCTGCTGCGGCTTGCGCCGGACATGAATTCGCTGGTGGCGGTGGGCACCGCCGCAGCGTTCGGTTATTCGGTGGTGGCGACCTTTGCACCGCGGCTGTTGCCGCCGGGCACGGTGAACGTCTACTACGAAGCGGCAGCGGTGATCGTTGCGCTGATCCTGCTCGGCCGCTTCCTCGAAGCCCGGGCCAAGGGCCGCACCTCCGAAGCGATCAAGCGCCTGGTCAACCTGCAGGCCAAGGTCGCCCACGTGATCCGTGACGGCCGCGCAGTCGATATCCCGGTCAATGAAGTGCAGAGCGGCGACGTGGTGGAAGTGCGGCCGGGCGAGCGCGTGCCGGTCGACGGCGAGGTGGTTGAAGGCCGCAGCTACATCGATGAATCGATGATCAGCGGCGAGCCGATTCCGGTCGAGAAGCAGCCGGGCAGCGGTGTGGTGGGCGGTACGGTCAACCAGAAGGGCGCACTGACGGTACGTGCCACGGCGGTGGGCGCGCAGACCATGCTGGCGCAGATCATCCGCATGGTCGAACAGGCGCAGGGCTCGAAGCTGCCGATCCAGGCGGTGGTCGACAAGGTCACGTTGTGGTTCGTGCCGGCGGTGATGCTGGCTGCGCTGGCGACCTTCCTGGTCTGGTTGATCTTCGGCCCGTCACCGGCACTGAGTTTCGCGCTGGTCAATGCGGTGGCGGTGCTGATCATTGCCTGCCCGTGCGCGATGGGCCTGGCCACGCCGACCTCGATCATGGTCGGGACCGGCCGTGGCGCCGAACTGGGCGTGTTGTTCCGCAAGGGCGAGGCGCTGCAGCTGTTGAAGGATGCGCAGGTGGTGGCGGTGGACAAGACCGGCACGCTGACCGAGGGCCGCCCGCGCTTGACCGATCTGGAGATCGCCGACGGCTTTGATCACGGTACGGTGCTGGCAGCGGTGGCGGCAGTGGAGTCGCGCTCGGAGCATCCGATTGCCCGCGCCATCGTTGACGCGGCTGCCGAGCAGGGCATGGCGCTGCCGGCGATGGCCGATTTCGAATCGGTCACCGGCATGGGCGTGCGTGCCAGCGTTGATGGGGCGCGCGTGGAGGTTGGTGCTGATCGATTCATGCGTGAGCTCGGCGTCGACATCGGCCCGTTCGCTGAACTGGCCAGCCAGCTTGGAACGCAGGGCAAGTCGCCGCTGTATGCCGCCATCGACGGCCGCCTGGCCGCGATCATCGCGGTGTCCGATCCGATCAAGCCGAGCACGCCGGCCGCGATCGCGGCGCTGCACCAGCTTGGCCTGAAGGTGGCGATGATCACCGGCGACAATGCGGGTACCGCGCAGGCGATCGCGCGGCAGCTGGGCATCGACGAGGTGGTGGCCGAGGTGCTGCCGGAAGGCAAGGTTGAAGCAGTGCGCCGGCTGAAGGCCGCGCATGGCCATGTCGCGTTCGTCGGCGATGGCATCAACGATGCGCCGGCGTTGGCCGAGGCCGATGTCGGCCTGGCCATCGGCACCGGTACCGATATCGCGGTGGAATCGGCCGACGTGGTGCTGATGTCAGGCAACCTGCAGGGCGTGCCGAATGCCATCGCGCTGTCGAAGGCGACGCTGGGCAACATCCGCCAGAACCTGTTCTGGGCCTTCGCCTACAACACCGCGTTGATCCCGGTGGCGGCCGGCGTGCTGTACCCGGTCTGGGGCGTGCTGCTGTCGCCAGTGTTCGCGGCCGGTGCAATGGCACTGTCCAGCGTGTTCGTGCTGGGCAACGCGCTGCGCCTGCGCCGTTTCCAGCCACCGATGGCGGATGCCCCCGCAGCGACTCATTGAAGGAGATCCGTATGAACATCGGCGAAGCCGCCAAGGCCTCCAGCGTGTCGGCGAAGATGATCCGCTACTACGAACAGATCGGCCTGATTCCTGCGGCCGATCGCACCGAGTCGGGTTACCGGGCGTACTCGCAGGCGGACATCCACCGCCTGCGTTTCATCCGCCGCGCACGCGATCTCGGCTTCCAGGTTGCCGAAATCACCGACCTGCTGGGCCTCTGGAACGACACCTCGCGGCACAGTGCCGACGTGAAGCGCCTGGCAGAACAGCACATCGTCGATCTGGAGCAGCGCATCGAGAGCATGCGGCAGATGGCCGACACGCTGAAGTCGTTGATCAGTTGTTGCGCGGGGGATGAGCGCCCGGAGTGCCCGATCCTGCAGCGGCTGGGCGAGGATGACGAAATAGAGTCACCGGTTGATGCTCCGAAGACCGGTGCGGTGCGGCGCCGTCCACACAAGCACTGAGCCGCTGTCGCGCACATGAAAAAGCCCGCCCGATGCGGTTGCACCGGGCGGGCTTTGTTGTTGAAGCGAGGCTGCGGATCAGGCGGTGCGCGGCGGGAACCCGGCATCGTTCACCGCGGCGAAGACATCTTCCTGTGATGCGGTGGTCTGCACCTTGACCAGGCCGGTCGGCGGGTCGGCGACCACACTGGCATTGGGATCGATCTGCTGGATTGCACGGGTCACGCTGCGTGCGCAGCTGCCGCAGGTCATGCCGTCAACATGGAATTCCATCTGTAGCTCCTTCTGTGCGCTTGGGTGGAGCCAGTGTGCACCTTCCAACGATGGCAGGGTCAAGCGCCGGACTGAACGCCGGGCATATCGGAGCCAATGAAAACGGCAGCCACCTGTACCAGCGCGGCTGCCGTGGAGGAATGGCCCCGCGCGGAGCGGGGCGGGGCAATGCCGGGCAGGACCCGGCAAGCCCGGTCGGGCCTTAGAACTTCCAGGTCAGGCCGACGTAGTACTGGCGGCCCGAGTAGGTGTTGGACAGCAGGCGCGCCTTGGTGTCGTTGCCCAGGTGCACGCGCTGCTCGGACTTGGTGACGTTGAGCACCGAAGCGGTCAGTGCCAGGTCTTCGCGGATGTTGTAGGCGGCGTTCAGATCCAGCTGGTCGTATGGCTCGGAGTAGGAGCTGAAGCCGTTGTTGAGGCCACCGACCACCACGCCGCGACGGTTGTACGAGGCGCGCGCCAGGAACTTCTCGTTCTCGTAGAACATGGTGAAGTTGGCCTGGTTCTTGGCACTGCCCACCAGCGGCGAGGAACCGATCTGTTCGCCGTTGATCTCCACCGAGGCCATGTTGGTGTCGTTGTAGGTGTAGTTGGCCTGGAAGCCGAGACCGAAGTCCAGGGTGTACTGGCCGTAGATTTCCACGCCCTGCGACACGCCGTCACGGCCGTTGGCCTGGGTCTCGTACTTCTGCACGGTCACGTTCTGGCCGCCGACGTTCATCTGCTGGTCGCGCACCACCGGCACGGTGAAGTTCTTGACGTCCTTGCGGAACACGCCGACACCCGCCACGGCACCCGGCTTGAAGTACCACTCCAGGCTCAGGTCGTACTGGGTGGCCTTGAACGGTTCCAGCTCCTTGTTGCTGCCCGAGCCATACCAGCCGGGGTTGGTGGCACCACCGGCCACGCGACGGTCGTTGCTGTACTCATCGGAGTAGTAGCTCAGGCCGCCCGGGTAGGCGATGTTGGTGTAGCTGGGGCGGGCGATGACCTTCGACGCAGCACCGCGCAGCACCAGTGAATCGGTGATGTCCCAGGCGATGTTGAAGCTCGGCAGGATGTCGGTGTAGGTCTTTTCCAGCGAGGACAGTTCGTAGGTCTTGGCGCGGGCCAGTGCATCCGGCAGGCGCACGAAACCGCTTTCGCAGCCATAGCCGCTGTTGGAGCCGAGCAGGGCAGCTGCCGACGGATCGGTGCAGGCCAGCGGCGAGCCGGCGGCGTTGTCGGCGAAATAGTCGTTGAAGCGTTCGACAGAATCGCTGGAGGCGGCGTGCTGCTTGGTCCGTGCCACGCGCACGCCGATGTTGCCGCGCAGGCGCTCGGTGCGGAAGTTGGCCTGGAAGTAGCCCGAGTACACCTTTTCCTGCACGTCGTAGACGAAGTCGTCCTCGGTACGGTTCTGCACGCTGCCGTAGCGGTTGTTCAGGTAGTCGATGTAGGCCGGGTAGTTGATGCCCGGGAACACATTGGCGTTGAACCCACCGGCGATGTTGTCCATCGGCTTCGACAGGAAGAAGCCGGGCTGGGCGCTGCCGGCGGTCGAATCACAACCCGCCTGGTAACGCTTGCTGTAATCGCTCGGGTCGGCCCCCTGGCAGACCCAGTAGGTGTTGCCGGTATTGCGGTGGACCTTGCCATCGCTGTACTTGGCGCCGAACTGGATCGAATCCAGCCAGCCGGCCTCGAACAGCTTGGTGACGTCAGCCTGGAAGTGGTTCTGCTTGACCTCGGTGCGCTTCCACGACGAATCGGTCGAGCCGGTGTCCACTTCGGCGATGCCGTTCATCAGCTGCTGCTGCAGGTCGGGCGAGAAGTTCACCGACGGCGTGCCGGTCAGGTCCCACGCGCTGTAGGTGTTGCCGGCCTGCCACTGGCCGTTGACCTGGCGGCGCGGCTTGGCCGACATGCGGAAGTTCATCGACGGGCCACCTTCGGACCACGTCCGGCCACCGGCGAAGCTGGCCTTCCACAACGGGCTGATGTCCCAGTCGATGGTCAGGTCCGCGGTCTGCGACAGCGCCTTTTCCTTGCTATAGGTGCCGGTCAGCTGCGGGGTGGGGATGGTGCAGTCATCCGGGCCCCAGCCGCCTGGGCGCAGGCCGGCGGCGGCGGCCTGGTCTTCGCTGCAGATGTAGTTGCGGCCCGGCTGCATCTGGTACTGCGCGCCGGTCACGATGGTGCCACTGGGGTCCATGGTGAAGCCGTTGAGCATGCGGCCGCCTTCCCAGTTGCCGTCGCCGGCCACGCGCGCGAGGTTCCATTCCGGAACCTTCAGCATGTTCTGGGTGTAGTTGCCCTGCAGTTCGAAGCGGAAGTAGTTCGCCGTCATCGTGACGTTGTCGAGCGGCTTGAACTGGAACGTCAGCTGGCCGCCGGTGCGCTCGCGGCGCTCGTCACGCACGGCGAAGTTGACCGACGTCGGCATGAAGAAGCCGGAGTAGTGGCCACCATTCTGGTTGTAGATGCCCGAGCGGCCCCAGAACTGGGAGGCGTCCGGCAAGGCGTTGCCGTACACGTCGACGGCCGGATTGCGCGTGCGGCCCGCGGCGTTCCAGACGTAGTCATGGATGACGCCGCCGTTGGCATCGACACGGTCGCTGTACCACTGCCAGTCTTCGGTACTGACTTCCATGCTGCGGTTGGTGCGGACCTGCTTGGTCGCACCGATCAGCAGGCCGAAGCGCTCGTCCTTGCTGTGCCAGGAGTACATCGCCGATGCCTGCGGGTCGACACCACTGCTGGTGTCCGACGAGGTGCCTTCGATCGAGGCGAAGCCGGAGTTGGCTTCCATGTCCAGCGGACGGCGGGTGCGCAGGATCACGGTGCCGCCGATGCCGCCTTCGTCGATGCGCGCTTCCGGCGTCTTGTACAGCTCGGCTGCCGACAGCATGTTCGATGGCAGCAGGGTGTAGTTGAACGAACGCGAGGCCTCGTCATTGGTTTCCGAGGTGGCGACGTAGTTGCCGTTCAACTGGGTCAGGGTCAGGTCCGAGGCCAGGCCGCGCACGCTGACGTTCTTACCCTCGCCACCGCTGCGGGTGATGATCACGCCAGGCACGCGCTGCAGTGCGTCGGCCACGTTCTTGTCGGGGAACTTGCCGACGTCCTCGGCGGTGATCACTTCGACCACGGCATTGGCGTCGCGCTTCTGCTCAAGGCTCTTTTCGATGGCGTAGCGGTAGCCGGTGACCTGGACGCTGTCCAGGTTGGTGGCTTCCTGCGAGCCGGTGGACGTTGCCTGCTGCGCGGCGGCGCCGGCCGGAACGACGGCGGCGGCCAGGGCCAGCGCGATGGCCAGCGACAATGCGTCCTGGCCATGCGTACGTGTTGAATGCTTCATTCCCATCTCTCCCTCTCTCCTGGATTGATCCGGTGACGTGGCACGGACAACTTGAATCGATCTAATTTGAAGTGACATTGTCGCTATCGCCATGCAGTGGCAGTAGCACCGTGCGCGTGGCCTGGTACGTCCTGTTGCTGCTCCCCCAACTCCCGGCCATCGCAATGTCGGCTTGGATCGATCTAAGCGATGGGCGGGCGTTTTTTAGCATGGGTCGCCCGTGGGCGCATGCTGCTGCGCAATATGGTACTGGCGTGGCGAAGGGATGACGGTTTGCTGAAAACAGTGGAAACGTTTTCGTGCGCAGGGGAGGGTGGGTCGGCAGGGCTGCGCCCTGCACCTGCAGAAGCCTTCAAGCCAGAGCAACGTCAAAGGCAACAGCCGGCTCTGGGGTGTCTGCTGGTTGGGCGGGGCGGTGTGGGCTTGCAGGACACGCCGTAAACCCCCAGACCGGCCCAGCCGCTGGCGGCTGGGCGTTCGGGCGCTTGCGAAGCAGTGCTTCGCAAGCAAAGCGCCCTCACCCCTGGGGGCTCGATGGCGCCATCCATGGCGCCAACGGTCCTGCCAGCCCACACCGCCCCGCCTTCGACAGTCTCCCGATGACGGTTGGATTGATCCTGGAACAACATGGGGTCGTGGGGTGAGATCCGTTTTCCTTTGGAAAACGGATCTGACCCCGATTGATTTCGTTATCTGTCAGAGATTCATCCACGCATGGCGTGGATCCACGGACCGCAGAGATCTGTCGAAGGCGGGGTGGGTCCGGTTGCGGGGGTGTCCGCGGCATGGATGCCGCGGCCAAGCCCCCAGGGACGGGTTTACGGCGTCCCCCGCAACCGGACCCACCCCGACTCCCCACAGGAAACCGGCTTCTGCTGTCGCTGTCGCTGTCGCTCCAGCTCGTAGCAGGTGCAGGGCGCAGCCCTGCCGAACACCCCCTCTCATGCTGCGCCGCAGAATGCATTCGGCTGAACCTGCATGCTCTACTTGAATCGATCTAAATTCACGGTCGAATGGGTCGGGCGTCATTCCAGGGGGAGCTCTCTGCCGGTCACGGCGGGGCTCAGCGGAACGGTGCCGGACGGCCCCGGCCGTCAGCCTCCGCATCATCGACTACAGGAACCCGACATGCGTCCAGTGCCGTCTGCTCCCGCCGTCCCATCGACCTCGCGCCCGCTGGCGCGCCTGGCCTGCCTGCTGGCGCTTTCGGCCGTGCCGATGCTGCTGCAGGCGGCACCGGCGGCGCTGGAGCGTGAGGTCAACACCTTCATCGGCAGCAAGGACGACGGCAATACCTTCCCGGGCGCGTCGGCACCGTTCGGCCTGATCCAGGTCAGCCCGATCGGCAGCCACTATTCTGGATGGCGCTACGACGACGAGAAGATCCGCGGGTTCGGCCACTCCTTCATCTCCGGCGCCGGGTGCTGGGAGCAGGGCGGGCAGGTATCCATCCTGCCGGTCACCGGCAGCATCGGTCCCGGCGGCGATTTCGATACCGGCAACGCCAAGCAGTTCGACCACAAGGCCTACGCCTCGAACTACACCCATGACGGCGAGATCGGCCAGGCCGGCTACTACAAGGTGCGGTTGACCAGCTACGGTGGCATCGATGCCGAGGCCACCGCGCGCACCCGCGCCGCAGCCGAGCGCTACACCTTCAGCCAGCGCAGCGGCGATGGCCACGTGCTGGTCAATGTCGGACAGGCCAACGAGCGCCATTCGGTGATCGGCAGCGTGGTCGATGTGGTCGGCGACCGCGTGGTCGAAGGCAAGCTGGTGACCAAGAGCTTCTGTGGCGGACACCAGTACACCACCTGGTTCCGCATCGAGTTCGACCGTCCGTTCAAGGCGCACGGTACCTGGGGTGAGGGCGGTGGCCTGCCGGGCGCGCGGCACAGCATGGAAGGCGAGCAGAAGCCCAATGGCGCCTGGCTCAGCTTCGACCTGGCCAAGGGCCAGTCGGTGACCGCGGTCAGCGCGATCTCGCACGTGGATGCCGAAGGCGCGCGCACCAACCTGCGCGCCGAGGGTATGCAGGGTGGGGCGCTGCTCGGTTTCGACCGCATGCGTGCGCTGTCGCAGCAGTCCTGGCGCGAGCAGCTGGGCCGGGTGCGCGTGCAGGGTGGCAACGCCGACGACCGCGCCGTGTTCTACAGCGCGGTCTACCACGCATTGCTGCAGCCGATGACCGGCAACGATGCGGACGGCCGCTATCGCGGCTACGACGATGGCATCCATCGCGCCGATGGCTGGACGTACTACGAGTACTTCTCGCTGTGGGATACCTACCGCGCGCAGAACCAGTGGCTGGCACTGACCCGTCCGGACGTGGCGCGCGATATCGGCCGCACACTGCTGGCGATCGACGAGCAGGGTGGTTGGCTGCCGCGCTGGGGCTATGCCAACTTCGAGACCAACATCATGACCGGCGACCCGGTCACCCCGTTCATGGTCGACCTGTGGCGCTTCGGCGCGCTCAAGGGCCGTGAATCGCAGGCCTGGGATGCGCTGCGCCGCAACGCCTTCGGCACGCCGCCGCTGAACTCGCGGATGGCCGGCCGCTCCGGCAACCCCACTTACCTGGACAAGGGTTACGTGGTCTATGACCGTGCGTTCCCGTCCAAGGGCATGGACGTCGATCCGCACCACGGCGGCTCGGCGACGCTGGAATATGCGCTGGCCGACTGCGCGCTCTCGCAGATGGCCGATGGCCTTGGCCACGCGCAGGATGCGGCGACGCTGCGTGAGCGCGGCCGCAACTGGCGCAAGGTGTGGGACCCGCAGGTGCGCGATGCCGAGACCGGCTTCACCGGTTTCCCGCGCCCGCGTACCGAGGACGGCCAGTGGTATACCCCGGCCGATGGTCACTACAGCCCGCGTTCGCACCACGGTTTCCATGAGGGCACCGCGTGGCAGTACCAGTGGCTGGCGCAGCAGGACGTACCGGGCCTGGTCGAAGCGATGGATGGCCGCGAGCAGGCCGGTCGTCGCCTCGATGCCTTCTTCGCGATGGATGCGCTGCAGGCGGACCCGCTCAACGCTGCCCGCAAGGAGTGGGTGGTCGGGCCGTACAGCTACTACAACCAGTTCCGTTACAACCCGAACAACGAACCGGACCTGCACTCGCCGTGGCTGTACACGCTGATCGGCCAGCCGTGGAAGACCGCTGCCGTGGTGCGTGCCGCGCAGCAGCTGTTCACCAACGCCCCGAACGGCGTGACCGGCAACGACGACCTCGGCACGATGTCGGCCTGGTACCTGTTCAGTGCCATCGGCGTTTACCCGGCGGTGCCGGGCAGCGGCCAGTTCCTGCTGCACACGCCGCGCTTTGCCAAGGTGGAAGTGGACATGGGCAATGGCCGCACGCTGCGCATCGATGCGCCGGGCGCCGATGGCCGCCGCCTGCAGTACGTGCAGGGCGTGCAGGTCGATGGCCAGGCGCATGCACCGGTGTGGCTGGACTGGAACCGCCTGCAGCAGGGCCCGCGCCTGCACTTCGCGCTCGACGGGAAGGCGCCGGAGCAGGGCTGGGGCACGGCAGTGAAGGACCTGCCGGTGTCCTGGTGCGCGGCACCGGGCAGCCAGCTGCGCTGAGCCGGACTGTGCCGTTCGCGGTGACCCAGCGAACGGCACGGCACGACACGGCCCTGATCCATTAGGCTTGAGCCTCCAGCGGAGTCCGGGAAGACGATGAACGACAACGGCAGCAGTCCCAGCAAGCGCGCCGGCAAGGCGGTGACGGTGACCGACATCGCGCGTGCCATCGGCGTGTCACGGGCAACCGTGTCGCTGGTGCTGCGCGGCAGCCCGCTGGTCAACGTCGATACCCGGGCCAAGGTCGAGGCAGAACTGCGTCGCCAGCGCTATGTCTACAACCGCGCGGCCGCCAACCTGCGTCGTCGTACCTCGTCGAGCATCGCGCTGGTGATCAACGACCTGTCCAACCCGTTCTTCGCCGAATTTGCGTCCGGTGTGGACGAGGCGTTGGGCGGGCGTGGCTACGTGACATTGCTGGGCAGCACCGGCGAATCGCCGGAGCGCCAGCAGGCGGTGCTGTCCACGCTGATGGAGCACACCCCGGCCGGCCTGATCCTGTCGCCGGCCGAAGGCAGCGACACCGCGCAGCTGCGCCAGGCATTGGGCGCCAATGCCAACGTGCTGCTGTTCAACCGCGAGCTGGAAGGGGCCGACTGGGATTTCCTGACCCTGGACAACCAGCACGGTGCCTACCTGGCGACGCGTCACCTGATCGAGCGCGGCCATCGCCAGATCGCTTTCTTCGGCGGCCACGCGGCGTCGAGCTCGTGCCACCAGCGCCGTGCCGGCTTCCAGCAGGCGCTGGCCGAGGCCGGTCTGTCGCTGCCGCCGGGCTGGATGATCGAGTCGGCGCCGAACCGGCTGGAAGCCGCTGCGCGCACCGATGAGCTGTTTGCCGATGGCCATCGCCCGAGTGCAGCGGTCTGCTACAACGACACCGTCGCGCTGGGCCTGATGCTGGGCCTGAACTCGCGAGGCATTCGTCCGGGCGGTGACTTTGCCGTGACCGGCTTCGACGATATTTCCGAGGCATCGGTCGCGGTGCCGCCATTGACCACGCTCACCGCCGATCCGCGCGAGCGAGGCCGGCAGGCGGCCGCGCTGCTGCTGCAACGATTGGACGAACCGGACGCGCCACCACGGCGCACGGTGGCGCCGGTGCAGTTGCGCATCCGCGAAAGCAGTGCCGCACGGCCGAACTGATTCCTTCCACGTACCCCTTCCACGCAACAACGACCTTCCGCGCATCGAGGCGCGTACCGCATGCCGATCTCCGCAACGCCCCGTCCATCGGGTTCTTCGGGCAACGCACCCGCCGTCACCAACGGCAAGGCGCTGGCCGTGGTCACCACGATCTTCTTCATGTGGGGCTTCCTGACCTGCCTCAATGACATCCTGATCCCGCACCTGAAGGCAGTGTTCGAGCTGAACTACGCCAAGGCGATGCTGGTGCAGTTCACCTTCTTCGGCACCTATTTCCTGATGTCGCTGCCGGCCGGCCGCCTGGTGGCGGCGCTGGGCTACAAGAAGGGCATCGTGGCCGGCCTGGTGATCGCCGGTATCGGCGCACTGGGCTTCTGGCCGGCGGCCGAGCTGCGCGTTTATGGCGCCTTCCTCGGCGCACTGTTCGTGCTGGCCACCGGCATCACCGTGCTGCAGGTCGCTGCGAACCCCTACGTCGCGCTGCTGGGCCCGGAGCAGACCAGCTCCAGCCGCCTGACCCTGGCGCAGGCACTGAACTCGCTGGGCACGGCCATCGCCCCGATCTTCGGCGGCATGCTGATCCTGTCCAACACGGTCAAGAGCGCCGATGAACTGAACGCGCTGCCGGCTGCCGAACAGCTGGCCTACCGCGCCGCCGAGGCGCAGGCCGTGCAGGGCCCCTACGTAGGCCTGGCGGTAGCGCTGGTACTGCTGGCGCTGTTCGTGTTCCTGTTCCGCCTGCCGGCACTGAGCGACGCCACCGAACAGGCCGACCAGGGTCACCACCACAGCTACCTGGATGCGCTGCGCAAGCGCCACCTGCTGCTGGGCGTGCTGGGCATCTTCTTCTACGTCGGTGCCGAAGTATCGATCGGCAGCTTCCTGGTCAACTACCTGTCGATGCCGAACATCGGTGGCTTCAGCGAACAGGAGGCCACCCACTACGTGTCGGCCTACTGGACGATGGCAATGATCGGCCGCTTCGCCGGCTCGGCGCTGCTGGCGCGCTTCTCGCCCAGCCGCCTGCTGGCGATCTTCGCGCTGGTCAACGTGGCACTGCTGGTCACGACCATGCTGACCTCCGGCAACATCGCGCTGTACTCGGTGGTGGCGATCGGCCTGTTCAATTCGATCATGTTCCCGACCATCTTCGCGCTGAGCATCGAGCGCCTGGGCCCGCTGACCAACAAGGGTTCCAGCCTGCTGATCATGGCCATCGTCGGCGGCGCCGTGGTGCCGTACCTGCAGGGCGTGCTGGCCGACCACATCGGTGTGCAGGCCAGCTTCATCCTGCCGCTGCTGTGCTACGGCTACATCATTTTCTACGGACTGGTCGGCGCACGTACGCCGGCTTCCGCAACGCAGGGAGGCTGAGTCCGGAATGGGTTCCATCATTTGCTTCGGCGAAATTTTGATCGATCTACTAGCGCAGCCGCCGGCCTCGGCCGACACGCCGCGCGCGTTCCTGCAGTACGCCGGCGGGGCGCCGGCCAACGTTGCGGTGGCGGCAGCGCGACTGGGTGCGAAGACCCAGTTCGTCGGCATGCTGGGCCGCGACATGTTTGGTGACTTCCTGGCCGAGAGCCTGGTCGAACACGGCGTAGGCACGGATTACATCGTGCGTACCGATGCGGCCAAGACCGCACTGGCCTTCGTCGCGCTGGATGCCAGCGGCGAGCGCAGCTTCAGTTTCTACCGCCCGCCGGCCGCCGACCTGCTGTTCCGTGACAGCGACTTCCAGGCCGCGTGCTTCGACAGCGCGCAGTGCTTCCACGTCTGCTCCAACAGCCTGACCGAGCCGTCCATCGCCGAGGCGACCTTCGCCGGCATGGAGCGCGCCCGTGCCGCCGGTGCGGTGGTCAGCCTGGACCTCAACCTGCGCCCGGCACTGTGGCCGGCCAACGAAGATCCGACGCCGCGCCTGTGGCAGGCGCTGCAGCGTGCCGACCTGGTCAAGCTGTCGCGCGAGGAGCTGGACTACCTGGCGGCACCGCTGGGTGCCGATGGTGAGGCGGTGGTGCTGAAGCGCCTGCTGGCCGCACAGGCACGCTGGGTCATCGTTACCGATGGTGCGGCCACGCTGCACTGGTACACGCGCGACAACCACGGCACGGTCACCAGCTTCCGCGTAGCCACCGTCGATACCACGGCCGCCGGCGATGCCTTTGTCGGTGGCGTGCTGGTCGGACTGCTGGAGCGGGGGGGCGCGGGCGCAGGCTTTGCCGCGTTCTGCCAGGACCCGGAGGCGATCACCGCCACGCTGCGCTTCGGCGCCGCGGTCGGCGCGCTGGCTGTTACCCGCAAGGGCGCGTTCGCCGCGATGCCCTCGCTCGATGAAGTGCAGCAGCTGCTGCAGGCCCAGGACATTACCGCATGAACACCTCGCCCGATTTCCGTTCGCCCGCGTTCCTGCGTGCGCATATCGCCGACACGATGGCGTTCTACCACCCGCGCTGCATCGACCCGAACGGTGGCTTCTTCCACTACTTCCGGGATGACGGCAGCATCTACGATGCCAGCCACCGCCACCTGGTGAGCAGCACGCGCTTCGTCTTCAACTACGCGATGGCCTACCGCGAGTTCGGCAACGCCGAATATCGCGAGGCGGTCGAGCACGGCGTGCGCTACCTGCGCGAAGTGCATCGCAATCCGGCCACCGGTGGCTATGCCTGGACCCTGCGCGACGGCAAGGTCGAGGACGACATGAACCACTGCTACGGCGTGGCCTTCGTGCTGCTGGCCTACAGCTGCGCGCTGAAGGCCGGTGTCGAGCAGGCCCGTGACTGGATGGACGAGACCTGGCAGCTGCTGGAAGCGCGCTTCTGGGAACCGCAGCATGGCCTGTACAAGGACGAAGCCGATGGCCAGTGGAACTTCACCGGCTACCGTGGCCAGAACGCCAACATGCACATGTGCGAGGCGATGCTGGCCGCGTTCGAGGCCAGTGGCGAGCAGCGCTATGTGGAGCGCGCGCTGCAGCTGGCCGACAACATGACCCGCCGCCAGGCCGCCAAGGCCGGTGGCCTGGTCTGGGAGCATTACAACGTCAACTGGGAGATCGACTGGGACTACAACCTGGACGACCCCAAGCACCTGTTCCGCCCGTGGGGCTTCCAGCCCGGCCATCAGACCGAGTGGGCCAAGCTGCTGCTGATCCTCGATCGCCACGTGCAGGCCGATTGGCTGGTGCCGACCGCGCAGCACCTGTTCGATGTGGCGGTGGCGCGCAGCTGGGATGACGCCCGCGGTGGCCTGTATTACGGCTTCGCGCCGGAAACGCGCCGGCAGCCGGGCATGGACGGCGCCCCGATCGGCGGCGACAGCTTCGTCTGCGACGATGACAAGTACTTCTGGGTGCAGGCGGAAACGCTGGCTACGGCCGCGCTGATGGCCAAGCGCACCGGCGATGACCGCTACTGGCAGTGGTACGAGCGCATCTGGGCGTACTCGTGGGAGCACTTCGTCGACCACCAGTACGGCGCCTGGTTCCGCATCCTCGATGCCGACAACCGCAAGTACAGCGACGAGAAGAGCCCGGCCGGCAAGGTGGATTACCACACCATGGGTGCGTGCTACGAAGTGTTGAACGTCGTGCGTTGAGGTCTGCCGCGCTGCGCCCTCGCCGGACGTGGTCCGGCGCTACCGTGGCGTGTTGAATTGGTAGCGCCGGGCCATGCCCGGCGGAAAAACAGGAGCATCCCGTGCATCGCCTTCCCCTCGTTGTCCGCCTGCTCCTGCTGCTGATCGCAGCCTCTGTGTTCCCTGCACCGGCGGCCCCGCTGCAGGCGCAGTGGGAGTTCCGCATGCTGCCCGGCGACGCGCAGGGCGCGGCCCATCCGGGCCTGCAGCAGTGGCGTGCTGCCCAGGTACCCGGCAGCGTGCACACCGACCTTCTGGCCCATGCGCTGATCCGCGATCCGTATGTCGGCGCGCCGGAGGCCGAGCTGCAGTGGATCGGCCTGGCGGACTGGGAATACCGCGCCCGCTTCGATGTGGATGCCGCGACGGTTGCCAAGCCCAATGCCGAACTGCGCTTCGACGGGCTGGATACCTATGCCGAGGTCGTGCTCAACGGCAAGCCGCTGCTGCGCGCGGACAACGCACACCGCACGTGGCGTGCCCGGGTCGAAGGCCGCCTGCGTGCGAAGGACAATGAGCTGCAGATCGTGTTCCGGTCGCCGATCCGCACGCTGTTGCCGGGCGTGCAGGCGATGCCGCACAAGATCGCCGGCAACTATCCTTCGCCCTATGGCGATGAGCCGAAGGACGCGATGGTCGGCAACTTCGCGCGAAAACCGGCCTACCACTTCGGTTGGGACTGGGGCCCGCGCTATGTCACCGCCGGCGTCTGGCGCGGTGTCGACCTGCAGGCCTGGGATACGCATCGATTGACCGATCTGGCCGTGCGCACCGATGCATTGAGCGCGGAGCAGGCGAAGCTGGCGGTGCTGCTGCAGGTGGAGCAGGGCAGTGCAGCAGGTTCTGCGGTGGTCAATGTGGATGTGCGCGATCCGCAGGGTCGCAGCGTGGCCCAGGTGAAGCGCACGGTGCTGCTGAAGCCCGGCCAGAACAGCATCGAGGTTCCGGTTGAACTGGCTGATCCGCGGCGCTGGTGGCCAGTAGGCCACGGTGCGCAGGACCGCTACACGGTGCAGGCACGCCTGGACGACGGTGGCGCGCCGGAGCTGGCCCGCGAGCAGCGCATCGGCCTGCGTACGGTCGAACTGCGCCGCGAAACGGACGACAAGGGCGGGCAGGGCTTCGCTTTCGTCATCAATGGCGTGCCGATCTTCGCCAAGGGCGCGAACGTGATTCCGTTCGATGCCTTCCCCGCACGCGTTGATGCCGCGCGCCTGCGCCAGGTGCTGGTGGCCGCGCGCGACGCCAACATGAACATGCTGCGCAACTGGGGTGGCGGCTATTACGAGGACGACGCGTTCTTCGACATCGCCGATGAGCTCGGCCTGCTGGTCTGGCAGGACTTCATGTTCGGCGGCGGCATGCAGCCCGGTTACGATCCGGCGTTCCGCGCCAGCGTGGTCGCCGAGGCGCGCGACAACGTGCGGCGCCTGCGGCATCACCCCAGCATCGTGCTGTGGTGTGGCAACAACGAAGAGGAAACCGCCTGGAAGGACTGGGGCCATGGCCGCGACCTGAAGGCGGCCGATCCGGCGTTCGCGGCGAAGGTCTGGCAGGGCTATGTCGACCTGTTCGGCCACGATCTGCGTGCGGTGGTTGGCGAGGAAGGGCTTGGCGTGCCGTACTGGTCCAGTTCGCCCAGCAACGATCTGGATGAAAAGGCCAACGACTCGAGCCGCGGCGACAAGCACTACTGGCAGGTCTGGGGCAATCCGGCGCTGCCGGTGCAGGCCTACCTGCGCGAGACGCCGCGCTTCATGTCCGAGTACGGCCTGCAGGCGTGGCCGTCGGTGGCGACGGTCGACCAGATCGCCACCGGTGCCGAGCAGCGCATCGACAGCCCGGTGATCCGCGCACACCAGAAATTCATGGCCGGCGAGGGCAACAGCCGCCTGCTGCATTACATCGAACTGGGCTACGGCACGCCGAAGGACTTCGAGGACTTCGTCTACCTGAGCCAGGTGATGCAGGCCGATGGCATCGCGCTGGCGGCGCTGCATCACCGTGCCTCGCGTCCGTACACGATGGGTTCGCTGTACTGGCAGCTCAACGATGTCTGGCCGGGCGCTTCATGGTCCAGCGTGGACTACTTCGGCCGCTGGAAGGCGCTGCACTTTGCCGCGCGGCGTTTCTTCGCGCCGGTGACGGTGGCTGCGCTGCGCGACGAGGGCAATACGCGGGTGCGCCTGATCAATGATGGCGCCGCGCAGGATGCACGTTGGCGGCTGCGGGTGGTGGACGTGGACGGCAAGGTGCTGCGGCAGCGCGAGGAGGCGGTGGCGTTGACCGCGGAAGGTGTCACCGCGCTCGGTGACTTCCGCGACGCGGAGCTGCTGGCCGGTGCCGATCCAAAGCGGACGGTGGCGGTGTTCGAACTGCTGCAGGACGGCAAGGTGAGCGCGCGGCAGGTGGTCGGTTTCGTCGAGGCGAGGGACCAGGTGCTGCCACGGCAGAAACTGAAAGCGACTCTCGCCATCGACGGCGATCATTATCGCCTGCGGCTGCAGAGCGCGGCCTATGTGCGTGCGGCGTGGATCGACTTCGGCGCGCTGGACGTGACGCTTGAAGACAACCTGCTGGACCTGCTGCCGGGTGAAACGCGCGATATCGCGGTACGCGGCCCGGTGGACCTGACCACCCTGCGCGAAGCGCTGAAGGTGAAGACCCTCAACGACCGTTGAGGGCATCCGCCGGGCATGGCCCGGCGCTACCATTCATGGACCATGGTAGCGCCGGGCCATGCCCGGCGAGGGTGCGGACCGTTGAGGTGGTTGCGGACCGTTGGTCCGCACACCCTTACAGTTGGATCTGCTGGAAATTCTCAACCCGCTCGTGGCCGTTGGCGGTCTGGCCGGTGCGCGGCAGCGGGTAATCATCCAGGCGGTCGATCAGGCGGGTCTGCAGGCCGGCTTCGCGGGCAGCGTCCAGCTCTTCCACCACATCCGACAGGAACAGGATCTCGCCGGCCGGTACGCCGATCGCCTGCACGATGCGGCGGTAGCTGTCGGCCTCGCGCTTGCCGCCGACTTCGGTATCGAACCAGCCCGATACCAGCGGGCTGAGGTCGCCGGCATCGCTGAAGCCGAAGAACAGCTTCTGCGCCGGCACCGAGCCGGAGGAGTACACGTAGAGCGGCAGGCCCGAGGCGTGCCAGCCCTTCAGTATCGGTGCCACTTCCGGGTAGAAATGCGCGGTGTAATCGCCCCGGCGGTAGCCTTCGTCCCAGATCTGGCCCTGCAGCGCCTTCAGCGCGGTGTGCTTGCGGTCCTGGTCGATCCAGCCCTGCAGCGTTTCAACCACTAGGCTGTCCTGGCAGGCGCCGCCGATCTCGGTGGCCACCGCGTCCAGCCAGCGACGCACGTCCGGGTCCTGGCCGTGTTCGGCGACGAAGCCGGGCAAGGCCTTGCGGGCATAGGGGAACAGCACGTTCTTGACGAACGAGATGCTGCTGGTGGTGCCTTCGATATCGGTCAGGATGACGCGGGGCTGCATGGATCAGGACGCCTGGGTGGGTACGTAACGGGGGAACTTCTGCGCGATGTCGGTGCCGGTGAAATGACCGACCCAGCCATCCGGCTCGGTGAAGAAGCGGATCGCCACGAAGCTGGGCTCATCGCCCATGTCGAACCAGTGGGTGGTGCCATCGGGTACGGCGATCAGGTCATCCTTCACGCACTCGATCTCGTAGACCTTGTCTTCCACGTGCAGGGTGAACAGGCCGGAGCCGGCGACGAAGAAGCGCACCTCGTCTTCCTTGTGGAAGTGCTCGTCGAGGAACTTCCTGCGCAGCTCGGCGCGGTTCGGGTTGTCCGGGGCGATCGAGGCCACATCCACGCTCTTGAAGCCGTTCTCGGCCACCAGGCGGTCGATGTCGGCGCGGTAGGCGGCGAACACTTCCTCCTGGCTGGCGCCGGGTGCGACCGGTGCAGTGGCCTGCCAGCGTTCGAAGGTGACGCCGATCTTCTGCAGTTCGGCAGCAATGACCGCGCCGTCCTGGGTGTCCAGCAGCGGCGATTCGGGGCGGGTGTCGTCGTAGATGCGCAGTCGGCTCATGGCGGCAGCTTGAACGTCTCGGGGGGAAGACAGGGTAGCAGGGCGGGGGCGGGGCGCAGATTCCGGATCGGCATCTGCACCTGCGCGCGGGTTCAGCCGCGCAGCTTGCGCAGCTCCAGCTCGCAGTGGAACAGGAATTCGAAGGCTTCCAGGTGGCGGCGCGCTTCGGCCATGTCACGGCCCCAGGCGTACAGGCCATGGCCGTCGATCAGGTAGCCCCACAGGTTCTGCCGGTCGAGCAGGTCGTCGACCTGGGCCGAGAGCACGTCCATGTCCTGGGTGTTGGCGAACACGGGCACGTCCACGGCCATCTCATGGGTGCTGTTGCCGGCGAAGGCCTTCAGCAGCTCGTAGCCTTCCAGATGCACATGGCCCTGCGGCGCGTACAGGCGCGAGGCAATGGTCTGCACCGGCGAATGGGTGTGCAGTACGCAGCCGATTTCCGGGAAGCGGCGGTACAGCTGGGTGTGCAGCAGGGTTTCGGCGGAGGGGCGCAGCGGGCGGCCGACGGCCTTGCCGTCGAAGTCCACCACCATGATGTCGTCCTCGATCAGGCGGCCCTTGTCCTTGCCCGAGACGGTGATCGCGGCGTGGCGGTCGTCCAGGCGGTGGGAGAAGTTGCTGCTGGTGGCCGGGGTCCAGCCGGCCTGGGCCAGTTCGCGGACGTTGTCGATCAGCAGCTGGGCCAGTTCGCCCAGGCGGGCGGTGTCGTAGGGGAAGGTGGTGGTGTCCATGGACGGCATTTTACGTGATCCGGCCCGATGCGGGGCCCGCGCGGCGACCGCCTGCCTGCTGTGTGGGCAACGCGAAGCGGTTGGATCGAGGCAAGCATAGCGCCGGCTGAATGGGGAGGGCAGCGCTACCGCTGGAAGCGATTCCGGTCGTGGACAGCCCTCTTGCCGCGAAACATCATCGGATTGCCGCAGAAATTCCGGCGAGCGCCAGGGAAAGGAGTACTTCGATGATCGCGCGCGCGATGGGGATGATGGGGGTGATTGGCATCATGCTTGCCAGCAGTGGCTGCACGATGGAATGGGTGAAGATGGATGCGGGTGCGCGGTCATTCGGCCCCGCCCATTCGAGTTGCAGGGCGCAGGCCGACGATCATTGGCCGGTCAGGAATGAAGTGGCCACGCGCACTGTCTACGAAGACCGCAAGGTGCCCTGCAGGCTTGATGAAGTCTGCGCCATTGACGGCAAGTACAACATGGTGCCGATGCCGAAAGATGAGAGTTACATCGTGGACGTCAACGCGTCCGACCGCAGCAGCGAGTTCAATGCCTGCATGGCCGGTGCCGGCTGGCAGCAGCAGCTCATCTGGTTCAATCGCCGCTAGGCGGGGCCGGCGCAGGGGACGACAGCTGCTCGACCGGTTGATGCTCAACGGAGTCCAGGCAACAGTGGCCAGCGGAGAATGACGTGGCTCTGCGAACCGTTCAGGCGTAGAGGCTGGAGACGTGCAGCGAGCAGGACAAGAACACGTACGACCTGGACGTGAACCAGAGCCACTGCCGTGGCACACACAGGTTGGATACAGAAGACCATCTGGTTTGGTCGTAGGTGATTCTCATCCGATAGCCGGCACATTCACGGTGCGGATGATATCCACGCATGGCGTGGATCTACCGGACGTGCCAGGAGACTGTCAGGGGTGGGGAGGCATGGGTTCGCGGGGGTGTCAGCCGCATGGATGCGGCTGCCAAGCCTTATCTGATCGGAATCTGGCAGCGTAGGTGCCGAGAGCCGGCGTGGGCCGCCGTACAAGCCTGGATCTCGACGATCGCCATGTAGCTTGGCGCCCACG
>NZ_JCAFUL010000013.1:0-111703 GCF_059371315.1 Stenotrophomonas sp. YJH_SMC_8 | reverse complement strand
TAAAGCTGCAGATGATTGATGCTGGCAACGTATCGCTTGCTTTAAAACAATTAATAGTTGCTTGATCAAACGTCTGCAAGATGGACAATCATCCTTCCTGCAGGCGCCTTCACAAGATACCTGCGCATACTTTCAAAGATCTAAGGGAAGTGGCCTCAGCGCCGTTCCCGTGTGCTGCGAAGTTTCCTTCGTAGCGAGCCGCCCATTATAGCCGGCTTTTCCGCTTCGTCAACACCTTTTTTCAAGGCCGCCTCACCGGAGTGGACGTTGTTGCCGATGCTGCTTCGTCGTTGGACCCGAAGGCCTTTCGTCGTTGCGAGCCGCCTATTATGCCGGACTTTTCGAGTCCGTCAACACCTTCGTTCGATCATCTCGTTCGTCGGTGGTGGCGTCACTGCTCGCGTGCCGTTTCCGAAGAAGCGATGCGCTGCAGCAAGGGAGCGAATTCTAGAGATCCTGCAGATTTCGTCAAGCGCTTTTTTGCATGGTGATGACAGAAGCACCGCGACATCAGGCATGGCGTACGCTCGAAGATCGCTGCGGCGTTGCCCGCGCGTTGCGCGGTCAACGCCGCAACCCCTATCAATATAGGGATGCACAATGCATGGATGCACACAGGAGAGACGGCAATGAACATGCAGGTGCGGCAAGCGTGGTGGCGCGACCTTTCAGTGCCGGCAGTCGTCGCCGGCTTCATTACCGTGCTGGTCGGTTTCGCCAGTTCCGCAGTGATCGTGTTCCAGGCCGCGCAGGCCGTCGGTGCCAACCAGGCGCAGATCGCCTCCTGGATGTGGGCATTGGGACTGGGCATGGGCGTGACCTGCATCGGGTTGTCACTGCGCTATCGCGTGCCGGTGGTGACTGCATGGTCGACACCGGGCGCGGCGATGCTGGTGGTCGGTGCCGGCGGTGCCTCGCTCTCTGAAGCGACCGGCGCCTTCCTGCTTGCTGCGGTGCTGGGCATGCTGGCCGGGTTCTCCGGCATCTTCGCCCGGTTGATGCAGCGGGTGCCGATGGCACTGGCCGCCGGCATGCTGGCCGGCGTGCTGCTGCGCTTCGGTCTGGACGTGTTCGTGGCGATGAACACCCAGCTGGTGCTGGCGCTGGCCATGTTCGCCACCTGGCTGGCAGGGCGCCGCCTGTTCCCGCGCTATGCGGTCATCGCCACCCTGCTGGTCGGCATCGCGGTCGCGGCCAGCCGCGGTCTGCTGCACGCACAGCAGGTGCAGCTGCAACTGGCGGTACCGCAATGGGTGACCCCATCCTTGTCCTGGACTGCGGTAGCCGGGATCGCCCTGCCCCTGTTCGTGGTCACCATGGCCTCGCAGAACATTCCGGGCGTGGCGGTGATGCGGGCATCCGGCTACGACGCCCCGGTATCGCCGCTGATCGGCTGGATCGGTGTGGTCAATACGTTGCTGGCGCCGTTCGGTGCCTACGCGCTGAACCTGGCCGCGATCACGGCCGCGATCTGCATGGGTCGCGATGCGCATGAAGATCCGGCACGGCGCTATACCGCCGCCATGGCCGCCGGGGCCTTCTATATTGTCATCGGGCTGTTCGGTGCAACGGTTGCCGCACTGTTCGCCGCCTTCCCGAAGGAGCTGGTGGCCTGCGTGGCCGGTATCGCGCTGTTCGGCACCATCGCCAACAGCCTGGCCAGTGCGCTGGCGGTAGAGCGGGACCGCGAGGCGGCACTGGTCACCTTCCTGGTCACCGCCTCCGGTGTCACGCTGGCCGGCATCGGCTCGGCGTTCTGGGGCCTGGTGGCCGGTGCGCTGTGCCTGCTGGTATTGCGGCCCCGCGAGGGCCGCTGATCCAGCCTATCCCGCCAGCACAGCACCAACCGTACCCACCGCCAGCATGATGACGATGGCCACCAGTGTGGCAACTACGCTGGTGCCACCACGCGCGGCCAGTTCACTGCGCATGCGCGCTTCATCGCCCCCCGCCACGGCACGGGCCCGGGCGATCTGCCGCTGGCAATGGGCCAGGTACCAACTGTTGCCGAACATGCCCGTGGTGATGCTGAGCGCGAAGGTGATGACCATCGACAGGCCGTCGGGAACCCCCAGCAGTGTCTCGACCACACTGATCAGCAGCAGCAGGCCAACCCAGAGCGCCGCGAGACGGTACATCCGGCGGTACATCATCCACACCAGGCCGATCAGGAATGCCGGCCAGTGCCAGGTTCCGGTACCCGTGGCGATGCCTTGATCCAGGCGCCAGCGCTGGCGGTAGACCGGGAAGTTGCCGCCGACCACGCTGGCATACAAGGCCATCTCGCCCTCCAGCCCGGCGGCCGCAGCCATCTCCGGTGCAGCGGCAGGCGCACGATACGGATCGGACGGGTCGCCGACACTTGGCGCGATGCCCTCAACCGCCGGGACCGCATTGATATCCGGGAGCGGAGCCACCGCGATGGGTGTTGAAACCTGCTCCAGCTCCGCCAACGGCCGCCACGACGACATGCCTTCGCACCACAGCAGCGTGCGTGCCGTCACCGTCCCGTCCTGCTGCAGGCGACGCAGACCGGCCAGGTCCACCGGTCCTTCGCTCTGCCTGCCGTTGGCGTACCACCACTGCGCTTCCTGCATGTTTTTCATCCTTGTTATCCACATCGACAAACTGAAACTGCTGCCAGCGCTTACAGCGCAGAACTGGCCAGGGTCTGCACCAGCTGATGGCGCGCGCCCGGCACAAGGGTAATCTGCTCTGGCCCGGCGTTGGCTACTTCCAGGCAGACATAGTCGCGCCAGCCATCGCCGATATCAGCCATGTTCGCCGCCGCCTCGGCACCCGGATTCCAGGCCACCAGGGTCTGGCTGCCTTCGCTGCGGATCTCGATGCGTCGCTGCAGGACAGGATCACGCAGCACGTATTGGCCATCGGTACCGGTATAGATGCGATCACTGCGCCCGGGATCACGCGGATCGCGCAGTGACCACGGTCCCTGTTGCGTACGTTGCTGCGCGTAGTCCTCGTACTTGTCCAGGTACTGCAGGCCATCAAGGCCCTCGACCTCGACCTGGTTGGCATCCCCCACCCGGAAGTAGCTGTGCAGGGCCTGGGTGAATGTCACCGGCGACGTTCCCGTGTTCCCGGTGGTCAGCTGCTGGCGCAGCTGGCGGCCGATGCCCAGCTGCATCTGCAGGCGCAGGCCGGGATGGCCAGGCAGTGACGGGGCCAACTGGAGTTCCACATCGCCGGCCTCATTCTGCGCGGCGTGCTGCAACTCCCAGCGCGCGGTTCGCACCAGGCCATGTGCGGGAGCATCAGCATCCTGCCCCTGGCGGCCGAACCACGGCCAGCACACCGGCACGCCACCGCGGATCGGCGTCGGCAGCTCCGCGCGTTGCGGCGACAGCCACAGAAGGTCCGGCTGCCCTTCGGGGATGAACGACAACAGCTGTCCACCGAACACGCTGATGACCGCGGTGGCACTGGGGGTACGCACGTGCCAGGCCTCGAGCCCGTGGAACAGGCCGATGCGGATGTCCGGATTCAACTGCATGCGATGACGCTCCTGGATGACCGCAGCGATGATGTCGCGGTCAGCGTTCGAACGGCAAGGCCTGGCGGGTGGCCGCAGGCGCCGTTGCAGCCTCCTGCTGCAGCGCGCGCAGGATGCGTTGTCCGGCGCGCCCATCCGCATTGGCCCATCCAAGGCGTTGCTGCTCGGCCTGGATCGCGCGACGCGTGGCGGTGCCGATCATGCCGTCGGCGGCGCCGATATCGTGGCCGCGGGCCAGCAGCAGCGTCTGCAGCTGGCGGCGCTCATCACGGCCGATGCCGGGATCGTCGGTCGGCCAGGCGGTGGCCAGCCCGGTACCGCCACGCAGCTGGTCGGCCAGCGTGGCGATCGCCAGCGCGTAGCTTTCGGCGGCGTTGTAGCTGTAGATCGCGTCGTAGTTGCGGAACACCAGCAGCGCCGGGCCCTTGCTGCCGGCCGGCAACAGCAGGGCGGCACGCGCGTCGGCCGGGAGATTGGCCGGGGCCAGCACACTCCCATCCAGCGCGGTCACCCCCTGCGCGCGCCAGTCAGCCAGGGCCCGACGTTGGGTACGTCCCGCCTGGCTGGCATTGAAACCCGCCGGGATCCGCACTTCCATGCCCCACGGCTCGCCGCTGCGCCAGCCGGCGCGCTTGAGGTAGTTGGCGGTGGAGGCCAGTGCATCGGGAATGCTGCCGACCAGGTCGCGGCGGCCATCGCCATCACCATCGACGGCGATGCGTGCATAGGTGCTGGGCATGAACTGCGTGTGCCCGAAGGCACCGGCCCAGGAGCCGGTGAGTCCCTGCGCCTGCAGGTCGCCGCGGTCGATCAGCTTGAGCAGGGCCTGCAGCTCACCGCGGAAGAAGGACTGGCGGCGGCCGGCGCAGGACAGCGTAGCCAATGACTGCAGCAGCGGGCGCTTGCCGAACACACGGCCGTAGTCGCTCTCCACGCCCCAGACCGCGACGATGGTGGCCGGATCGACGCCGTACTGGGCCGACACGCGATCGAGCAGGTCGCGGTGCTGCTGCAGCAGGGCGCGCCCATCGTCCACGCGCTGGCGATCGACCAGCGCGGCCAGGTAGTCCCAGATCGGCGTGGTGAATTCGGGCTGTGCATCGAGCAGGCCGAGCACGCTGGGGTCGGGTGTGAGGCCGGCGGTGATCTCATTGAAGCGGTCGGGACTGATGCCTTGTGTCGCAGCAGTGGCCTGCAGGCCCGACAGGCAGCGGCTGAACGCCGGATCGACGCCGGCGGCAGGGGCGGCAGGCGCTGTCGGTGCCGAGGCAAGAGCGGCCGCCAGGCCGAGCGTGGTCAGAATGGGCATGGCGTCCTCCGTGTTGCCGTTGCAGGGCCATCTTAGGCGGAGCGGCGCCATCGAACCTGAAGCGGCGCCGGCTGCCGGCGCCTATATGCCGCGCAACAGGCGCAGGCCATAGGCCGGGCCTTCAGCATCCCAGCGCTGCATGACCTGCAAGCCAGCGGGCTGCAGCAGCGCTTCGAAGCTGTCGTCGGTGTACTTGTGGCTGTATTCGACGCGGATCGGTTCGTCGGCCTCGAAATGGAAGGTGCGGCCATCCAGCAGGACGTCCTGTGCCCGCTGGCTGACCAGATCGGTCTCGATGCGCAGCCGCGCGACACTGTAGCGGGCACGATGGCGGAAGCCATCGAGATCGAAGTCGCTGCCGATCTCGCGGTTGAGGCGCGCCAGCAGGTTGAGGGTGAACGCGGCGGTGACACCTTGTGCATCGTTGTAGGCCGCCTCGATCAATGCCGGGTCCTTGTGCAGGTCGATGCCAACCAGGGCCAGGCCATCACGGCCCATGGTCTGGCGCATCGCGCGCAACAGCGCGACCGCGTCCTCGCCTTCAAAGTTGCCCAGCGTAGACCCGGGGAAGAACAGCAACCGCCGCGCGGGTTCGCGTTCGGGCATGGGCACGGCAACGGGACGGGTGAAGTCTGCACAGACCGGCAGCATCTCGACCTCGGGCAGCGCCGGGGCGAGATGGTCGATGCTGGACAGCAGCGCGGCACGCGAGATCTCGATGGGGGTATACGCCACCGGTTCACGCAGCGCGGCCAGCAGCAGTGCGGTCTTGCGGCCACTGCCACTGCCCAGCTCCACCACGTGCAGGCGCGGGCCGACGCTGCGGGCGATGTCCGGCAGTACCCGCGAAAGCAGGGTCAGCTCGGTACGCGTGGGGTAGTACTCGCGGGTCCGGGTGATCTGTTCGAACAGGCGCGAGCCACGTGCATCGTAGAAGTACTTGGACGGCAGCTGGCGCGGTGTGCGCGACAAGCCGGCCACCACGTCAGCGAGGATCTGCTGGCGACCGGGCGTGAGATCGGTCAGCGCCTGCAGCGCGTCGTGCACCGTGCTCATGCCAGATCCCGGGCCAGGCGCAGGCCGGAGAACTGCCAGCGCGCCGGTGGCATGAAGAAGTTGCGGTAGCTGGCGCGCACATGGCCACGGGGCGTGGCGCAGCTGCCACCGCGCAGCACCCATTGGCCACACATGAATTTGCCGTTGTACTCGCCGAGGTTGCCGGCAAAGGGGCGGAAGCCCGGGTAGGCGCCATAGGCGCTGTGGGTCCATTCCCAGACATCACCGAACAGCTGGCGCAGCCCACCGCCCTGCCCGGCCTGCGGGTGCAGGTGATCGTCATCGGCGAAGTGGCCCCGCACCGGCTGAGACGCGGCCGCGGCCTCCCACTCGAACTCGCTGGGCAGGCGCGCCCCGGCCCAGCGGGCACAGGCGTCGGCTTCGAAGTAGCTGAGATGGCAGACCGGGGCATGCGGGTCCAGTTCGCGCCAGCCGCCCAGGGTGTATTCACGCTGCAGGCTGTCGTCCCAGTACAGCGGGTGCCGCCAGTCTTCGGTTTCACGCAATGCCCAGCCTTCGCTGAGCCACCAGCGTGGCTCGCGGTAGCCGCCAGCCTCGATGAAGGCGCGGTACTCGGCGTTGCTGAGGGGGCGCTCGGCCAGGGCATGGGCGGGCAGCAGCACGCGATGCGGCGGCGATTCGTTGTCATAGGCGAACGCGGCATGCTGTGGCCAGGCTGCGGCACCGATGGTGACGATGCGTTCGGGCGATTCGATCCAGCCCTGTGCACTGGCAGTGCCGGGGACGGTTGGCAGGTCGTCGCGGTAGGCCGGCTGCAACGGATTGCACCAGAACGCGTGCTTGATGTCGGTGAGCAGCAGCTCCTGGTGCTGCTGTTCGTGCTGCAGGCCCAGCTGCAGGTGCTGGAGCGCCTGGTCGTCGAGATCGCCCGCGTCCAGCCGTGACTGTACCTGCGCGTCGATCTGGTGGCGGTAGTCCTGCACCTGCTGCAGCGAGGGCCGTGACAGCAGCCCGCGCTGCGGCCGCGCATGGGCCGGGCCGATGCTCTTGTAGTAGCTGTTGAACAGGTAGTCCCAGGCAGGGTCATGCGCCGGTGCAGCCGGGAAGCCGGCCAGTACGAAGCGTTCGAAGAACCAGGTGGTGTGCGCCAGGTGCCACTTGCTGGGGCTGGCATCGGCCATGCTCTGCAGCATGGCATCTTCGGCACTGAGGGGGGCCGCCAGCTGCATGCTGCGGTCGCGCACACGTGCGTACTGGCGGGCGATATCGCGCTGCGGGGCAGCGACGGCGGCGGCTGCGCTGTCCATTTGGGCAGCATCTGCGCAGCAGGGTGAGTGCGATGTCATGGTTCGACGTCAACGCGTTCACATGCGTGACCGTCCCGCATTCAAGAAGCCGCTGCGGACGCCGCTAACGGCAATGCTGCGGCCGCGTCGTCACCGCGCTGGAATTCCTGCTTGCCCCTGCATCCGCTCCGCCAGCCTGCGCATTACCTGTTCGTGCTGCCCGCCGTGCTGGTTGCCGTGGTGCTGTGGGCGGCGCTGGGCAACGAAGACGTGGCCAATCCGGCCCAACGCATCCTGCCCTGGCTGCTGGCCTGCCTCGGCGCCGGCCTGGCCCTGCTCTACCACCAGGTGCGTACGCTCTGCCTGATGCTGCTGGTGGCCGTGATGTTCGCCCTGCTGCACCAGGACGTGGGTGGCTACCTGCACAGCGGCCATGTCACGGCGCTGACACCGCTGCGCTTCCATGCCATTTCGGCCTGGTTGCCCTTGCTGTTCGCTGGCCTGGCGTTGTGGCCCGAGCGCGGCCGCCGCCGCCGCGACCTGCTGCTGCGGGGCGTTGCCAGTGGCACCGCGCTGATGATCTTCCTGCTGCTGGCCACGCAGCAACCGCGTGGCATGCACGATCTGCTGTCCAACCGCCACTGGAGCTGGATTCCGGCCGACTGGAACGCGCTGGCACAACTGCCAGCCCTGCTGTTCCTGTTGGCAACCGCCGCGCTGGGCTGGCAGGCCTGGCGGCATCCGCGCCCATTGCACACGGCGATGCTGCTGGCCCTGCTGTGCCTGTGGTGGATGCTGCCACGGGTGTTCCTGCAGCCGGTGCTGTTGCCGGCACTGGCCAGTGCGGCCCTGCTGCTGATGCTGGGCGCGATGCTGCAGGAGTCCTTCCATATGGCCTTCCGCGATGAACTGACCGGCCTGCCGGGGCGCCGCGCCTTCAATGAGACCCTGCAACGGGCGCGCGGCACCTACAGCATCGCAATTGTGGACGTGGACCACTTCAAATCGTTCAACGACACCCACGGCCACGACACCGGCGACGATGTGCTGCGCCTGGTGGCCTCGCGGCTGGGGCGGGTGGGCGACGGTGGCCGGGCGTTCCGCTATGGCGGCGAGGAGTTCGCGGTGGTGTTCCTGGATCGTCCCGCAGCGGCCTGCGTGGATGCGGTCGAGGCGCTGCGGCAGACCATCGAGGACACTCGCATGCAGCTGCGCGACCGGAGCACCCGCAGCCGTGACGATGAAACGGGGCGCCAGCAGCGCGGACGCGGCGGAAGCGGGCAGACGGTGCAGGTGACGGTGAGCATCGGTCTGGCGGACAGCCGCGTGGATGAGCGGCCGGCCGCAGTGATCAAGGCCGCCGACCAGGCGCTGTACGCAGCCAAGGACGGTGGCCGCAACCAGGTCCGGGCACACGCCGGACAGCGCGTGCTGGCGGTGCGCGGCGGCTGAGGCTCAGACCGCGTCGAGGTAGTACCAGCGGCCGTCGATGCGCAGGAAGCGACTGTGCTCGGTCATCTTCACCGCGCTGCCGCCGCCCACGCGATAGCGGGCGGTGAAGCGCACTTCGGCACTGTCGGCACCGGTGACCGTGTGTTCGTGCACGGTCAGGCCCAGCCAGTACGTACGCTGGCCCGGCGCATCGTCCAACGCCAGCTCGGCCGGGCGGGTGTCCGGGTGCCAGCTCTGGCGCAGGTAGTCCGCCAGCCCCCGCACATAGGCGCTGTAGCGCGAACGCATCAGGCGTTCGGCATCGGGTGCGGCCTCACCGGCATGGAAACGGCCACAGCAGGCGGCGTAGTCGGCGGGAAAGCCACAGGGGCAGGGATCGGTGGGTTTTCGGCTCATGCGGGCATTGTCGCCGGGTTGTGCGGATTGATCCACGCGGGGCACGGGTCAGCCGGTGCAGGACAGGCGTATGCTGTCGCGCCCCCACATCGATTGATCGCCGTGCTGGAACTGGTTCCCCCTGAGTTGTGGTGGCTGGTGGTGATCGCCTTCATCGCCGGCCTGGTCGATGCCGCCGTCGGTGGCGGTGGGCTGGTGCAGCTACCCGGCCTGTTCACCGTACTGCCGCAGCAGACGCCGGCGATGCTGTTCGGTACCAACAAGTTCAGTTCGATGTTCGGCACCGGCGCGGCCGCCTGGCGTTACGCGCGCAACGTACGCTTCCCGTGGAAGCCGGTGCTGTTCGCGGCAGGCACGGCCTTCGTCTTCTCCTTCGCCGGCGCCACCGCGGTAAGCCTGCTGCCCAAGGACGCGGTGCGCCCACTGGTGCTGGTACTGCTGATCGCGATGCTGGCCTACACGCTGTGGAAGAAGGATTTCGGCGCGCTGCACCGGCCGCAGGAGATCGGCCGCCGCGAGCTGGCGATCGCGCTGGCCATCGGTGCGGCGATCGGCTTCTACGACGGCTTCTTCGGGCCGGGCACCGGCAGCTTCCTGATCTTCCTGTTCGTGCGCTTCTTCGGCCTGGATTTCCTGCGCGCCTCGGCGGCATCGAAGGTGGTGAACCTGGCGACGAATGTGGCGGCGATCTCGTTCTTCGTGCCGACCGGCAACATCCTGTGGCTGTTCGCGCTGCCGATGGCAGCGGCCAACATCATCGGTTCGGTGGTGGGCACGCGTCTGGCGCTGAAGGGAGGTACGCCGTTCATCCGCAAGCTGTTCGTGGGACTGGTGGTGGTGCTGATCGCGCGGATGGCGTGGGATACGTTCCGCGGGGCGTGAAGGGTGTTGCCGGCCAGCGGCCGGCACTACCGGGTCATGAACCCGCCCACCGACAATGCCGGCCGATGGCCGGCATTGTCGTTCAATCGGCCAGGCGTCAGGCCTCGGCTTCTTCCGGTTCGTTGGCCTGCTGGCGGCTGCGCTCGGGCAGCTTCAGGCGCTTGCCCTCTTCGTCGTACTCGATCAGCAGCACGCCGGAGTCGTGGCGGCCGCTGATTTCGACGAAGCAGGCGCCGCCGATGAACGGCTCCAGCGTCATCACCGACTTCAGCGGGGTGGCGACCACCATCTGGAAGCCGAAGTTGTCGAAGATGTTCATCGCCAGCGCGGTGAACTCGTTGTCGGCCTTGTCGAAGGCTTCGTCGAGCACCACGGCCGCATAGCTGGGCAGCTGGCTGTCGGCACCGCCGAGCTGGTAGCGCAGCGCTGCGGCCAGGCAGGTCGTGGCCAGCTTCTGGCGCTGGCCACCGGACTTGCCGGCGCCGCTGCGGTAGATCTCGACCTGCTGGCGCGTTTCCGCATCCAGCTCGACGCCGATGAACTCCACGTGCATGCGCACGTCCAGCACCAGCTCGCGCCAGCGCTTGTCCTCGCCTTCCTGCGAGCCGAGGCGGTTGACCAGCTGCCGCAGCACAGTGAACTGCGATTCGGCCAGCTCGCGCTGCTCGGTCTGCTGCTGCGACAGCACCTCGCGCAGCTGCAGGTGGAACTCGCCCACTTCCGGCAGACGGCGGTCGCTCAGTTCGATGGTCAGCAACGTGCCACGGTTGAACGGCACCTGTTCCAGGCTGGCATTCACTTCGTCCAGGCGCTGGCCGATCGACTTGCGGGCTTCGGCACTATGGCGCTGCAGCGCCAGCAGGTTGTTCTTGCTCTGGTTCTGCAGCAGGTCGAAGAAGCGCTCTTCGTGCTGCGGCAGGCCATCGCGCTCCAAGCGTTCGAGGCGGGCGAGGAAGTCCTCGGCCGAGGCCACCGACACGGTGAAGTCGCCCGATTCCTCCGGCCACTGCTGGATGAAGCGGCGGAAGCAGCCGATCAGCTGGTTCTCGATGCGGTTGAGGTCCTGCTGCGAGGAGGACAGCTGCTCGTTCAGCGCGTTGCTGACCTGGCGCATGTGCGCTTCCAGCGTTTCCAGGCTGAGCGGGCCCTGCTCCTGCAGGCGCTCGGCCAGGCCGGCTTCCTGCTCCTGGGCCAGGCTCGGCAGCACCAGCGCACGGCTCTGCTGGCGTGCGCGGTCGAGGCGATCACGTTCCTTGACCAGCTGGCCACGCTCGACGCGGACGTCTTCATAGGTGCGGCGCGACTGTTCGATGTCAGCGCGCACCGCATCGATCTGCTTGGCCAGCTTGGCCAGGTCGGCGTTGCCTTCGCGCAGGTCGCGCAGCGTGGCCTCGATGTCGCTCAGGCGCTGCTGCGGAGCGGCGATGTCGATCTCGTTCCAGCTGATGCTGACCAGCTCGTGGCAGGCCAGGCGGCGTTCGTTGTCGCGGTCACGCTGGCCACGCAGGCGCGCGATGTCGGTCTCGCAGCCGGCGATGCGCTTGGCCAGTTCCTGTGCTTCACGCTCGAAGGCGCCCACCTTGTCGTGGTTGTTGAAGCCGAGGATCCAGCGACGGCGGTCGCCAACGGCGCTGCGGTCGTCCTTCTCGAATCGGTCGCCCGGATGCTTGACCTGGCCTTCGCGGGTGATGCCGCGGTCGACGTTGCGCAGCTGCTTGGCGTCCACGCACTCATAGTCGAAGCGCTTGCCGAGCTCGCGCCGCAGCCAGCTTTCGAACACATGCTCGCGCAGTTCCAGCTTGTGCAGCAGCGACTTCGCCGACGGCTCGCGCGCGAACGCATCGTCGTTGCGGCGCACGCGGTAATAGGTGAAGCGCATGCCCAGGTGGGTACGGTTCACCCACTCGGCGACGTCGTTGTAATGCTTGTCGTCGACCAGCAGCGACAGTGCGAAGCCGCCCAGCACGCGCTCGATGGCACCCTGCCAGCCCTGCTCTTCCGAGCGGACCTGGATCAGTTCGCCGACGAACGGCAGTGCCGCTTCGGCGATGCCGGTTTCCTCGGCCAGGCGCGCGCGCAGCTTCTGCATCGGCGCCGGGATGTTGGACGGCGTGCGCTGCATCGCTTCGAGTTCCGCACGGACTTCACCGAAGCGACGCTCGTCATCGCGCTTGCCGCCCAGGCGATCGCTGATCGCATCGTCCAGTGCCGAAGAAGCACGTTGGCGATCCTGCAGTTCGTTCTGCGCGCGCTCGACCAGCTCGGCGAAGCCGTGGGCGTCGTCCGGCAGTTCAGCCTGCAACTGCTGCGCGGCCTGGCTTGCCTGCTCGCGCTTGGCCTGGCGGCGGTCGCGCTCGGCTTCGGCACGGCCCTGCTCGCGTTCCAGTTCCTCGATGCGCTCACCGCCCTGCTGGCGGCGCTGCAGTTCAAGCTCGGCCAGGCGCTCGGTGTGGTTGTCGAGTGCGGCACGGCGCTGGGCTTCCTCGCCCAGCAGGCCACGGTCACGCACATCCATCTCTCGCAGGCGCGCTTCGATCAGCGCCTGGCGGCGGCTTTCGCGGAAGCTGTCGACGCCGAGCTTCAGCGCTTCGTCGTCACCACGCTGGCGGTGCATTTCCTTCAGGTCGTTGTAGTAGGCGCGTGCCGGCAGCAGGGTTTCCACCTGGCGGCGTGCGGTGACCACCGCCTGGTGCGCGCCATCAAGCTCGGCGAAGTCGCTGACCAGGCGCTCGGCGGCGTCGAAGGTCTTCGGCGTGTCGAGCATGAAGTCGCGCAGGAAGACGTTGAGGTCGCCCAGGTTCTTCGCCGACTGCGTCTTGTGCAGCAGGCGCAGCGCCATCTCGTTGTCGATGCCGAGCAGGTCGCGGAAGCGCTCGGCGTAGCCGGAGAAGGTGTCGAAATGGTGCAGGTCGGACAGCTTCTGCTTGAGCTTGCGCAGGTCCAGGTCGAAGCCGCCAAGATCCTTGGCGATGTCGAACGGGCGTTCGGCGATCATGTAGTGCTTGCGCACATCGCCGGCCGAGGTACCGTTGCCGGAGATCCACAGCAGGCGCACCAGGCTGACCACGCGGCCATCGCCGGCGCGGTATTCCAGCACCAGCGCGGTCCAGGTCGCGCCCTTGCGCAGGTACTGGGTGGCGATTTCGCCGGTGCCGCTGTCCTGCTGGTCGGCCCACGCGCCACGCACGTAGGACACCAGGTTGCGGTCGCGGCCACTGCGCTCGGCTTCACGCGCGGCGGCGTTGAAGTCGACGATGGCCGGCGGCGTCAGCAGCGCGGACATGGCATCGAGCAGGGTCGACTTGCCCGAGCCGGAACGGCCGACGAACAGGAAACCGCGCTCGGCGATCGGCACTTCGGTCAGGCCGTTGAAGGTGCCCCAGTTGTGCACCTGCAGGCGGCGCATGCGGAACTGCTGCAGGCGCGGGTCCGGCAGGCCTTCGTTGAACAGGGCGGGAGTGTGCTTGGAGATAGCCATGCGATGGTCGGGTCTCTCAGGCCTCGGCGGCCGGGGTTTCGCGCAGCTGGCGGTAGACCGCCGAGAGCTGGGACACGTCTTCGGCGGAGAACAGCAGCTTCAGCGCCGGCGAGACTTCGTGGCGGTCTTCCTGGCCGCTGAGGCGGGTCAGGATGTGGTTGTCCTTCATTTTCTGCACCGCCGAGGCGACGCGGCGGTTGAAGCCGGCGCGGTCCGTGGACAGGTTCTTTTCATAGATGGCCAGTGCTTCGGCCATCTCGGCATCGGCGACCACCGCGCGGTTGCCGCGCGCATCGGCCTCGGCCAGCTGCTGGCGCAGGTACAGCAGCAGCACCGAGTCGATGAAGGTCAGCGGCGAGGTGCGCAGCAGCACCGGCGCGTCGACGTCTTCGGTATCGGCCTGGCGGGTGAACGCCACGCCGCTGTCACGGTCGAGCACCAGTTCCAGGAACAGGTCGGCCAGCGCCGAACGGATCGCCGCTTCGCTGCGGATCAGCGCCGGCCACAGCTTGGCGTGGCGCAGCTGGTCGATGCTGGGGCCGATCAGCAGCTGGCACAGCGCGCGGCGCGCATCCAGCGGCAGGCGCCCGGTATCGCCGAGGTAATACACGTCGTTGCCACGGCGGGGCTGCGCCACGGCCGCCACCGGCTCGGCCTCGTAGGCGTCTTCCGCCACGTCGGCCTGCGGTGCGTCGATGGGATCTTCATGCCAGCTCATGGCGTCTCTCCTGGGTGAACCAAACCAGCGGGATGCGGGCGCGACGGATCTGGCCGTCGCCACCACGCCATTGCGCAAGCTCCTGCTCGCCGGCAACCACGTTGCCGAAGCGCGTGCCCAGCGACAGGTAGCCGATGACGCTGCCCAGGCCCTGCGGCGCTTCGCGCTGCGACAGGGCCTGGGCGATGCTGAGCCGCGGCTGTGCATCGAGCAGGTCGTGCAGGTCCTGGCGCAGCGTGCGGAAGTCGATTTCGGACGAGGCCACCAGGTCGCCGACGCTCTCCAGGCTGATCGCAGCGGCGTCGTTGTACTCGACGTTGCCGTCGACCTGGGCGCTGCGCGGATCGTGCAGCTTCCACTGCGACCACGAGCGCAGGCGGCTGGTGGTCAGCTGCAGGTCGCGGCCGATGCCGCGTTGTGCGGGGAATTCGTCACGCAGTGCCAGCGCTTCGGACTGCGCCTGCTTCAGCAGCTGGTTGAGGCGGCGCTGTTCCAGGTAGCCACGGCTTTGCACGAAGCCGCGCAGGCTGCGCGCGAAGTTCTGCAGCACATCGTGCACCTGGCCACCGCGCTCGAGCATGGTGCTGGTGAAGCTGCGCAGGAAGTTGCGTTCGTTGCGGTCCAGGCGGCGCGCGAACCCGCGCGCCAGCACCGCTTCCAGCGCGGCATCGAGCTGGGCACTCTGTTCGGCGTCGTTGAGCAGGCGCCAGAAGGCCTGGAAACTGCGTCCGGCGTCACTTTCGCCGATGACATCCACACCTTCGAACAGCTGCGACAACACATCGCCGCGCTCGCCCTCGTCGTCGATGATGCGTTCGCGGAAATCGCGGTTGAGCTGCTCGAAGTCATCGCGCACACGGCGGAAGTCCTCGGTCAGCTCGTCGGCCAGGCCGATGATCTGGCGGGTGCGTTCCAGCGCGCGCTTGCCGTCCAGCGCAACCACGCGGCCAGTGCCGACCCGGGCGATTTCGGCATCGATGCGGTCGCGCTCGTCGTGCAGCGCGGACAGGCGCGCATCAGGATCGGCTTCGGTCTGCGCAGCCAGCGCCGAGAGCTGCTCAATGACCAGCGCCAGGCGGCTTTCAGTGGCGGCCACGCGGGCCTGCTCGAGGCCGTCCGCGAAGCGGATCGCCTGCAGTGCAGCAGTGGACAGCTCGTACTGCTCCTGGTCGGCGCCTTCGGGCAAACGGCGTTCCAGCCAGCCCTGGGCCAGCCAGTGCGCGATGTAGGCCTGGGCGGTACGCGGCAGCTCGCGCGAGAGTTCATCGCCGGCCAGCTGGTCCAGCGCGCGCTGCAGTCGCTCGTTCAGCACCGAGGAAGGCAGCGTGCGCTCGCCGTCCATCAGCAGGCCCTGCAACAGGCCGATGATTTCCGGGGCGTGGTCGGCGGCAAGCAGCTTCCACTGGGGCTGTTCGCGCAGGTGGCGGTAACGGGCAATGCGTTCGCGATGCTTCATGCAGCGAAAGAAGTCTGTAGGGCTGACAGGGACGAGCCGCCATGCACGGCTGCCGCGTGGGCAGCCGTGGGCATGCCGGCCTGCAGGGGCCGGCGCGGTGCGGGCAAGCGGCTCAGCGCTTGCCGCCCACTTCGATGAAGCGCAGGAACTCGGCGCGGGTGCGCGCGTCGTCGCGGAAGCTGCCCAGCATCTTGGAGGTGACCATGCTGACGCCGCGCTTGTGGATGCCGCGGGTGGTCATGCATTCGTGGGCGCCTTCGACAACCACGCCGACGCCGATCGGCTGCAGCACATCCTGGATGCACTGGGCGATCTGCGCGGTCATCTTTTCCTGCACCTGGAAGCGGCGGGCGTAGGCTTCGACGACGCGGGCCAGCTTGCTGATGCCCACCACCTTGCCGGCCGGCAGGTAGCCGACGTGCACGCGGCCGATGATCGGCGCCATGTGGTGCTCGCAGTGGCTTTCGTACTCGATGTCACGCAGGACGATCAGTTCGTCGTAGCCGGCCACTTCCTCGAAGGTCCGCTCCATGTAGGCGCGCGGGTCGTCGCGGTAGCCGCTGAACCAGTCGCCATAGGCTTCGGCGACACGGCGGGGGGTATCCAGCAGGCCTTCACGGGACGGGTCCTCACCGGCCCAGCGCAGCAGGGTGCGCACGGCATCCTCGGCCTGGTCCTGGGTCACGTCGCCCTGCGGGGCGGCCTTTTCGTTGTTCTTGCTCATTGCGTACAGCGTCCCGAACGGGGGGCGAGCATCGTACCCGACCGGGGGGTGGGTCGTCCTGTTGGGACGGTTCATCGGGGGGTTCTTCCGGCGCCTCGTTGCTATTGGTTTGGAGGGAGGGAGGGGGCTGCGCAGGACACGCCGTGAACCCGTCCCTGGGGGCTCGATGGCGCCATCCATGGCGCCAACGGTCCTGCCCTGCCGCCCTTCCCGCTCCCTGACGGTTTCCTGCGGACGCGGCCGGACCGCCCGAAGGCGGGGTCAAAAGCGGGGGTTCATGGCTTCGGCGAGTGCACCGGTAGCGCCGGGCCATGCCCGGCGAGCCAAACGGTGCGACCAGCCGCCGCCGGGCATGGCCCGGCGCTACCGCTCTTGCCTTTAGAGAGCCAACCCACCGCGCTCGCGGGATGTGAGGTGGTTGGCGGAGGGCCGGATGGGCCAGGACCGCAGGCGCCATGGATGGCGCCTACGAGCCCCCCATGGATGGGTTTACGGCCTGTCCTGGACCATCCGGCCCTCCGCCAACCCAACCGATAGCCAGCAGGCGCAGCGCTTTCCTCACTACACCCCGCCCATTCAGAAAAACCCATTGATAGGAATGAAATTAGTAGTATCCTATCTATCTCTTATGGACCGACCCCTCGACGAGCGCACCGTGCTGCAGATGCAGCTCAGCTCCGGCCTGCTGTACGCAGGGCGGCAGTGGCAGCGCCTGGCCGACAGCCGGCTCGGCAGCTACGGCATCTCCACCGCCTGCACCATGCCGCTGCTGATGATCGGCCGCTCCGGCGGTGGCATCCGCCAGGTGGCGCTGGCCCAGCAGCTGGGCATGGAGGGGCCGTCCCTGGTGCGCCTGCTGGACAAGCTGTGCGCCAGCGATCTGGTCCGCCGCGAAAGCGATGCCAGCGACCGCCGCGCCAACCTGCTGTGGCTGACCGACGCCGGCCAGGCGCTGGTCAGCGAGCTGGAAGACCAGTTGATCGGCCTGCGCCAGGACGTCTTCGGCGAACTCTCCATGGATGAACTGCACGCCGTGCTGAAGGCATGGCGCCTGCTGGCCGAGGCCGCCGACCGCATCACGTAAGAGCGCTGCCCCCGAACACCGCCGCTGCCGTGCACACGCCAGCGGCTTTTGCCCGTTGCCGTTGTTCTGTTGTTCCTCCCCTCCCCCACTCGCCCCCGCCCCCTACCGATGCCCGGTGAATTCAGTCTCCACGGAGTGTTCGTCCCGACCCTGCTCGGGTTGATGTTGTTGGCCTACCTGGTCAACAGCGGTCTGCATGCGCTGCTGCAGCGTGCCGGTGCCTATCGCCATATATGGCACCCGCCACTGTTCAACCTGGCGCTGTACGGGATCGTGCTTGGCCTGCTGTTCCACCTCCTGCGTTGGATGCAATCGTGAACAAGATCGTGAAGAAGACCCTGCCGGTGCTGCTGACCAGCGCAGCCGTGATCGTCGCCCTGCTGGTGCTGCGCCAGCTGTGGGTCTATTACATGGATGAGCCGTGGACCCGCGACGCGCATGTTGGCGCCGACGTGGTGCAGGTGGCACCGGATGTGTCCGGGCTGGTGGAAACGGTGGACGTGGCCGACAACCAGGCAGTGAAGAAGGGCGACCTGTTGTTCGTGGTCGATCGCGCCCGTTATCGCATTGCGCTGGAACAGGCCAAGGCCAGCCTGGCCGAGCGCCAGGCCTCGGTCGCCCAGCTGCGCCGCGAGATCGGTCGCGACCGCAGCCTGCAGGATCTGGTCGCCGCCGAGGATGCCGAAGTCCGCCGCGCCAAGCTGCAGGCTGCACAGGCTGCGCTGGCCACCGCACAGGCCGCGGTCGACCTGGCCGAGCTCAACCTCGGCCGTACCGAGGTGCGTGCGCCGGCCGATGGCCGGGTCAACGACCGCACCATGCGCGTAGGCGACTATGTGGTGGCCGGCAAGCCGGTGCTGGCGTTGCTGGATACCGGCTCGTTCCGCATTGATGGCTATTTCGAGGAAACCCGACTGCGCGGCGTGGCACCGGGACAGACGGTGGACATCCGGCTGATGGGTGAATCGACGCCGCTGCGTGGCCACGTGGAAAGCATCGCCGCCGGCATCGAGGACCGCTACCGCAGCAACGGCAGCACCCTGCTGCCGAACGTGACCCCGGCCTTCGACTGGGTGCGGCTGGCGCAGCGCATCCCGGTGCGCATCGCCATCGACGAAGTGCCCAAGGGCGTTGAGCTGATTGCCGGCCGTACCGCCACGGTAACCGTGCAGACCAGCAGCACGAAGCACGCAGACAAGGCCGGCACCGCGCCGACACAGGCGGGCCTGTGAACACCGCCCTGCCCCGTCTCGGCCTGATCGTCGCGCTGGCCAGCCTGGCCGCGTGCAGGACCGTCGGCCCGGACTATGCATTGCCGGAAGGTTCGGCGTTCAAGCGCCCCGAAGCCAATGCCGCCTTCATCGATACGCAGAACCCGCAGGTGGCCGCCAACCAGGCGCTGCCCGACCGCTGGTGGTCGTTGTACAACGACCCGGTGCTGGACGGGCTGATCACCCGGGCGCTGCGTGACAACGTGGAACTGAAGGCTGCCGATGCGCACCTACGCCGTGCGGCCGCCGTGTACGAACAGGCGCTGGACGCCGGAGGCTTCGAGTACGAGGCCGAGGCCGGTGTCAGCCGCGCGCAGCTGTCGGCCGAATCGTTCCTGCAGGAGCACGAGCTGCCGGTGATCAACCTGGCCGACGGCAAGTTCGCGGTCAGCTACCAGTTCGACCTGTTCGGCAAGCTCAAGCGCGGCGCCGAAGCGGCGCGTGCCGACGAGCAGTCGGTGGCGGCGGCACGCGATCTGGCCCAGGTCAGTGTGGTCGCCCAGGTGGCCGACAGCTACCTGGAGATCTGCCACGCCAACCATGAGCTGCACGTGGCCGAACATTCGCTGCAGCTGCAGCAGCGCAGCCGCACCGTTACCGAACGCCTGATCGCAGCCGGTCGTGGCACGCCGCCGGAGCTGGCCCGCGCCAATGCCCAGGTGGCGCTGCTGGAAGCTGCGCTGCCGCCGCTGCATGCGCAGCGCTCGGCGGCCGCCTATTCGCTGGCCGCCCTGCTCGGGCAGACCCCGGGCCAGCTGCCGGCCGGCGTGATCGACTGTGCACACGCGCCCGGCCTGGCGCAGCCGCTGCCGGTCGGTGATGGCCGCGCGCTGCTGCAGCGCCGCCCGGACGTGCGCCAGGCCGAACGCAAGCTGGCCTCGGCCACCGCGCGGATTGGCGTGGCCACCGCCGAGCTGTATCCGGACATCCGCTTGGGCGCCTCGGTGGGCGCCGCCGGCCTGCTGGAAGACTTCGGCACGCCGATGACCCAGCAGTGGTCGATCGGCCCGCTGATCTCGTGGACGCTGCCGTCGTCGGGCACGCATGCGCGCATCCACGCTGCCGAGGCCGGTGCCGACGCGGCGCTGGCCGAGTTCGACCACACCGTGCTGCAGGCACTGCGCGAGACCCAGACTGCGCTGGACCGCTATGCGCAGGACCTGCGCCGCCTGCAGTCGCTGCGCATCGCGCAGGAGCAGGCCGCGCTGGCCGCCGAGCAGAACCGCCGGCTGTACCAGGGAGGCCGTACGCCGTACCTGTCCAGCCTGGATGCCGACCGCAGCCTGGCCACCAGCGACGCTACCCTGGCCGCTGCCGAAGCGCAGGTCTCGCGCGACCAGATCCATCTGTTCCTGGTGCTGGGTGGCGGCTGGCAGGCAACGGTCGCCCCTGCGGCGCCGACCACCGCACAGGCCTCGGCGAAGTAAGCCATGAACGCGCTGACCGACCGCCAGGCCTGGCTGTTCTCGATCAAGACCTACCTGGCCGCAGTGGCCGCGCTGTACATCGCCATGGCCGGCAACCTGTCGCGCCCGTACTGGGCGATGGGCACGGTGTACATCGTCAGCCAGCCGCTGCTGGGCCCGACCCGCGCCAAGGGCGTATACCGCATCGTCGGCACGCTGGTGGCCGGGCTGGCCACCCTGCTGGTGCTGCCGGCACTGGTGGAAACGCCGCTGGTGCTGAGCGCGGCGATGTCGATCTGGCTGGCCGGTTGCCTGTTCATGGCGCTGCTCAACCGCGGCCCGCGCGGTTACGCGTTCCTGCTGGCCGGCTATACCACCGCCTTCATCGGCTTCCCCGCAGTGACCTCGCCGGAAACCATCTTCGACACGGTGGTGGCGCGCAGCGAGGAGATCATCCTCGGCACAGTGGTGGCGGTGCTGTTCGCCTCGCTGCTGTTCCCGGCCTCGGTGCGCCCGATGCTGCGCGCCCGCATCGGCAACTGGATGGAGGACGCCGCGCAGTGGTGCCGGCAGATCCTGGAACGTGGCCGTGCACACGCGCCGCGCAACCGGTTGGCCGCCGATCTGGTGCAGTTCGAGGCGCTGATCGAGTTCCTGCGCCGCGATGATCCACGCCACGCCGGGTCGGCGGTGTCGATGGAGCGGCTGCGCGAGCGCATGCTGCTGCTGTTGCCGGTGCTGTCCTCGATCGCCGACCGCCTGAGTGCGCTGCGCAGCGATGGCCAGCCCCTGCCGGAGGGCCTGCCGGAGCTGATCGACGACATCCACGACTGGCTGGACGGCCCGACCAATGCCAGCGAGTACGCCCGCCTGCGCGCGCGCATCAGTGCACTGAAGCCGCAGGTGGACCGCGACCTGCAGCACCTGCAGCTGGCCAGCCTGCTGCTGCGCCTGGAGGAGCTGGTGGACCTGTGGCAGGACTGCCGCACCCTGCAGCACGCGATCGACCATGGCACCGCGCCGCTGGACCGCGCGCACTACCGCATCCGCACCGAACGCGTGGCCGCCGACAAGCACGTCGACTACGGCATGGCGCTGTTCTCCGCGCTCAGCGCCGGCGTGGCGCTGATGAGCTACTGCGTGCTGTGGATCGCGTTGGGATGGGAAGGCGGCGGCAACGGCGCGATGATGGCCGCGGTGACCGCCGCGTTCTTCGCCGCGCAGGACGATCCGGCGCCGAGCATGGTGTCATTCCTGGTATGGGCGATGGTCGCCTCGGTAGTGGCCGGCGTGTACCTGTTCGGCGTGTTCCCAGCCGTGCACGACTTCGGCCTGCTGGCGCTGGTGCTGGCGGTGGCCTTCCTGCCGCTGGGCCTGATGCTGCACCACCCGAAGAGCGCGCTGTTCGCGCTGCCGCTGACGGTGAACCTGGCCGCGCTGCTGAGCCTGCAGAACACCTACAGCGCCAACATCCAGACCTTCCTCAACTCGTCGATCGCGATGTTCATCGGCATTGGCTTTGCGGTGGTGATGACCCGCCTGTTCCGTTCGGTGGGTGCCGAGTGGACCGCGCGCCGGCTGGTGCGGCAGGGCTGGACCACGCTGGCCGAAGCCGCCGAAGGCCGTGGCCAGCAGGACCGGCAGCGCTTCGCCGCACGCATGCTCGACCTGCTGGGCCTGCTCGCACCGCGCCTGGCGGCGACGCCGGAGGGCAGCGACATCGCCTCGGTGGACATGCTCAATGAAGCGCGCATCGGCCTGAACATCCTGCAGCTGCGCCGCGCCCGGCTGGAACTGCCCGAGCGCAGCCGCGAGGCGGTCGAGCACATCCTGGAGGAAATCGCGGCGCACTACCGGCGGCAGATCGCCGCGCGCAAGCCGATTGTGGCAGCCGAAGCGCTGCGCGAACGGCTGGATACCTCGCTGGGCCGGGTCGGCAGCGTGGGCGCCTGCAAGGCCCGCGACGAAGCGCTGATGGGCCTGATCGGCCTGCGCTTCGCGCTGTTCCCGGAGGCGAAGGCGTTGGCGCCGGGTTGGGTAGGCGCCGAATCGCCGTCCGTGTAATGCGATCCGCCGGGCGCGGCCCGGCGCTACCATCGTGGTTCGGTAGCGCCGGGCCATGCCCGGCGGCCACCCGCGATCCCCACAGGACGGTTCAATGAGTTACGACATGATGGTGTTCGAGGCCAGCGTGGCCCCGCGTGACGCGGCGGCCTTCATCGGCTGGTTCGAGAAGCAGACGCAGTGGAACGAACGCCACGAGTATGACGACCCGGCGGTCAGCAGCCCGGCGCTGCAAGCGTGGTTCGCGGAGATGGCGCAGGAATTCCCGCCGTTGAACGGGCCGTTGAGCAACGACGATGACGACCGTGCCGAGGTGACCGAGTACAGCATCGGCCAGCAGGTGATCTACGGTGCGTTCGCATATTCGGTAGCTGAGCGCGCGCACGGTCGCGTGCAGGACCTGGCCGAGGAGCACGGCGTGGGGTTCTTCGATGTGAGTGCCGATGAAGCGGCGATCGTGTATCCGGATGGGCTGGTGTTGATCGCGGAATGACGCCGGGTCGGATCCCTCCCAAAGGGAGGGCTCTGACCCGGAACAGGCGTGTCTCGGGCGACGGGGTCAGAGCTCGTTCCGGTTGGGAACGGGATCCGACCCCGGTTCAGAACAACTGGCCCTGCACCGTTGGCTGTTCGATGGGCGCCGGTGCTTCGATCACGTCTTCCGCACCCAACCGCCAGGCCAGGCCACCCAACCGGCTGGCGTGGCGCTTCAACGCCGCCTGCAGCACGTCGGCACTGCCGGCCACATGCAGCACCTGGCGGGCGCGGGTCAGGCCGGTGTAGACCAGTTCGCGTGACAGTACGCGGCTGTCCTGGCGTGGCAGCTGCAGCCACACTTCGTCGAACTCCGAGCCCTGCGCCTTGTGTACGGTCATCGCGAACGCGCTTTCGTGCGCGGGCAACGCGGCCGGGTGGAAGGCGCGCGGCTGCTCGACGGTATCGCCGGGGAACCAGGCCACCATCGCGCCGCTGCCATCGCGCAGGCAGATGCCGATATCGCCATTGAACAGGCGGTGCCGGTAGCTGTTCTCGGTGACCAGCAGCAGGCGGCCCTGGAAGTAGCCCGGGGTGTTGCCGGCCAGTAGTTGTTCAATACGGCTGTTGAGGCCACGTGCACCCTGCGGACCTTCGCGCAGTGCGGTCAGCACGCGCAGGCGGCCGGCCTGCTGCAGGGCAAGCACCGGATCGGCCGCCTCGGCCAACGCGCGCCAGTGGCCCAGCAGATGCTCGCGTTGGCTGCGCAGCGGATCGGCTTCGCCTTCGTGGAAATGCACGCCTGCCAGCGACCCATTGCGCAGCAGCTGCAATGCGGTGCTGCTGTCGCCTTCGCGCACGGCATGCGCCAGCGGTGCCAGGTCCAGCGCATCGCTTTGCCGGTAACCACGTTGCAGCTGTACGCGGCGGCCGGCAAAGGCGCGGGGTGTGGCCTGTGGCTGCAGCGTCGCCGGCGCCAGCAGGCCATGCAGCGCCTGCGCGTCCTCGGCGCGGGTACCGATGCCATCGCCGCTGGCACGCAGGATCGCGCTGAGCACGTCGCCGGCTTCCACCGACGGCAACTGGTCCGGGTCGCCAAGCAGGATCAGGCGGGTACCGCTGGTGATCGCATCGACCAGCTTGGCCATCATCGGCAGATCGATCATCGACGCTTCGTCGACCACCACCACGTCCACCGGCAACGGATTGTCGGCGTGGTGGCGGAAGCGCGGCGAGTCCGGAATCACCCCGAGCAGGCGATGCAGGGTGGTGCCGGTACTGGGCAGTGCCCCGCACAGTGCCGGGTCCACACCGTCCTCCTGCAGGCGCTGCACGGCCAGCCGCAGGCTCTCGGCCATGCGTTCGGCGGCGCGCCCGGTGGGTGCGGCCAAGGCCACCTCGGGCAGCGGCTGGCCGGCCTGCCGGGCCTGCGCTGCCAACAGCAGCAACAGGCGCGCGATGGTGGTGGTCTTGCCGGTGCCGGGACCGCCGGTAACCAGCGCCAGCGGATGACGCAGGGTCACGCCAGCGGCGCGGGCCTGGTGATCTTCGCTGTCCAACGCCTGCGGGAACAGGCGCGCGAACAGCGGTGCCAGCGCCGCCATGTCCGGCGCCGGCAGCGGATGCCGGCCGATGCGCTGCAACCCTGCCGCCAGCTGGCGCTCGTACTCGCGGTAGCGGCGCAGGTAGAGCAGGCCGTTTTCCAGCACCAGCGGCGCGTCCTCGGCGATGGCGTCGAACTGCTCGGGTGTCGCCACCCAAGGGGATGCGCGCAGCTGTGCCAGCCAGGCCTGCGCATCGGGCCATTCCGGCACGCCTTCCAGCAGGCGTTGCGGCTGCGCCGGATCGAAGCCTGCGTGGCCCTGCGCCACCGCCAGCGAGGCCAGCGCCGCCGCCAGCGCCACGGTCTCGGACGTGTCGTCGCGCAGCCGCATCAGGCTGGTCGCCAGTGCATGATCAAGAGTGCGCAGCTGGCCTTTCTTGTGCAGTTCCTTCAACAGGCTCATGCGCTGGCTCCACGCGCACGCGCCGCCAATTCGGCCTGGGCCTGCTCGCCACCGGCGAACAGCGCGTCCAGTGCATCCACCAGCGCCAGCGGGAAGCGGTCCACATGCACGCCGTTGCCAGCGCCATCCAGCCCGCGGCAGAACAGGTAGCGGATGCCGCCCATGTCGCGCTCGTAGTCGTAGGCCGCGCCCAGGCGGAAACGCAGCCAGCGATGCAGGGCCACGGTATAGATCAGCGCCTGCAGGTCGTACTCGCTGTGCCGCATGGCAATGGCCAGCAGGTCCGGGCTGTAGCCGGGCAGGCGGTTGGACTTGTAGTCGAGCACGTACCAGCGCCCATCGCGCACGTAGGTGAGGTCGATCATGCCGGTCATCAGCCCTTCCAGCCGGCGGCGCTGGCCGAAACCACGACGCGCGCTGGAAACGCCGTGCGCGTGCAGCACCTGCAGCAGCGCCGGCACGGTGGTCGGTTCGATGGCGAAATGGAAGTCGATTTCCGCGCGGCGCTCGCCTTCGGCCAGGCTGTACAGGGCGCCGCCTTCGGGCAGCGGTACGGTAAGCGTGTGGCCAACCAACGGCACCAGCACCGCCACGCCATCGTCCAGATCGACATCGGCATAGCCTTCGTCGTGCAGCGCCTTGCGCAGCACCTCGGCCTGTCCCTCGGGCGCTTCCAGACCCGGTTGCCAATCCGCCCATGCAGCGAAGTCGACGTTCTCCATCGCCTCATGCAGCACGTTGCCGAAGCGACTGCCCATGAAGCGCGGGTCGAGCGGCGCGCTGTCTTCGGCGGCTGCGGCCGGCTCCGGCAATGCCGGTTCCAGCGGCAGTTCCGGGCCGGCCGGTTCATCGGCCGCCGGTGCTGGCAGTTCGGTGGCGGCCGCTTCGATATCGTCGCCGGCGCCAGCATCGGCATGGGCCAGCTGGGTGAAGCTGTACACCCACCAGTCATGCGGCACGCGCCGGGTCAGCGCACGCACGGCCGGCAGGTCACCCTCCACTTCGGCCGCCAGCTGCGGCAGCGCGGCCGGCGCCTCGCTGTCGTCGACGTGTACATCGGCATGTGCGCGCAGCACCTGCAGATCGCCCAGCAGCGGCGCCAGCCGCGTCCTGCCGAGCCCAGCCAGATCGCCCACGGCGATCCACAGGGCGTGCTCGGCACGGGTCAGGCCGACATACAACAGGCGTGCATCTTCGGCACGCTGCTCGCGTTCGCGCTGCGCGGTGGCCGCTTCCCAGGCCTCGTCCTTGTCGAGCTTCCAGTGCAGCTGGCGCTGGCCGCCCACATGCACCGTGCAGTGCGACGCGGCGTTTGGCGCCCCGCCATCGATGCCGACAAAGGGCAGGAACACCAGCGGATACTCCAGGCCCTTGCTCTTGTGCAGGGTGATGATCTGCACACGACGCGCGTCCGATTCCAGGCGCAGCAGCTGCTGCTCGTCATCCTGGTCGGCACTGGCCATCTGTCCCTGCAGCCAGTCCAGCAGGCCATGCATGCCCAGCGCCTGCGCGGAGGCTTCCTGCAGCAGTTCGCCCAGCTGCAGGTAGTTGGTCAGGCGACGCTCGCCGTCGATCAGCGCCAACAGGCGTTCGCCCTGTGCAGCACAGACTTCGGCGATCACCGCGAACGGGCCACCACGCTGCCAGCGTTCGCGCCAGTGCAGCAGCTGTGCCTGGAACCCGCGTTGCAGGTCGCCCTCGCGTTCCATCGCAGCGATCGCGCTGGCCTGCTGGCCGAGCAGTACGGTGGCCAGTGCCGCACGCAGGCGGCCTTCATCGGCCGGTTGCAGCAGGGCCAGCAGCAGCGCACGAAGATCGCGCGCTTCAGGGGTGGCAAACAGGCTCTGCTTGCCGGCCGCCACCGCCGGAATGCCCACCGCGGCCAGCGCGCGCTGTACCAGTGTGGCCTCGCGATGCGAACGCACCAGCACCGCGATGTCGCCCGGCTGCACCGGTCGCCCACGCAGCACGGCGTTGCCGGCACGCGCAGCAACCAGGGTCTGGTGGATCGCTGCCACACAGGCCTGGGTGGCGGCATCGCGCGAGGCATCGGCGCTCATCGCCTTGTCGCCGCCACTGCGCAGCACGCGCAGGGTCAGCGCGACGGCGGCGCGGCCATCGCGCAGGTAATCCTCGTCAACGCGCACACCGCCGGGCCGCACCGGCTCGAACTGGATGTCGCGTTCGAGGAAGGCGTCTTCGCCGCCGTTGTCATACAACGCCTGCAGCGCACGCAGCACGGCCGGACGCGAGCGGAAGTTCTGGTCCAGCACCGGTGCCTGCTGCGCCACCTGCTTGGCCTTCAGGTAGGTGTGGATGTCACCGCCGCGGAAGCCATAGATCGCCTGCTTGGGATCGCCGATCAGGAACAGCGCCGGCGCCAGGCCGAGTTCGCGCACCTCCGGCGAATCGCCGAACACGGTGTGGAAGATGCCCCACTGGCGGTCGTCGGTATCCTGGAACTCATCGACCAGCGCGATGCGGTACTGCGCGCGCAGCTGCTTCACCAGTGCCAGCCGCTGCGGGCCTTCCAGGGCGAGCGCTACCCCATCGATCAGATCGTCGTAGGTCTGCACCCGACGGGTGCGCTTCAGTGCCTGCAGGCGCTGCGTGGCTTCGTCGCGAAGCGCGTGCAGGAAATTCAACGCGGTGGCACGCAGCCAGGCATCGCGTTCGGCCAGCAGCGCGACATAGCGCGCCAACGGCGCCTGCAACGGCGACGATGGCGTGCGCTCGGCGAACTTCTTGTTGGTCTTGGCGGCCAGTGCCTCGGGCAGCAGCGCTGGCAGGCGCTCGCTGGCCAGCAGCTCGCGCGGGTCGGCGCGCTCGGCCCAGGCCAGCAGCTGCCGGCCCAGCGGGTGCAACCACCCCAGCTTGTAGGACACGCCGTTGATCCACTTGTTGTCGACCGCATCGCAGAGGTCGATGAAGAACTGCTCGCCATGCTCGCGCACGCTTGCGGACAGGTCTTCCGCCGCACCCTGCAGCACCACGTGTGGATCGGCCTGCGCCACCGGCTGCGGCGTCGGATGCAGCGGCGGTGCGGCCAGCAGCGCGCGCAGATCGGCGGCCAGCGCATCCGGGGTGGACCACAGCCAGGTCAGCGGTTCCAGCGTGGCCGGGTCGTTGGCATGCACCCGCCACAGATCCGCCGCCAGCTCTTCCAGCAGCTCGCGGTCACTGGCCAGCAGTTCCGGCGGATCGAAGGTGTGGCCGCTCTCCAACGCATGCTCGCGCAGCACGCGGGTGCAGAAGCCGTGGATGGTGAAGATGGAGGCCAGGTCGATCTCGTCCGCGGCCACCTGCAGGCGGCGCTTCAGTGCGGTGGCACTCTCGGAGCCGCTCTGCAGATGGCGCTGCAGGACCTCGCGGGTCAGGCATACATCCGGTGCTTCGCCCTCGGCCGGTTCCAGATCGACCAGGCGCGCGGCCAGCGCCAGGCGCTCGCGGATGCGCTTGCGCAGTTCCTGGGTGGCGGCGTCGGTGAAGGTCACTGCCAGGATCTGGCCGATGCGCAGGCCCTGCTCCACCACCAGGCGGGTGAACAGCGTGGCCAGGGTGAAGGTCTTGCCGGTGCCGGCGCTGGCTTCGATCAGTCGTATGCCGTCCAGCGGCAGGGCCAGGTAGGGATCGCGGCTGAGGAGTTCGATGCCGTCCTCGATGATCACGGTGCTCATTCGCTGCCCTCCTGGCGTGTTTCGACGCCGAGGGTGCGGCCTTCGCGCACCGCGCTGAAGACCACCTGGCTGTTGCGCAGCAGGTCGGCATAGCTGGCATCGGTGGCGAATGGGTCGGCACCGCGCAGCAGCAGCTGCCAGGCGTCGCTGCTGGATTCACCCCAGGTACGGTCGCTGCCATGCCACTGCTTCCAGCCTTCGCTGCGCTGTTTTTCTGTCGGCGCGTTGTACAGCACCCAGCCGGTATACGGGGCAAAGCGCAGCGGTTCACGCAGGCCACGCTGGCGCAGCTGCAGCAGCGCACGCAGCGCCGCGCGGGCAGCGGGAACGCTCAGCGCCGGTACAACGTGCGGGCCCGGCCCGGCATCGCCACCATCATGGAACTGCACCAGCGGCAGGGCATCACCGGCGGCATTGGCCAGCAGCCAGTCCAGGCCCTGGCGGATCACCGCATTGCCGTTGAGGGTGCCGGCACGCAGGCGCACCAGGCCTTCGGGATGACGATCGGCCACGCGGCCGTGCAGGCGCACCCCGTCGATCTCCACCTCGTAACGACGGCTTTCCAGCGGTTCGCCCTTCATCCAGGCAAGCAGCGCGCTGGCATACGGGCGCGTCTTCAGCTGTTCGGCTTCGAACTGACGTTCACCCAATGCGCCGGACGGCAGCAGGCCACGCGCGCGCAGGCGCGGGTACAGCGGCTCGATATCGCCACTGAGCGTGGCGCGTACCACCGCGGCCTGCACGCTGCGCTTCTCCGGCCCCCGCGAAGACAGCACCAGCGGTTCCAGGTCATCCACCTCCTCGACCTCGTCAGCCAGGCGCAGGCCCAGTGACTGTGCGAGAAACTGCCCGGCCGGATCGCACAGGAAACGACGCAGTGCATCGAGCGCGACCTCGTCCTCCACGGCATCGTCGGTCGGTGGCGGCAGTGGTGCGTCGAACCAGGGCTGCAGGCCTCCACGCTGGCCGGTGAGGCGACCGGCAGCGGGATGCCATTGGCGGCGATAGCTGAAGCGGCGCGGGTCGCCATCGCCGAACGCGCCTGGCGAGAACGGCTGCAGCGCGTGGCGCACGGTGAAGTCACGGGTGGCCACAGCCGGATCGAGGTGATACGCGGCTGCAGCATCAATCAGTTCGCTGACCAGCACCGACGGCTCACGCACGCTGCCATCGCGCGGATCAGCGCCGAGGTAACTGAGATAGAACACGTCCTGCGCGGCGGCGAACAGCTGCAGGAACAGGAAGCGATCGTCCTCGCGGGTGGAGCGGTCGCCCGGCCGGCGACGCGGCGTATCCAGCTCCGCAGTGAGCTGGTTGAGACCGGCGGCCGGGTCACGGCGCGGGAAATCGCCATCATTGAGGCCCAGCACGCAGATCACCCGGAACGGCAGCAGGCGCATCGGCACCATGCGACCGAAGCTGATGCCACCGGTCAGCAACGGCGCACGCGTATCGGCCTCGCCCAGCGCGCCAGCGAAGTGCGCGCGCACCACCTCCGGGGGCACGCCGTCCACGAAACCGGCCTTGGCGGCGTCTTCAGCGAACTGGTTGAGCAGCTTGCGCAGGCGCTCAAGGGCACGCTGGCTGTTGGGCGAGCTGGGCGCGGTCGGCAACAGTGCATCCAGCAGCGACAGCAGGCGCTGGCGCCACTGCGCGGGCGTCAGCAGTTCGCCGAGGCGTCGCTGATACACCGCCAGCACGCGCAGCAGGCGCAGCAGGCGGTCCAAGGCGTCCAACGCGCCGCCTTCCAGTTCGATCCACGGCGCCACGCCGGCCAGATCGGCCTCGCTGCCGGTGGCATGGCCGAGTACCAGGCGATCCAGTGCGAACTGCCAGGTATAGGCATCGTCGGCTGGCGCCTGATGCTGGTCGCGATGCTTCGCATCCAGCCCCCAGCGCGCGCCGGCCTGTTGCAGCCAGCCGTGCAGGCGGTCGAAGTCCACGGCTTCCAGGCCGGCCGCTTCGGCCAGCGGCGCGCTGGCCAGCAGGTCCAGCACTTCGTTCAGGCCAAAACGCGAGACCGGCAGGCCCAGCAGGTGCACGAACACATCGGCCAACGGCTCGCCGGCGAGCGGGCTGCTGTCGGCCAGCGCATACGGAATGTGCTCCTCGTCGCCCCCCCGGCCACCGAATACCGCTTCCAGGTACGGCACATAGGGATCGATGTCCGGCGCCAGCACCGCGATCTCGCGTGCCTGCAGCGGTGGGTCGAAACGCGGGTCCTGCAGCAGGCTGCGCAGCTGGTCGTGCAGCACCTGCAGCTCGCGCAGGCGGGTATGGCAGGCATGCACCTGCAGGCTGGGATCGTCGCTGCGCAGAGCCTCGCGCAGCTCGCCCGAGGGCAGCGCGCGGCGGTGGAACAGATCGCGCTGCAGGCGATGCAGCAGGCTGTCGGACAGGCCACCTTGGTCCAGGGTCGGCCGGGTGTCCTCCTCCGGATCGGAATAGGCGGCGATCTCGCCGGCCGGGTGCACCACCTCGTAGCTGCCCAGCACCGCCATGAAATCGCGGCCTGCTGCCCCCCAGGCTTCCAGCAGGCGGTTCTCGCCGGCGGCCTCGCCGAACGGGTCCGGTGCGCCGCTGCGCAGTCGCTCGGCCAGCGTCTGCAGGTCACCCCAGTACGACTGCACGGGCGTGGGCATGTAGAAATGCAGTTCGCCCACCCGCGCCTGGGTGGCCATCACCCGCAGCACATCGGGCGAGATGTTGAGCGTCGCGAACGCAGACATGCGCGGCGGCAGCCCCTGCGGCAGCGGCTGGCCGGCGCCTTCAAAGCGGTCCAGGTACTCCTGGATGCGACGCGCGCGGTAGTCGTGGCCGCGGGTGATGGTGCGCCACAGGATCGCCTGCGGGTCGGCCGGATCGGCACCGGCTGCCCAGCGCAGCAGCCAGTCGCGGCGCCACGCCTGGTACTTCTCGAATACCGAGGCCAGCTCGCCGGCCAGCGCCCACGGCTTCAATGCGTCACCGCCGGCAAGATAGGACTGCAGCGCGCGCATCGGTGGCTGCGCCAGCAACGCCGGGTCGCGCAGTGCCTGGTACAGCTTCCAGTGCAGGCCGGCCGCGTCCAGATCGTCCTGCTCGCCGCTGACATTGGCCTTCAGCGCGCGGGCCACGAACTCGCCCGGGGTGAGGAATTCGAGGTTGGCAGCGACACCGAATTCGGCGGCCAGTGTCGCTTGCAGCCAGCGGCGCATCGCGACCTGCGGGATCAGCACCACTTCCGGCGCCAGCAACGGCTGGCCCGGCACCGGCGCGCGCACGTTGCGCGCCAGCAGCGCGGCCAGCACGTCCAGGGAGTTGGAATGGTAGAGGCGGAAATCGCTGCCTGGGTCACTCATCATGCACAGTGTGCAGGACGGCAGGCAGTATTCAATGGTCGGCCCATCGACGGTACGGATTGTTCCGGGCTGCCGGCCGATTGTCCCGGCCTGCGCCAAGCCCTGCCGTGCAACAATACTGGACCGTCCAGTCTGCTTATGTTCAGCCGGCTGGCCCGATCCTTCGATGTCTAAAAAACGTTAATGGTGCCCATGTCGGCTTCCGCTTCCAGTCTGGTGCAGTTGTCCAACGTCCGCATCGACCGGAGCGGACGCACGATCCTGCGCGACGTGTCGCTGCAGGTGCCCAAGGGCAGCATCACTGCCGTGCTCGGCCCGTCCGGCAGCGGCAAGTCGACCCTGCTGGCGGCACTGACCGGCGAGCTGCGACCGGTCGCCGGCGAGGTCACCCTGTTCGGCAAGCCGATCCCGCACGACAGCAGCGCGCTGCTGGAGATGCGCAAGAGCGTGGGCGTGCTGCTGCAGGGCAATGGCCTGCTGACCGACCTCACCGTGGCCGAAAACGTCGCACTTCCGCTGCGTACGCATACCCGCCTGCCGGCCGCCGTGCTGCGCCGGCTGGTGGAGATGAAGCTGCATGCGGTGGGCCTGCTGGCCGCCGCCGATGCCTGGCCGCGCGAACTGTCCGGCGGCATGGCGCGCCGCGTGGCGCTGGCCCGTGCGCTGGCGCTGGACCCGCCGCTGATGATCTACGACGAGCCGCTGACCGGGCTGGACCCGATCGCCTCGGGGGTGATCATGAGCCTGATCCAGCGCCTCAACCATAGCCTGGGCCTGACCAGCATCATCGTCAGCCACCACGTGCACGAGACCCTGCCGATCTGCGACCAGGTGATCGCCATCGCCAATGGCGGCATCGTGTTCCAGGGATCGCCCGAGGCACTGCAGTCCAGCCAGGATCCGCTGCTGCGGCAGTTCCTGCATGGCCAGCCCGATGGCCCCATCCCGTTCGATGCCGCGCCGCGTGCGAGGGTTGCCTGATGCCGTTCGTTCAAGCCACCCGTTCGCTGGGCCGCGCCGGCCTGTTCTCGCTGACCGTGCTGCGCGGTTCGCTGCCGACCCGTGACTTCCTGGCCGAACTGACCCGCGAGATCTACAAGATCGGCGCGCGCTCGCTGCCGATCATCGCCGTCGGCGGCGCCTTCGTCGGCCTGGTGCTGACCCTGCAGGGCTACCGCACGCTGACCACCTTCGGTGCGGCCGACGCGCTGTCGACCCTGCTCGGGCTGTCGCTGTACCGCGAGCTGGCGCCGGTGCTGACCGCGCTGCTGTTCATCGGCCGCGCCGGCAGTTCGATTGCCGCCGAGCTGGGCCTGATGCGCGCCACCGACCAGATCAAGGCGCTGGAGCTGATGGCCATCGACCCGGTGGCCAAGGCCGTGGCACCACGCTTCTGGGCGGCGGTGCTGACCGTGCCGCTGCTGACCGGCATCTTCTGCTCGCTGGCGATCAGTGCCAGCTACTTCGAGGCCGTGCACGTGCTGGGCCTGGACAATGGCGTGTTCTGGTCGGCGCTGCGCAACAGCGTCGATTTCTGGGATGACTTCGGCGTGGCGATGCTGAAGTCGGCGATCTTCGGCGGCACCGCCGCACTGGTCGCTGCCTACGTTGGCTTCCACGCCGAGCCGACCATCGAGGGCACCTCGGTGGCGACCACCCGTGCGGTGGTCAACGCCTCGCTGCTGGTGCTGATGTTCAACTTCGTTCTGTCGGCAATGTTGTTCACCTAACCCCTCCACCGGCGGTGCGCAGGCGCGCGCGGCCACCACGACTCGATCAGGTAATCCACATGGCCATCCGCGGTCCCAGACTCGAATTCTCCGTCGGCGCTTTCCTGCTGCTGGCCCTGGCCTCGCTGATGGTGCTGGCCGTGGCCTCGACCAACCAGCGCTGGAGCTGGGGCAGCCAGGGCTACGAGCTGAAGGCGCGCTTCTCCCAGGTCGGCCAGCTGCGCAAGCAGGCGCCGGTGAAGATCGGCGGCGTCACCGTCGGCCAGGTCGCCTCGATCGACCTGGACCCGGTGAAGTTCGAGTCCATCGTGACCCTGCGCATGGACAGCAAGGTCAAGGACCTGCCGGCAGACACCTCGGCCGGCATCTTCACCAGTGGTTTGCTCGGCGAGAGCTATATCGGTCTGCAGCCGGGCGGTGATCCGGACGTGCTGAAGGCCGGCGACGAGATTGTCTTCACCCAGCCGGCGGTTGACCTGATCCAGCTGGTCGGCAAGTACATGTTCAGTGGTGGCGCCGGTGGCGGCGCTGCTCAGAAGCCCAACGATGGCGCGCAGGCGCCTGCAACGGAACCGCAACCATGAAGATGAAACTGATCCCGGCCCTGCTCGCCTCGGCGCTGCTGGCAGCTACTCCGTTCCTCGCCCAGGCCCAGGCCGCCGCTCCCGCCGCTGCCGCGACGCAGGGCCAGGCCGGCAAGGTGGTGATCGATGCCAGCACGCGCATCCTCACCACCCTGCAGCAGCGCAGGAGCGAGTTCGGCAGCAACCCGGCCAGCCTGCGCAACTACATCGACAGCGAACTGAACCGCACCTTCGACCGCGACTATGCGGCACGCCTGGTGCTGGGCCCGCACGCCCGCGGCGCCTCGGATGCCGACATCAAGCTGTTCGCCGATGCCATGGCCGACAGCCTGATGCAGCGCTACGGTTCGACCCTGCTCAACATCCAGGGCAAGCCGAGCTTCCGCCTGAAGGGTGAAAGCCCGCTGCCGGGCAACCGCGGCGTGCGCGTGAGCACCGAACTGGTGCGTGCCGGCAGCGAGCCGACCCCGGTCGAATACTGGATGCGCAACGTGAACGGCCAGTGGAAGATCTTCGACGTCAACATCGAAGGCATCTCCTACGTGCAGACGTTCCGCAACCAGTTCGACACCCCGCTGCGCCAGAAGGGCATCAAGCAGGTGGCCAGCGAACTGCACAGCGGCAGCATGCAGGCCGGGCCCGCGGGCAATGGCAAGTAACGCACTGGCACTGCTGGAAGGCGACACCCTGCGCCTGCGCGGGGTGCTCGACCGCGCCGCGGTGATCGCGCTATGGCCGCAGCTGCAGGCCCTGCCGGCAAAACTGGCACGGCTGGAGCTGGGCGAAGTCGAGCGCGTGGACAGCGCCGGCCTGGCCCTGCTGGCCGAGCTGGCAGCACGTGCGCGCAAGGCCGGCCATCCGCTGGTGATCACCGGCGCGCCGGCTGGCTACAACGAACTGAGCGCGGCCTATCGGCTGTCGCCCAACCTGGATTTCAACGCTACTTCTGCTGCGAGCTGACATGAACGTCGTGCGCACCCTCCCCCTGATCGTCCTGGCCACCGCCCTCACCGCCTGTGCCGGCAAGCCCGCGCGCAGCGATGCACCCGCGGCCAGCACCCTGGTTCCGGCCAGTACCACCACCTCGCCCGCCGCCGCGGCCACCGATGCAGGCACAGCTGACGCTGCACCGGTCGCACCCGTGGCCAATCCGCCGGCTGCTGCCGCATCGTCGCCGGCTGCGCCGACCGACAGCGGCGACAGCAGTGCAGCGAAGACCGCAGCAGCCACCGCGCCCGGTGGCGATGATGACTTCGATGCCCTCTATGGCGGTGCCGGCAACACCACCAACGCGGCGGCCTACGACCCGTGGGAACCGTTCAACCGCAAGGTGCACAAGTTCAACAACGCGGTCGACCGCGGCGTCGCGCGTCCGCTGGCCACCGCCTATACCCACGTGGTGCCGCGCTTCGCCCGCACCGGCGTCAGCAACTTCTTCAGCAACCTGCGCGCGCCGGTAACCATCACCAACCAGCTGCTGCAGGGCCGCGGTGCCGATGCATGGGACAGCCTCGGCCGCTTCCTGATGAACAGCACGCTGGGCATCGGTGGCCTGTTCGATCCGGCCAGCAAGGCGATGGTGCCGCGCCGCAATGAAGACTTCGGCCAGACCCTGGGTGCCTGGGGCTGGCGTCGTTCGCGCTACGTGGAACTGCCGTTCTTCGGCCCGCGTACCGTGCGCGACGTGTTCGGCCTGGCCGGCGACATCCCGCTGTCGCCGATCCGCCGTATCGAAGAGGACAAGGTCCGCATCGGCCTGCAGGGCCTGCAGCTGGTCGATACCCGCGCGCAGCTGCTGGCGATCGACGACCTGCGTGACACCGCCGTGGACGAGTACTCGCTGGTGCGCGATGCGTGGATGCAGCGCCGCAACTACCAGATCGAGAACGATCTGCGCAGCAAGCGCGACCGTGGCCACGACGACGCCAACTCGCCGATCCCGGTCGATGCGATGCCGATGCCGCAGTGGACCCACTGAGTCCTAGCAGCGATGCATGAAAAACCCCGCCTCGGCGGGGTTTTTCGTTGGCGTTGCGGGTGGGGTCGGAGCCCTTTCCCGTGGAAAGGGATCCGACCCCGGCCCGGTACCGGTAGGTGCCAACCTTGGTTGGCACGCTTTGCTCAGGCCGCCAGCGCGGCCTCGATGGCCTCGCGCAGGCGCGCGTCATCAGCCGCCACGTCCGGGGCGAAGCGGGCGATGACCTTGCCGTCGCGACCGACCAGGAACTTCTCGAAGTTCCACAGCACTGCCGGCGCAGCGTGGATCGGAATCTCCTTGCTGGCCAGGCGCTCGCGCAGCGGGCCTTCGCCGATCGACTGCGGCTGCGCAGCGGTCAGCTGCTGGTACAGCGGATGGGTGTCGTCACCAGCCACACTGATCTTGGAGAACATCGGGAAGCTGACATCGTAGGTGAGCTGGCAGAACTGCTGGATCTCCGCTTCGCTGCCCGGCTCCTGGCCGAGGAAGTTGTTGGCGGGGAAGCCCAGCACTTCCAGGCCCTGCGCGTGCTTTTCCGCATACAGCGCCTGCAGGCCTTCGTACTGCGGGGTCAGGCCGCACTTGGAGGCGACGTTGACCAGCAGCAGCACCTTGCCCTGGTAATCGGCAAGCGAGGACGGCTGGCCGTCGATGGTGGTGAGGGAAATGTCCTGGATCGGGGTGCTCACGCGGGGGCTCCGGCTACGGCGGGGAATGGCCCACCAGCATAGCGCCGTGCACGCGGTTGTAGAGCCGAGCCTACGCTCGGCTGATGCCACAGCAGCCGAGCGTGGGCTCGGCTCTACAGGCAGGATTCAATCCACGCAGATCGTGCCCTGCGCCTTGCCCTCATCAATGCGCTGGCGGCAGCCGAAGTTCTGGCGCACATCGCGCTGGCAGGTGCCGGTGGCGGCGCTGCCAGCCGCCGCTTCGCCGCTGGCAAGGCACTGGCCGGTGCAGTCGCTTTTGCGGCTGCAGGCCTTGCCGGCGTCGGCGTAAGGAATCACGCACTGTTCGCGCTGCAGCCGGCCCAGCCGCTGCAGGGTACCGCCCGCGGCCTGGCAGTCCACATCGCGCGCTTCGCGGTAGGCCTCGGCCGCTTCGGGCGTGGTCGCCGCGCCAGCAGGCGCCGGCGTATCCGCAACCGGCGGCGCACTGCCGCAGGCGGCAAGCAGCGCGGTCAAGACAAGGCTGGTACAGAGGCGCAGGCGCATGGCGGTACCTGATCGAAGCGGACAGGCCGCCAGCATACGCATCGACGATGCAGGCGGCGTGTCGACGTAGCTCAGGCTTCGTCGCCGTCGTTGCCTTCGTCCTCGGCCTCGGCCGCGGCATCAGCATCGGCCAGGTCGCCGAGCAGCGACTGCGCCTGCTCGGACGCCAGCGACTCCACGCCGCGCAGGCGTCGTTCGATGGTGCGCGTCTTGCGGCTGGCCTCGCCGATACTGCGGCCCACCGTGGTGATCTGCTTCTCGGCCTTCTCGAGGATGCCGGCGAACTTGCCGAACTCGCTCTTCACCGCGCCCAGCAGGCTCCACACCTCGCTGGAGCGCTGCTCGATGGCCAGCGTGCGGAAGCCCATCTGCAGGCTGTTGAGCAGGGCGGTGACGGTGGTCGGCCCGGCCACCACCACGCGATGCTCGCGCTGCAGCAGGTCGACCAGGCCGGGGCGCCGGATCACTTCGGCGTACAGGCCTTCGGTGGGCAGGAACATCACCGCGAAGTCGGTGGTATGCGGCGGCGCGATGTACTTGTCGCAGATCGACTTGGCCTGCACGCGTACCGCGCGCTCCAGCTGGATCCCTTGCAGGCGCACGCCCTCGGCGTCGCCCTGTTCCTGCGCATCCAGCAGCCGCTCGTAGTCTTCGCGCGGGAACTTGGAATCGATCGGCAGCCACACCGGCGTGTCGTCGCTGCTGCGGCCCGGCAGGCGCACGGCGATGTCGACCATCTCACCGCTGTCCGGGCGTACCTTCACAGCCCGCGCGTACTGCTCCTGGGTGAGCGTCTGTTCGAGGATGTTCTCCAGCTGTACTTCGCCCCAGCTGCCACGGTTCTTGACGTTGGTCAGCACACGCTTGAGATCGCCGACGCCGGTGGCCAGCTGCTGCATCTCGCCAAGGCCGCGCTGCACCTGCTCCAGGCGCTCGGAAACCAGCTTGAAGGAGTTGCCCAGGCGCGTTTCCAGCGTCGACTGCAGCTTTTCGTCCACGGTGTGGCGCATCTGCTCCAGTTTCTGCGCATTGTCGTTCTGCAGCGCGCGCAGCTGCTCTTCCAGCGTGGCACGCATCTCGGCGATGCGCTGTTCGTTGCGCTGGGTCAGTTCCTGCAGGCGCAGGCCAAGGCTTTCGGTCAGGCGCTGCTGCGACTGCGCACCTTCCTCACGGCCCTTGCGCGCATCGTCCACCAGTGTCTGGCGCAGCGCGCCCAGCTGGGTGTCGGTACGCCCGGTAAGTTCCTGCAGCTGCTGGCCGAACGCGTGGATGCGCGCTTCCTGCTGCTGGCCAAAGGTTTCCAGCTGGCCGCGCAGTTCCTGCAGGCGCTGCCCCATGAGTGCGGCGCCACGCTGCTGGCTCTCCGCCGCCTCGGCACGCGCCTTGCGGGCGTCCTCGCCCAGCGCCTCGCGCAGCAGGTCCAGGCGCTGGTCGGTGCGGGTGGACAGGTCGGTCAGCGCGCGGGCAAAACCATCGAGCTGTTCGCGCAGTTCGCTGCGCCCGGCGCGCGCCTCCTCACGCACCGCCTGTTCCAGGCGGTCGTGCGGTGGGCGGCGCAGCAGGGCGACCAGCTGCAGGATGAGCACGGCCAACAGAAGGCCGCCAATGAGCAGATATTCGGTTTGCATGGGGCAAGTGTAGGCTGGCGGAGTCTCAGCTGCTGCGCCGGAACCATGCTCGCTCTGTACGGAAAGCCCACCTCCATCAACGTGCGCAAGGTGCTGTGGCTGTGCGCGGGGCTGGATCTGCCCCTGCACCACGAGCCTGCGCCACCGGCAGACCTGCTGGCCACACTGAATCCGAACCGGCAGGTACCGGTCCTCCGCGATGGCGACTTCGTGCTGTGGGAGTCCAACAGCATCTGCCGCTACCTGGCCACCCGCGCCGGCCGTGACGACCTGCTGCCCGCTGCGGCGCAGGCCCGTGCGCGGGTGGAGCAGTGGATGGACTGGCAGGCCAGCGATCTCAACAGTGCCTGGCGACACGTGTTCATGGCGCGGGTGCGGCAGCATCCGGACTACCCGGATGACGCCCGTGCCGAGGCCAGCCTGGCGCAGTGGAACCGGCTGATGGGCGTGCTCGACGCGCAGTTGACCGCTACCGATGGCTACGTGGCGGGCAGCACCTTCACCCTCGCCGATATCGTGCTGGGGCTGTCGACCCAGCGCTGGCGCAGCACGCCCGGCAGAAAACCCACACTGCCAAACGTGAAGGCCTGGTTCGAACGCCTGCGCCAGCAGCCCGGTTTCGCCGAACACGTCGACAACGGCGTGGCCTGAGGCAGGGGTCAGATCCCTTTCCCTTTGGGAAAGGGATCTGACCCCAACGACGCAGGAAAGGCCTGGTGTTACCAGCCTTCCAGCACGATCTTGCCCTTGGCGCGGTGGCTTTCCAGCAGCGCATGCGCGCGCCGCAGGTTGGCCGCGTCGATGCGCCCGAAGTGCTCGCCCAGCGTGGTCTGCAGCACGCCGGCATCGATCAGCTCGGCCACCCGGTTCAACAGCTCATGCTGGCGCTGCATGTCCGCGGTCCTGTACAGCGGGCGGGTGAACATCGATTCCCAGTGCAGCGACAGCGCCTTGCGCTTGAGCGCCATCACATCCACCTGGCCGGGGTCGTCGATCAGGCCGAACTGGCCCTGCGGCGCCAGCAGCTCGACGATCTGCGCGTAGTGCTGGTCGGAATGGGTCAGGCTGGCCACATGCTGCACCTCGCTGATGCCCAGCCGTGCCAGGCCTTCGGCCAGCGGCTGGCTGTGGTCGATCACGTGGTGCGCGCCCATCGCATACACCCAGTCCTGGGTATCCGGTCGCGAGGCGGTGCCGATCACCGTCAGTTTCGTCAGCTTCCGCGCCAGCTGCACCAGGATCGAGCCGACGCCACCGGCGGCACCGATCACCAGCAGGGTCTGGCCCTCGCCACCGCCCTCGGGAATACGCAGGCGGTCGAACAGCAGCTCCCAGGCGGTGATCGCGGTCAGCGGCAGCGCCGCAGCAGCGGCATCATCGAGGCTGGCCGGCTTGCGGCCGACGCTGCGCTCGTCCACCAGCTGGTATTCGGCATTGCTGCCCGGCCGGTCGATCACGCCGGCGTAGTAGACCGCGTCGCCGGGCTGGAACAGGGTCACCTCGCTGCCCACCGCGTCGACGATGCCGACCGCATCCCAGCCCAGTACGCGCGGGCCGTCGGTGGCCACGCCGCGGCGCACCTTGGTGTCGACCGGGTTCACCGCCACCGCGCGCACCGCCACCCGCAGGTCGCGCGGACCGGGCTGCGGCAGTTCCAGTTCGATGTCGATCAGGGCCTGCGCATCATCAATCGGCAGGCCGGCGTGGGTGTAGGCAATGGCGCGCATGGCAGCGGTCCAGTGGGGAAGGAGTGGACAGGTTGCGCCGCGCACGGTCGCTCAGAAAGGCGCAGAATCGGGCAGCACTTTCACTCCGGCGATGAAGATGATCCGCTTCGACGACCTGCAGTTGTTCGTCCGCACGGCCGCGCTGGGCAGCTTCTCGCAGGCCGCCCGCGAGGCCGACCTGTTGCCCGGCCAGGTCGCTGCTGCCGTGGCGCGGCTGGAACGCGAACTGGACCTGCGCCTGTTCGTGCGCACCACCCGCAGCCTGCGCCTGACCGGCGAGGGCGCGCTGTACCTGCCGTATGCACAGGAGGTGCTGGCCACCCTGCGCGAAGGGCAGGCCCGCGTGCAGGGCGAGGACGCCGAACTGCACGGCACCCTGCAGCTGTCGGCGCCGTCGGACTTCGGTCGCAACCTGCTGCTGCCGTGGCTGACCGCATTCCGAGCCGCACATCCACGGCTGCGCCTGCACCTGCGGCTGTCCGATGAAGTGGCCGACGTGTTCCGCGATCCGGTTGATGTGGCGATCCGCATCGGCCACTTCGATGACGCCAACTACGTGGCCCTGCCCCTGCTTGAAGGCAACCGTCGTGTACTTGCAGCCTCGCCCGATTACCTGCGGCGACGGGGCACGCCCGTACGCCTGGACGAACTGCGCGAGCACGATTGCCTGGTCTACCAGCTCAGTGGCCGCGCCTACGATCGCTGGTCGTTCGAGGTCGAAGGGCGCCGCACCGTGATCCCGGTTCGCGGCCCGCTGGTCTGCGACGATGCCGACGTGGTGCGGCGCTGGGCGGTGGCGGGCGAAGGCATCACCTACAAATCCTGGCTGGACCTGCGCGAAGATGTGCTGGCCGGGCGCCTGCAGCTGCTGCTCGACGGCGTCGGCAGCCACATTCCACTGCAGCTGGTGTGCCCGCATCGCAAGCAGTTCTCGCCGGCGGTGCGGCAGCTGCACGCGCAGCTGCGCCAGCACCTGCAACCGCTGCTGTCTGGCATGCCCGATGGACTCGCCGGCCCCCTGTCGCCCGCCCCGGTGCTGGCCGACAATGGCGGCCCCCCGTAAGAGAGAACACCGCCATGCCGTGGATGGGCATCCAGGACCTGTGGACGTTTCTGGTCGCCGTGCTGGTGTTCCTCGCCCTGCCCGGCCCCGGCACCTTCACCCTGCTGACCGCCACCGGCCGAGGTGGCGTGCGTGGTGGCTACACGGCGCTGGCCGGCCTGCTGGTCGGTGACCAGATCCTGATGTGGCTGGCGCTGGCCGGCGTGGCCGCGCTGCTCAAGGCCAACCCGCTGGTGTTCCATGCCGTGCAGTACCTGGGTGCGGCCTACCTGGTGTGGGTGGGCATCAGCCTGCTGCGCACGCCGAAGCACGAGGGCGGTGACGCTGGCCCGATCCGCATGCAGCCCGGCCGCTATTTCCAGCAGGCGATCCTGGTCAGCCTGCTCAACCCGAAGGCGATCCTGTTCTACATGGCGTTCCTGCCGTTGTTCATCGATCCGAAAGCGCACCAGGGCATCGCCACCTTCGCGGCGCTGGCCGGAATCATCCTGGTGGTCAGCATCGCCTACTGCTCGATGCTGATCGGCGTGGGCAACTTGGCCCGCCGTCGCTTGATCCAGCACCCACGCATCAGCGATGCATTGCGCCGCGTGGCCGGTCTGTTCCTGGTGGGGTTCGGCATCCGGCTGGGGTTGAACGGGTGAAGGCCTGGCGGGCCGCAGTCGGCGCGTTGCTGTTGATGGCCGGTACGGCCTCGGCCGCCACCGTGCAGGACCATCGCTGCCTGAGCGGTGGTCGCAATGACCGCATCCATCTGGAATGGCGCTGGCTGGCGGGTGGCGGCGCCGACGTGCGCTACGCCGGCCAGCGTGAGCGCCTGACCCTGCGCCGGGTTTCGATGGAGACCACGGTGCTGGCCGAAGATCGCCCCTACCAGTTCGACAGCGTCTGGGAAGAACGCATCGACGGGCGCCTCAACGGCCGCTACCGGTTGAGCACCCAGGGCGCGCTGGTACTGGACCTGAGCTACGAACGCGCCCGCGACGGCCGCACCACCGCCTTCCACGATGACCCCGAGGCCTGGCAGGAAGACGGCTGCCATTGGCCGGGCGCCGAGCCGCCGACCGTCGCGTCGGGCGGGCTCGACTGAGCCGACGCGATGGCCGCCAACCAAGGGTGGCGTCTACCAGGGCTGCGAATCATGCATTCCCTCGCGAAGGTGATCGATGAACACCCGCAGCTTGGGCGCCATCTGCTCGCGCGCGGGGTAGTACAGGTGGAAGCCGGGGAATGGCGGCTGCCAGTCCTGCAGCACGCTCTGCAGTCGCCCAGCGGCGATGTCGTCGGCCATCAGCGACGCGAAACCCTGGGCCATACCCAGCCCCGCCAGCACGGCGTGATGGGCGACGCCGGCATCGTTGAACACCAGCCGCCCGCTCACTTCCACGTCCAGGTCATGGCCTTCGCGGCTGAACTCCCAGGGCATCAGCCGCCCATTGGCCAAGCGGTGCACGATGCAGGCGTGGCCCTGCAGGTCATGCGGGGTCTGCGGCACGCCATGGCGTTCGAAATAGACCGGCGTGGCCACCACCACCTGCCGCTCGGGTGGCCCGACCGGCACCGCGATCATGCCCTGTGCGAGTGATTCGCCCAGGCGGATGCCGGCGTCGAAACCCTCGCCCACCAGATCGGTCAGCGCCGGGTCGACGCACAGCTCCACCTGCACCTGCGGGTAACGCGCAAGGAAATCGGGCAGCCGCGGCAGCACCATGCGATCGGCAACGATGCGCGGCAAGGTCACACGCAGCCGCCCGGCAGGCACCGAGCGAGCGCTGTCCAGTTCGGCAAATGCCTGGTCGATCTGGTCCAGGCCGCCGCGCACGCGTTGCAGGAAACGCGCGCCGTGTTCGGTCAGGCTCACCCGCCGCGTGGTCCGCTGCAGCAGGCGCACGCCCATCCGCGCTTCCAGCGCGCGCACGCTCTGCGACAGCGCCGAGGTCGACACGCCCAGGGCATCGGCGGCGCGGGTAAAGCTGGCATGCTCGGCCACGTGGACAAAGGCGACCACAGCGGTGAGGGGGACGGAGGCATCCATTGTGAAGCCAGCCTTCAAGGTAAGTCCGGTGGCACGCAGTTTATCCACATGATGGCGTGGAGGATGCTGTGCCCCTCGCCACTGCCCCTCCAGGCGTGGCGCCTTCCCCAAGGAGATCCACATGAAGACCCGTACTCTCGGCCCCGCCGGCCCCACCGTGTCCGCCCTCGGCCTGGGCTGCATGGGCATGAGCGCCTACTACGGCGGCCGTGGCAGTGACGATGACGGCATTGCCGTCATCCGGCACGCGCTGGACCGTGGCGTAACCCTGCTCGACACCGCCGATGTGTATGGCCCGCACACCAACGAGGTGCTGGTCGGCCGCGCGATCGCCGGGCGCCGCAACCAGGTGTTCCTGGCCAGCAAGTTCGGCATCGGCCTGGACCCGGCTGACCCGAAGGGGCGGCAGGTCAACGGCCACCCGGATTATGTACAGGCCGCCTGCGAGGCCAGCCTGCGCCGGCTGGGCGTGGACCACATCGACCTGTACTACCAGCATCGCGTCGACCCGACCGTGCCGATCGAGGACACCGTAGGTGCGATGGCACGCCTGGTGGAACAGGGCAAGGTGCGTTGGCTTGGCCTGTCCGAGGCCTCCGCGGCCACCCTCCGCCGCGCCCATGCGGTGCACCCGATCACCGCGGTGCAGAGCGAATACTCGCTGTGGTCGCGCGAGCCGGAGCAGAACGGGGTACTGGCCACCACGGCGGAACTGGGCATCGGCTTCGTGCCGTATTCGCCGCTGGGCCGTGGCTTCCTGACCGGCGCCATCCGCAGCCCGGATGACTTCGACGCCGACGACTACCGGCGTACCTCGCCCCGCTTCGAAGGCGAGAACTTCCAGCGCAACCTGGCGCTGGTGGACACCGTGCAGGCGCTGGCTGCCGAACGCGGCATCGCCGCCTCGCAGCTGGCGCTGGCCTGGGTGCTGTCGCGCGGCGAGCACATCGTACCGATCCCGGGCACGACGCGGCGGGCACGACTGGACGAGAACCTCGGTGCGCTGCAGGTAGAGCTGGATGCGGCGACGCTGGACGCACTGGATGCAGCCTTCCCGCTGCATGCCGCTGCGGGTGAACGCTATTCGGTCAGTGGCATGGCCAACATCGAGTCGTAGCAGCGGCCGGGACAAACGCACACCGGTGGCTCCCGCCGGATTGTGCCGATTCCGGCAGCGTGGCCGGGGTGCAGCGCGCGCCCCGCCATGCATGACCCCCGTCAGTGGCAATGCTGCGCTGCGTTCGGTCACACTCGGGAACTTGTCGTTCTTAGTCACCCCTTCCGAGGCCTGCATGTCCCTGTTCCGGCGCAAGTCCCTAGATTCCGTCACCGTCCACGAAGCCGGCAGGCGCCTGATCCCGACGCTCAGCTGGCCACACCTGATCGCGCTGGGCATCGGCGCCATCGTCGGTACCGGCATCTACACGCTGATCGGCGTCGGCGCCAACCTGGCCGGCCCGGCCGTGCTGATCTCCTTCGCCATCGCCGGTGCGGTCTGCGCCTGCGCGGCACTGTCCTACGCCGAGCTGTCGACGATGATGCCGGCCGCCGGCAGCGCCTACACCTACAGCTACAGCGCGCTGGGCGAGGTGTTCGCCTGGGTGGTGGGCTGGAGCCTGATCCTGGAGTACTCGCTGGTGGTGAGTACGGTGGCGGTGGGCTGGTCCGGCTACTTCGTCGGCTTCCTCGAATGGGTCCACACCCAGTTCGGCTGGAACGTGCACCTGCCGGCCTGGCTTGCGGCCGGCCCGCACGTGGAAGGCGGCATGATCAACCTGCCGGCGATCATCATCACCTGGCTGGTGGCCGGCATGCTGATGGCCGGCACCAAGGAAAGCGCCACGCTCAACGCCATCCTGGTGGTGTTCAAGCTGATCGCGCTGGCCATCTTCGTGGCCGTGGCCCTACCCGCCTTCGACAGCAACAACCTGCAGCCGTTCATGCCGTATGGTTTCGCCAAGTCGATGGGCCCCGATGGCGTCGAGCACGGCGTGATGGCGGCAGCGGCGATCATCTTCTTCGCCTTCTACGGCTTCGATGCGATCTCCACCGCCGCCGAGGAAACCAAGAACCCGGGCCGCGACCTATCGATCGGCATCATTGGTTCGATGATCGGCTGCACCATCGTCTACGTGCTGGTGGCGCTGGCCGCCGTGGGTGCGATGAGCTACGCCGTGTTCGGCCACAGCGCCGAGCCGCTGGCCCTGATCATGCGTCAGCTGGGCCATCCGACCGCGGCGATGGTGATCGGCGTGATCGCGATCATCGCCCTGCCGACGGTGCTGCTGGCGTTCCTGTACGGCCAGAGCCGCATCTTCTTCGTGATGAGCCGCGATGGCCTGCTGCCGCGCGGCCTGTCCAAGGTCAACGCACGCACCGGCACGCCGGTGGCAACCACGCTGTTCACCGCGGTGGTGGTGTCGGCGCTGGCCGGTGTGGCGCGCCTGGACGAGATCGCGGCGCTGGCCAATGCCGGTACCCTGGCCGCGTTCACTGCCGTCGGCATCTGCCTGGTGGTGCTGCGCCTGCGCGAGCCGAACCGCGAGCGCACGTTCCGCACGCCGCTGGCCTTCGTGGTCGGCCCGCTGGCCGCGCTGGGCTGCATCTACCTGTTCCTCAGCCTGCCGCACAGCACCCAGCTGTACTTCCTGCTGTGGAACGTGGCGGGCCTGGTGCTGTACTTCCTGTACAGCCGTCGCCACGCGCTGATCGCGAAGTAACCGGCTCGCCGGTAGTGCCGGCCGCTGGCCGGCACCTCGCATCCTGTTGATACGAGCAATGCCGGCCAGCGACCGGCACTACCGCAGGGCGGTCAACCGCCCTGCTTTGCCGCGTAATCCTGCGCCTGGCGCATCACCCGCAGCAGGTTGCCGCCCCAGATGCCGGCAATCTGCTGCTCGGTGTAACCCTTGCGCAGCAGCCAAGCGGTGATCTTCGGCAGCTGGCTGACATCGGGCAGGTCGCTCAGGCCACCGCCGCCATCCCAATCCAGGCCGATGCCCACATGTTCCGGGCCGACCACCTTGAGGATGTGCTCGAAGTGGGCGAAGAAGTCGTCCAGGCTGGCGTGGCCCACCGGGTGCTCATGGTCCAGCGCCTGCTCGGCCTTCAGCAGCGCGACGCCCTGCTCGATGCCCATCCCTTCCCAGCCGCCCAGCTGCTTGCTCAGCGCTTCCTCGGCCTGCTTGCGCTCGGGCGTCTTCGCGGTGTCGATCAGGTAACCGCCATAGGCATTCACCTGGATCACGCCACCGGCCTTGGCCAGCTTGCGCAGGCGCGCGTCGTCGAGGTTGCGCGGGTGGTCGTAGGTCGCCTTCGCCGAGCTGTGCGAGAGCACGAACGGCACCGGCATCATCGCCAGCAGGTCATCGAACACCGCGTCCGACGCATGCGACTGGTCGATCACGATGCCCAGCTTCACCGCTTGCCGCACCAGGTCCTTGCCGGCCGGGCTCAGGCCTTTCCATTCCGCGCCCTTGGGGTCGGTGGCCGAATCGGCGAACTCGTTGTTGGCGAAATGCACGGTGCTGAGCAGGCGCAGGCCAGCACGGTGGTAGAACGACAGCAGGCTCGGGTCAGCCACCAGCGGGCTGGCATTTTCCATGCTGATGTAGACCACGCGCTTGCCGGCGGCCTTGATGCGCGCGGCATCATCGGCGGTCAGCGCCAGTGCGAAGCGCTCGGGATTGGCGGCCAGCATTTCGCGGATTTCCATCAGGCGCTGCAGGCCGTGGTCGCGTTCGGCAAGATGCGCAGTGGCGCTACGATCACCCTGGTCGGTATAGATCGCCCAGAAGCCACCGTCCAGCGCACCCTCCACCATGCGCGGATAGTCCACCTGCGACAGCGCGTTGCGGTCGTGGCGCTGTTCGATGTCGAAGCCAGTGCGGCCGAAATTGGCCGGCGTATCCAGATGGCTGTCGAGGGTGACCAGGCGCTGCTGCAGTGCCTTGGCGCGGGCCAGCTCCTGCGCGCTGAACTCGATGGCATGGGCGGACAACGGGGCGCACAGCGCCAGGGTAAGCAACAAAGACAGGCGACGCAGCGATGGCATGGACTCTCACCGGCAAGGAGAAGAACCCGACCATAGCGCTGTGTCGGCAACCACCGGTAGTGCCGGGGGAACCCGCGCACTCCATTACACTCGGCGGCAGCCGCTATCGATGACGGCAGCCCACCGGCTGCGTCGCCCCTGAAACGGAATTCCGATGTCCCATTCCGCCCCGCCCCCCCTTCCTACCACGAACCCTGCGCCTGAGAGTGCGCCGCTCAGCGTCGAACAGCTCAAGCGCGATGTGCTGCCGGTCCTGTTCGCCGGGCGCATCGACATCGGCCGCTATGGCCCGGCCGAACTGGCCAGCGCCAGTGCGGAGCCTGCCTGGCAGGATGGCAGCGCCAACGCGCTGGCCAAGGCACTGGCTGAGCTGGTCAGTCGCCTCTCCGAACACGACCCCAACGCATTGCTGGAACGTGCCAGCTGGTGGGATCGGTTCACCGGTGCCGATATCGAGCGGCGGCTTCGCCGGCGCATCGCGCTGGGCGGCAACGGTGACGTGCTGTCCGAGATCGAGCACCAGGCGGCAGCGGTGCGCAGCAGCGTCGACCGCTTGAATGCGCAACTCGACGAGCATGATGCACAGGGTGCACGCCTGCAGATCTACATCGATGCGGGGGTGCAGTTCCTGCAGGAACTGCCAGCAGACAACGGCGCCGTGGACGATCCGCTGGTGCTGGACCGCCCCGTGGAACGCCTGCAGCGGCGCGTGGCCAACCTGACCGCGCTGCTGGCCAGCCACTCGATGAGCCGCATCCAGGTGCAGCTGGCACGCAACCACGCCATTGAACTGCTCGACCGCTACTGCGAGACCGTGCAGATCCTTGTGCCGATCTGGCGCCAGACCATCCAGTCGCTGCAGAACAGCGACAACGCCAGCCCGCAGATGGTCGCGCGTGCGGCACAGGCCCAGGACCAGCTGAAACAGGCCCTGCAGCAGCTGCTTCGTGCTTCCGGAGAACCCGCATGATCACGTCCCGGCCCGATCCACTGAAGGTGCCAGCAGAGCTGCAGCAGCGGGTCGAAGCGGTTTCCGGCCTGCGCGCGCTGTATCGCCGGGGTTCGTTCGCACGCACCGTGGGCCTGGCCTGTTTCGCGGTGCTGCCGCCGGTCGGGCTGCTGGCGATGATCTGCCTGGAGGGGTTGACCGGCCGGCCACCATCGGCACACGTGCCGAGCGGCTACGGCAATGATCCATCGTCGCTGGCTCTCTCGCTGGTGGCCTACCTGATCATCGTGGGTGGATTCCTGACCTGGATGGGCTTCGGGCTGCGCAATGTGCTGCTCAACCGGGGTGTCCGCCAGTTCACCTTCTCCTTCCTGATCGGCGGCTTGGTCCTGGTGGGCATGCTGGGCGCCAGTGGCATCACCAGCCCCGACTTCAGCCGCTCGGAGGCAGCGCTGGGCGAGGGTGTGCCCCTGCAGATCGACAAACTCCGGGCACTCGTGGAGGATCCCCGGTTCTCCGGATTCAGCCCGCAATGGCAGGGCTATCTGGAGGCGCAGCTTGCGTTGGGCAGGCCCTCGCGGCCGTTGAACAGCATCGGCCAGGCGATTGCCCGCGGAGAGGATATCGGCATCGCGATTCCCACGGCGATGCGCGCGCGCTTTGAAACCAAGGCCGGGGTTCCCCACTCGGAACGCAGCCAGCGTTGGCTGCATGCACATCGGCTGCAGATGGCGGTGCTGGATGTCTTCGGGACCGTGGCGGCCTGGTCGCTGCTGCTGCTCGTGGTACTGGGCATCGGCCTGACCACACTGGGTTACCACGTGCGCGGCCGGGCCCGGGTGATCAACGGCCTGCTGCAGCAACTTCAGCAGCCGCCCCCGCAGGCCAGCGCACAACCGTGAGGTGCTGCCGGCGAGCGACCGGCAACACCAAAGCCTTGGATCAATCCACCACGCGGCAGAACACGGCCTTCAGGTAACGCGATTCCTGCACATGGGCCATGAACGGATGGTCCGGGCCGGCGCCGGCCACCTTCAGGATCTGGATGGTGCGGCCGGAGAAATAGGCCGCGCGGCGCAGCATGTCGAGGAACTGGTCCTCGGCCACCAGGCCGGTGCACGAGAACGTGGCAAACAGGCCACCCGGCTTGACCACGCCCAGCGCCAGCTTGTTCATGTCCAGGTACTTCTTCAGCGCGGTGATCACCTGGTCGCGGTCGCGGGTCATCTTCGCCGGGTCCAGGATCACCACGTCGTACTGCTCGCCGCGGTTGGCGGCATCGCGCAGCCACGGGAAGATGTCGGACTGGACGAACTTCGGGCGCACGTTGTTCAGGCGCGAATTGCCCTTGGCGATCTGGATGACGTCTTCATCGATGTCGATGCCGACCACTTCCGAAGCGCCACGCGCCGCCGCATACACGGCGAAACCGCCGGTGTTGCAGCACAGGTCCAGCACGCTCTTGCCTTCCACCTGCTGGCTCAACCACTCGCGGTTCTCGCGCTGGTCGGCGAAGAAACCGGTCTTGTGTGCACCGGCGGGATCGGCGCGGAACTTGATGCCGTACTCGGTGATCACCGACGCTTCGGTGGTGGTGTTGCCGTGGAAGTCGAAGCTTTCCTGCTTCTGCACGTGCTCGTCGGCAAAGCTGTGGAAGCGGCAACCCGGGAACTGCTCGCGCAGCGCGTCGTAGATCCACTCGCGGTGGCGGAACATGCCGGCGGCGAAGAACTCGACCACCACCAGGTCGCCGTAGCGGTCGACCACCAGGCCGGACAGGCCGTCGCCTTCGCTGTGCACCACGCGCCAGGCGTCGGACACCGCGTCCAGCTTCAGCACCTCACGGCGCAGCGACACCGCCTGGGCGATCTTCCGCGAGAACCAGCCGGCATCGACCGGCACGTTCTGGTCGGTTTCAAGGATGCGCACGGCAATGCGCGAGTGCCCGTTGTAGAACCCGCGGCCAATGAACTCACCATCGATGCCGACCACGTCGACGATGGAACCGGGCTTGGGCCGGACGGTCGGCTTCTCGACCAGTTTCTGGAAGATCCACGGGTGGCTGGAACGCCACGCATTCTTGAGGCGGACAATCGGAAGGGGGGTATTCATCCACCTATTGTAAACCGGGCACCGTGGTCAGATCCCCGCAGGGGCTCTGACCACGGCCGGCATGCCAACCAATGTTGGCGTCTGCCAGGGAGGCGCGGGAACGGGGGTCGGAGCCCCTTTGGGGATCCGACCCCTGCCCCGGGGCATTTGACGGCGGCCCGGCCAGGCGGCAGAATCGGCGCCAGAAGGGGAGTAGCTCCCAGACGTTGTCGCCGTCATTTCGAGCCCGCAGGCTCCGGTGCAACGGCAGTTCCAGCCGACTGGAACTGCGAGCGAGACCTTCGCCGTACTGGCGAAGCTCTGTCCCTGGATCCCCCTCCCGATCCTCCGTTGCAGATCCTCGCCGTCCGGCCTGGCATTCATCTTTCCAACGGACATTCCCAATGCAGACGATCGGTAACGTGTGGTTGTGGGGCGGCTTCGCAGCGGTGGTGGTCATCGCCCTGCTGGTCGACCTCGTGTTGATGCGCCATGGTGGACCGCACAAGGTCACTTTCAAGGAGGCCCTGTGGTGGTCGATCGGCTGGGTCGCGCTGGCCCTGCTGTTCAATGCCGGCCTCTGGTACTACCTGAATGAGACCGCCGGCCAGGTGGTGGCCAACAAGGTCGGCCTCGAATTCCTGACCGGTTACCTGGTCGAGAAGGCGCTGGCGGTCGACAACATCTTTGTCTTCCTGATGATCATGAGCTACTTCGCGGTGCCGGAGGAGCAGCGCCAGAAGGTGCTGATCATCGGCATCCTGGGTGCGATCGTGCTGCGTACGATCATGATCTTCGCTGGCAGCGTGCTGATCAGCCAGTTCCATTGGCTGCTCTACGTATTCGGCGCCTTCCTGCTCTTCACCGGCTGGAAGATGTGGTTCGCCGCCGGCCAGGAGCCGGACCTGGAGACCAATCCGGCGCTGCGATGGATGCGCAAGCACCTGCGCCTGCTGCCGGACTACGCCGGCAACGCGCTGAGCGTGAAGCGCGATGGCGTGCGCTGGTTCACCCCGCTGTTCGCGGTGCTGATCCTGATCGCGGTCACCGACGTGATCTTCGCGGTGGACAGCATCCCGGCGATCTTCGCGATCACCACCGACCCGTTCATCGTGCTCACCTCCAACGTGTTCGCGGTGCTGGGCCTGCGCGCGATGTTCTTCCTGCTGGCCGGCATGGCCGACCGCTTCCACCTGCTGCCGTACGGGCTGGCGCTGGTGCTGGGCTTCATCGGCATCAAGATGATGATCATCGACCTGTTCAAGATCCCGACCCCGGTGTCGCTGGGCGTGGTCGCGGTGATCATCGCCGCCACCGTGGTGCTGAGCCTGAAGTACCCGCCGAAGGAAGGCGAAGGCCAGGCCTGAGCCTGACCCGTTCAACGGCGCGGCCGGTGGGATTGTCCCGCCGGCCGTTTCCACTCTCCCGCAGCGGTGGCCTTGGTTTCGCGCCAGTCACCGCCATTGCTGAGGTATGGACAACAACGCGCCCCTGCCCGCCGGCGACGTGCCGGCCCCCCGCAATGACCGCTCGCGCATCCTGCGGGCGTTCAATGCCAGCCTGGCCGCCGTGCTGGTGCTGGTGGCCGTGTTCGCCCTGCAGGGCACCTTCGACTGGCGGCCCTGGGCCGTGGCGCCACTGGAAGCGAAGGGCCTGCTCGGCCTGATCGGTGGCCCGATGCTGCATGCCTCGGTCGAGCATATCGCCGCCAACAGCATCGCCATCCTGATCCTGGGCACCCTGGCCGGCAGCGTGTATCCGAAAGCCACCGTACGCGCGCTGCCCCTGCTATGGCTGGGCTCGGGCCTCGGTGCGTGGATGCTGGGCAACCCCGGCAGCGTGCACCTGGGCGCCAGTGGCGTGACCCATGGCCTGATGTTCCTGCTGGCCAGCCTGGGCCTGCTGCGCCGCGACCGCGCGGCAATCGCCACCGGCCTGATCGGCATGCTGTTCTACGGCGGCATGCTGATGACCATCCTGCCGCACGCCGACGGCGTGTCCTGGCAGTCGCACATGGGCGGCGCCTTCGCCGGCATCATCGCCGCGCTGCTGTTCCGCAACGCCGACCCGCTGCCGCCGCGCCAGCGCTACAGCTGGGAAGACGAAGAGGACGAGGTCGAGCCGCTGGCCGACGACGAGCTGGAGCCGCCGTCACCGCAGCGCGTGCCGGTGCTGTGGCAGCCGCGCGAAGGCCAGGACTACGTGGTGATCCCGTTCCGCCGCCCGGACGACCCGCGCGGTTGAAGGATCTGCAATGGGTGGGTGCCGACCCTGGTCGGCACGATCGCTCAGCCTTCATGACCTCTACCGTCGTGTGCCAACCAAGGTTGGCACCTACCAGAGCACGCCGTTACCCCTGGTAGCGCCGGGCCATGCCCGGCGGCATTGGCCGGTCAGTCCGCCGCGTTGCCCACCGCGCCCATTCCATCCACCGCCTGCCGGCCCAGCGCCGGGTCATCGGTGAAGAACGCATCGATGCCGGTGGCCAGGTAGGCACGCATTTCGGCGATCGATCCCTCGGCATTGCGCGCGTTGTCAGCACCCTTGCGCAGGTTGCTGGCCTGGAAATGGTTCTCCGGGCGGAACGTATACGGAATCACCATCAGCCCCACTGCGTGCGCATCGCGCACCAGCGAGGTCGGCGTGCCCAGTGCGCCCTTGGCGTCCAGCGGAATGATCGAGCGCAGCTCCGGACCGATGCTGTCGGCGTAGCTGGCGATGTCCTTCAGCCCGGCCGGGGTCATCATCTGCGCGTAGGTCAGCTTTCCACCGGCCTTGGCGATGTCGGCCGGCTGGGTATCGCCCTTCCACAACAACTGCAGCAGGCGGATGTTGCTGCCACGCGGGATCCTGCCGCGCAGGTAACGCAGGTTGGCGGTCTCGAACGACTGGATGGTGACCGGGCCGACGTTGGTATAGGCGTTGCCACGCAGCGCGGCCAGCAGCGTGTCTTCCATCGGCAGGCCGATCGACTGGAAGTAGGTCGGGTGCTTGATCTCCGGCACCAGGCCGATGCCGCGGTTGGCGCGGCCGGCCTGCTGCACCAGGAACGCGAGGATCTCGTCCAGGCTGGCGATGCGGAACTGGCCGTCGTAGGCGGTGCTGCGCAGTTCCGGCAGGCGCTCCCGCGCGTACAGGGTCTTCAGCTCGGCCAGGGTGAAGTCTTCGGTGAACCAGCCATCGACCTTCTGCCCGTCGATGACCTTGCTGATGCGGCGGCTGGCGAACTCCGGATGCGAGGCCACGTCGGTGGTGCCGCTGATCTCGTTCTCGTGGCGGGCCACCATCACCCCGTCCCTGGTCATCACCAGGTCCGGCTCGATGTAGTCGGCGCCATCGGCGATCGCCTGCGCATAGGCCGCCAGAGTGTGTTCCGGCAACAGCGCGCTTGCGCCGCGGTGGCCGTAGACGGACACCTTGTGCGCGGCCGGGGTGGAGGATTCAGCACTCATGGCCACCGATGGTGCCACGGCCAGCGACAACAGCAACGCACAACCCCACGACTTCACTGCGACTTCCCCAAGCGGTATGTGATGGGCGTCAGTATGCGGCGGCAATGTGACAGGCGGGGGAAGCGCGGGGTCGGATCCCCGAAGGGGCTCCGACCCCATGGCGGAACCGTGCAGGGTCAGAGCCCCTTTGGGGATCTGACCCCGTGTTACTTCCCGATGCAGAAGCTGGAGAAGATCCGTCCCAGCAGATCATCGGCACTCATCTGGCCGGTGATCTCGCCCAGCGCATCATGCGCCAGACGCAGTTCCTCGGCGGCCAGTTCCAGGTGTTCGTGCGCCAGCTCGCCATCGGCGCGCTGCGCGTGTTCCTGTGCGCGTTCGATCGCATCCACGTGGCGGGTGCGTGCGGAGAACTCGCCGTCCACCTGCTCCCCTGCCCCGGCCGAGGCGATGCTGCGCAGGCGCGCGTGCAGGTCCTCCAAGCCGGCGCCGGTCGCGGCCGAGACGAATACGCGGTCCGGGTCGTCCAGCGCGGGCAACGCATCCAGCAGGTCCGACTTGTTATGGATGTAGACCTTATGCGGCACCGCCGCCACGGCATCGCCCAGCGCGGCTTCACCGGCTGCAGGATCGCGCGCATCCAGCACGATCAGCGCCAGATCGGTGCGCTCGATCTCCACGTGGGCGCGGCGCATGCCTTCGCGCTCGATGGCGTCGCCGCCGTCGCGCAGGCCGGCGGTGTCGACCAGGGTCAGTTCCAGGCCATCCAGGCGGATGGTTTCGCGCAACGTGTCACGGGTGGTGCCGGCGATGTCGGTGACGATGGCGCGTTCGCTGCCGGCCAGTGCGTTCAGCAGTGAGCTCTTGCCGGCATTCGGTGGACCGATCAGCACCGCATGCAGGCCATCGCGCAGGCGACGGCCACGCTCGGCGTCGCGGCGCAGCAGGGCCAGATCACTGCGCGCCAGCTCCAGCCCGCGGCGCACCTGTGCACCACCGAGCGTATCCAGCGGTTCGTCGGCAAAGTCGATGGCCGCTTCCACATGGATGCGCAGCAGCACCAGCTGCTCGACCACGGCGTCGATGCGCCGCGAGAACACGCCATCCAGCGAACGGCGCGCGGCGCGTGCGGCGCGGTTGTCGCCGGCGGCGATCAGGTCGGCGATGGCCTCGGCCTGGGCCAGGTCGAGCTTGCCGTTGAGGAACGCGCGTTCGCTGAACTCACCCGGCCGTGCCTGGCGGGCGCCCAGCGCGATGCAGCGCGCGACCAGTTGCTGCAGCAGCACCGGGCTGCCATGGCCCTGCAGTTCCACCACTTCCTCGCCGGTGAAGCTGTTCGGCGCCGGGAACCACAGCACGATGCCATCGTCGATCACCTCATCGTCGGCATCGCGCAGGCGTGCGTAGTGCGCATGGCGCGGGCGCAGCGTGGGCGCACCCAGCGCGTTGGCGATGGCCGCCGCGCGCGGGCCAGACAGGCGCAGCAGGCCGACACCGCCAGCGCCCGGTGCGCTGGCAATGGCGACGATGGTGTCAGTGCGAAAGGTATCGTCCATCGCTCAGAGCTTCTCCAGCTGCGTGCGTGCCTGCGCGGCTCCGCTGCCCTGCGGCTGCAGCGCCAGGTAGGTGGTGTAGGCCTGCTTCGCCTTGGTCTTGTCGCCCGCGTTGAAGTAGGCGTCGCCCAGGTTGAGATAGGCCACGGCACGCGAGGGGTCGATCTTCAGCGTGTTCTCCAGCCAGCGTGCGGCTTCGGCGTAGCGCTGCTGGCGGTAATAGACGAAGCCGAGGTTGTTGGCAGCCTGGGCGAAGTCCGGACGCAGCTTCAGCGCCTCGGTGAACTGCGCCACCGCCTCGTCGTACTGCTTCTCGCGGTACAGCTGCAGGCCACGGTCATTGGCCTGCTGCGCGCGCTGGCGATCCGACGCCGGGCCGGCGGTAGGCACCACCAGCTTGGCCTTGCCGCCCTGCAGGTCGGCCACGGTCACCGGTGCCTGGCTGCCCTTGGCTTCGCTGGCAGCCTCGACCTTGTTGTTCAGTGCGATCGCATCGGCAGTCAGCTGGCGCGTATCGGCATTGAGGAACTCCTGGCTGTCCGGCACCTGGAACACGAACTCCCCGCCCTGCGAACCGGGCAGGCTGCCGAAGGCCGGCGTCTGGTGCGAAACGGCCGAGACGGCCGGCGCCACGTAGGCGGCCAGTTCGGTACCCGTGATCAGGCCATCGCCGTTGAGGTCGCCCTTGCCGGCCAGCGCCTGCAGCAGTACCCACGTAAACACCGAATGGCCATTGGGGCCGGCGTCGGCCACCTGCTGGTCGGCGCCGCCGGCGGTCAGCATCTGGCGCGCGCTGCGGCGTGCGTTCTCGCGCAGGAACGACGACGACGAAGGGCCGCCACGGGTCAGGCCCAGGCCGCTGTAGCAGGCATCCATCACGAACATCACATGCTTGGCCTGCATGCTCTCGGCGATGTTCTGGATGTCGGTCATCGCGATGGCGTCGGTGGCGAATTCCTTCGGGTCCGAATCCACTGGAATGATGTAGCCGAGGTCGCGTCCGGAGGCGAGCTGGCGGGTGGCACCATGGCCGGCGAAGAACACGAACACGCGGTCGTTCTTTCCGGTGCGGTCATCGGCCAGGCGGTCGTGGAAGGCGGCCAGGATGTTGTTGCGGGTGGCCTGCTCGTTCTTCAACACGATCACCTGCGAGGACGGGAAGCCGAACTGCCCGGTCAATGTGTCGGCCACTGCCTGCGCGTCATGGCTGGCGTACTCCAGCTTCGGCCACTTGGCGTAGTTGTCGATGCCGACCACGATGGCCCACGACTTCTCGTAGCCGGTGGTGACGGTGGCGGCACCGGTGTCGCCCTTGCGCGCGCGGGCAACGGTGAAGTCGCGGCCGTTCCAGCCTGCGAACTGGTAACCATCGGCAATCAGGCGGTCGAGGATCTGCGGCAGCGCCTTCACCGCACGATCGTGGATGTCGTGGAACAGGATGATGCCGCGCTGTTCCTTGTTCACCTGGTCGAGCACGCGCTGCACGATCGACTCCGGCACCGGATCGGCCCAGTCCATCGAGTCGATGTTCCACATGATCGATTTCAGGCCGGCCTCGTTGAGCAGCTGCAGGCCTTCGGCGTTGCGCGCGCCATAAGGGAAGCGGAACAGCGGTGCACGCTTGCTGTCGACATCCTTCAGCAGCGTGTCGGTGTCCAGCACCTGCTGGCGCAGCGCATCACCGGTGGTGCGCGAGAGCTGGGCGTGGGTCAGGCTGTGGTTGCCCACCGCATAGCCCTCCTCCATCAGATTGCGACTGATCTTCGCCATCGGGCCAAGGCTGACCTTGCCATCGGCTTCCACCTTGCCCAGGTTCCGGCCCACTTCGAAGAACACGCCCGGCACGTCGTAGCGCTTGAGGATGGCCACCACTTCATCGGTATAGGCCTTGTGCGGGCCATCGTCGAAGGTCAGCACCACGGTCTTGGCCGGCAGGTCGCGGCCGAAGATCTCGCGGTCGCTGTCCTTCATCGACATCGGGTACGGCTCGATCACGCCGTAGTCGCGCAGGATCGCTTCGCGGCTGTAGTCCTTGTGCAGGTGGGCGATGTAGTCCTCCCACTTCTCGCGCTTGAGCTCGATGGCGCGGGTGCGCTCGAAGCGGCTGAAGATGCGGGTCAGTTCCTGGTTGTAGTTGCGTTCGATCTCATCGAGCGCTTCCAGGTCCTCGCCGATGCGCTGGTGCAGCTTCACTGCCGGCAGCGAAGAGTCGGTGCCGACGCGCTCATGCAGATCGCGCAGCACTTCGCGGAAAGCCAGGCGGTCGGCGTCGAACAGTTCCGGCGCCGACTCGATGTAGTCCAGCACGGTGCCGAGGGTGGCGAAGCGCTGGGGGCTGGAACCACGCAGCAGCGTATCGAACTGTGCGGCGATCGCCGTGCGCTGTTCCAGCCCATCGTGGAACAGCTGCTGGCCCACGCGCGTGGAGGTACCGCGGTCGGCGGCCGACTGCTGTTCCTCGTCGGCCAGCAGCACGATGATCCGGCGGTACCCGTCGAGCTGCTTCTGCAGCGCAGCCAGCAACGGTGCGGCGGCCGGATCGGCAGCAGCAGCCGCCTGCGCGCTGGGCTGGGTGACGGTGGCCGCCGGTGCCTTCGCGTCCTTGTCACCACAGCCGGCAACGACCAGGGTGAGCAGCAGCGAAGGCAGGAACAGGCGGAACGACGACGCACGCAGCATGGCGGACTCGGAAGTGGGAGGAACGGTATGCGGGGAATTCTAACGCCGCATGCGAAAAGCCCGCCTTGCGGCGGGCTTTCGCGTCGATCGGGGCGGTAGAGTCGACTGTTAGCCGACTGCTCCATCCCCAACGCCAGTCGACTAACAGTCGACTCTACAGGTCGGCGTTACTTCTTCTTGACCGGGGCCGGGGCGGTGGTGGCCGGGACCGGGTCGCCGCCATGGCGCTTGGTCATCCACCACTGCTGCAGCAGGCCCAGGCCGCCGTTGACCACCCAGTACAGGACCAGGCCGGACGGCATGAAGGCCATCATGACGCCGAACACCAGCGGCATGAACTGCATCATCTTCTGCTGCATCGGGTCCATGCCCGGTGCCGGGGTCAGCTTCTGGGTGAACCACATCACCGCCACGTTGATGACCGGCAGGATGAAGTACGGGTCGCGTGCGGTCAGGTCCTGGATCCAGCCCAGCCACGGCGCCTGGCGCAGTTCGACCGACTCGACCAGCACCCAGTACAGGGCGAAGAAGATCGGCATCTGGATGAGGATCGGCAGGCAGCCGCCCATCGGATTGATCTTTTCCTTCTTGTACAGCTCCATCATCGCGGTCTGGAACTTCTGGCGGTCATCGCCATAGCGTTCCTTCAGCTGCGCGATGCGCGGCTGGAAGCGACGCATCTTGGCGCCGCTCTTGTACTGCACGGCCGACAGCGGGTACAGCACCAGCTTCAGCAGCACCACCAGGCCGACAATCGCCCAGCCCCAGTTGCCGACCAGCTTGTGCACCTGGTTCAGCACCCAGAACAGGCCCTGGCCGATCACCGCCATCATCGAGAAGCGGCTGTAGTCGACCACGCGGTCCAGGCCCGGCACGTCTTCCTTGGCGATCAGGTTGACCAGCTTCGGGCCGACCCACAGGCGGGCTTCGGTGCTGGTCGACTGGCCCGGGGCCACGGTGAAGGCCGGGCCACGCGCCTCGATCAGGTCACGACCGGCCACCTGCGACAGCACGTAGTGCGCGGTCTGGTCCTTCTGCGGGATCCAGGCGGTGAAGAAGTGGTGCTGCAGCATCGCCAGCCAGCCGCCGGTGATGTTCTGGTTCAGCGTGCCGTCTTCCAGGTAGTCCTTGAACGCACGACGCTGGTACTTCTTGTCGTTGTCGTACCAGGTGGCGCCGTTGAAGCTGAACGAATCCGGGTTGGTCATGCTCCGCGACAGGATGGTCGGGGTGCGGTCCAGGGTGCGGTAGACGTAGCCGTTCCACGGCGCGGCGCCGGCATTGCTGACTTCGTCCTTGAAGCGCACGGCGTACTCGTTGCGCGAGACGGTCAGGGTGCGCTTGATGGTCACGCCGTTGTCGGCGGTCCACACGAACGGGATCTGCAGCTCGTTCTGGCCCTTGGCCAGCACGAAGTCCTTGGTGTCACCGACCAGCTTGAAGCCGTCAGCGCCGGGAACCGGGGTGTTCTTGTCTTCGCTGGCCCAGCCACTGATCGCGCTGTATGGATGCGCGGGGTCTTCGGTCAGCAGGCGAACCGGCGGGCTGCCTTCGTCCTTGGTCTGCGGGAACTGCAGCAGCTCGGCATCGAGCACGCGGCCGCCGTCCAGTACCAGGCGCAGCACGTCGGTGGTGACGGTCACGCGCTGGCTGGCGGGGGTGGCGCTGGCCTGGGGCTGCACAGCGGCCTGGCCCGGGGCACCCGGGACCTGCGCGCTGGGGATGCTGCCCGGGGTCGCGCCCGGAACACTCTGTGCAGCAGCCGGGGCCGACGTGGTCGTCGGTGCCGGGGTCGGAGCAGCCTTTTCACGGCTCCACTCCATCCACAGCAGCACGGCCACCATCAGCCAGGCAAAAATGAGGAATACGCGGGTCTGGTTCATCAGCGGACAGGCTCGGCGGGGCCGGGACGCGATGCCGGCTCGGTCAAAGAAGGAGTTGCGATGCCATCAGGCGGCGGCATTGTGCCGTCCACGCCCGGCGTGGGCAATGCACGCAGGCGACGCAGCAGGCGCAGGAAGGCCTGGCGGATCTCGTCGTTGCTGGCGGAACGCGCAGCACTACGAGCCACGACGACAAAGTCGCCTGGCTGGATTTCGGTACGTGTCTGACGCAGGATGTCGCGCAGGACGCGCTTGATCCGGTTACGCCCGACGGCGTTCGGATCAACCTTGCGGGAAACCGCCAGACCCAGCCTGGCCGGCCGGTCAGCCGGCAGCCAGTGCAGGGTCATCAGCGGATCGGACACACGGCGGGCGCCGTTGAAGACCGTTGAATATTCGGCACGCGTGCGAACCCGCGCAGAGCGAGGGAATCGCTTGCGCGGGTCTGCAGTATTCACTGTCGAAGGGATTGCGTCTGCCGCGAGGTGCGGCATGGCAATCAGGCGCTCAGGACTTTGCGGCCCTTGGCGCGGCGACGCGACAGGATCTTGCGGCCGTCAGCGGTCTTCATACGGGCACGGAAGCCGTGGTCGCGCTTACGCTTGAGGTTGCTGGGCTGGTAGGTGCGCTTCGTGGCCATTGGGGGCCTCTCGTATGAATGGGACGGAAAGAACCGGAAATTCTAGAGAGGTACCCCGGCCCAAGTCAACCCCTGGCAGCTACGCGAATTCACTGGGCTGTGCAATAGCTGTGGATGTTTTTGTGAATAAGTAGGGGACAAGCATTCCGAAGGCGGGCGCTCGGTGGTAGTCTGAGCCATCCATTTCCCCCCTTTCCGGCCTGTGTTTGGGCGCCTTGTCGCGTCCATGCCCCGGCCACCGGACGATTATTGCTGATGGATGCTTGGTCCCGTAGTCTCGAGCGCCTCGAAGCGGAGTTCCCGCCGGAAGACGTTCATACCTGGTTGAAGCCGCTGCAGGCCGATCTGCGCGTGGACAGCCTGGTGCTGTATGCACCGAATGCCTTCATCGTCGACCAGGTTCGCGAGCTGTATCTGGCCCGGATCCGCGAACTGCTGGCGCATTTCGCCGGCTTCAGCGACGTTTTTCTTGAAATCGGCTCGCGCCCGCGCCCTGTGGAGGCGCAGAACGCGCCGGTTTCCACGCCATCGGCGCAAGTTTCCAGCGAACCGCAGGTGCCGTTTGCCGGCAATCTGGACAATCACTACACGTTCGCCAACTTCGTTGAAGGCCGCAGCAATCAGCTGGGCCTGGCCGCCGCCTTCCAGGCAGCGCAGAAGCCGGGCGACCGCGCGCACAATCCGCTGCTGCTGTACGGAGGCACCGGCCTGGGCAAGACCCACCTGATGTTCGCCGCCGGCAACGCCATGCGCCAGGCCAATCCAGGCGCAAAAGTGCTGTACCTGCGTTCGGAACAGTTCTTCAGCGCGATGATCCGGGCCCTGCAGGAAAAGACCATGGATCAGTTCAAGCGCCAGTTCCAGCAGGTGGACGCGCTGCTGATCGATGACATCCAGTTCTTCGCCGGCAAGGACCGCACCCAGGAAGAGTTCTTCCACACCTTCAACGCGTTGTTCGATGGCAAGCAGCAGATCATCCTGACCTGTGACCGCTATCCGCGCGAAGTCGAGGGCCTGGAAGCGCGCCTGAAGTCGCGGCTTGCCTGGGGCCTGTCGGTCGCGATCGAACCGCCGGACTTCGAGACCCGCGCCGCGATCGTGCTGGCCAAGGCACGCGAACGCGGTGCCGAGATTCCCGATGATGTTGCGTTCCTGATCGCCAAGAAGATGCGCTCCAACGTGCGCGACCTCGAGGGCGCGCTCAATACCCTGACCGCCCGCGCCAATTTCACCGGCCGCGCGATCACCACCGAATTCGCCCAGGAAACCCTGCGCGACCTGCTGCGCGCCCAGCAGCAGGCGATCAGCATTCCCAACATCCAGAAAACCGTTGCCGACTACTACGGCCTGCAGATCAAGGATCTGCTGTCGAAGCGTCGGACCCGCTCGCTGGCCCGCCCCCGCCAGGTCGCCATGGCCCTGACCAAGGAACTGACCGAGCACAGCCTGCCCGAGATCGGCGATGCCTTTGCCGGTCGCGATCACACCACGGTGCTGCACGCCTGCCGCCAGATCCGCACCCTGATGGAAACCGACGGCAAGCTCCGCGAGGACTGGGACAAGCTGATCCGGAAGCTGAGCGAATGATGCACGGATGCCGATGAGGCGTCATCGCACAAAACGGTGCAGAATCCGGTAGCAAGCGCGGGACACGTTGTGGATAAAAATGGCGTTTGAAATCGCGCTGAATTTATCCACAGCTTTCCCCACCCCCTGGGGGTCGGTAATACAGAGGGTTTCGAGGTTAGAAATTCTTTTATTTACAACGACTTAGCGTTGTTTTCCAGCGATTCTGTCTCTACCAGCACCACCAAGCTTTTGATTTATTCCACATTTTTTAAAGCATAGGGGCACGGAACCACATGCGTTTCACACTGCAGCGCGAAGCCTTTCTCAAGCCGTTGGCACAGGTCGTCAACGTGGTCGAACGCCGCCAGACCCTTCCGGTTCTGGCCAATTTCCTGGTCCAGGTGCAGAACGGCCAGCTGTCGCTGACCGGTACCGACCTGGAAGTGGAGATGGTGTCGCGGATCGCGGTTGAAGACGCCCAGGACGGCGAAACCACCATTCCCGCCCGCAAGCTGTTCGAGATCATCCGCGCCCTGCCTGATGGCAGCCGGATCACCGTCTCGCAGACCGGTGACAAGATCACCGTGCAGGCCGGGCGCAGCCGCTTCACCCTGGCAACCCTGCCCTCGAACGACTTCCCGTCGGTGGATGAAGTGGAAGCCACCGAGCGCGTGGCCATTGGCGAAGCGACCCTGAAGGAACTGATCGAACGCACCGCGTTCGCGATGGCCCAGCAGGACGTGCGCTACTACCTCAACGGCCTGCTGTTCGATCTGCGCGGCGATGCCCTGCGGACCGTTGCGACCGACGGCCATCGCCTGGCCCTGTGTGAAACCGACCTGGCCAAGCCCAGCGGTTCCAAGCGCCAGATCATCGTGCCGCGAAAGGGCGTGACCGAACTGCAGCGCCTGCTGGAAAGCGGCGATCGCGAGATCGAACTGGAAGTCGGCCGCAGCCATGTCCGCGTGAAGCGCGACGATGTCACCTTCACCTCGAAGCTGATCGACGGTCGCTTCCCGGATTACGAAGCGGTGATCCCGATCGGTGCCGACCGCGAAGTGAAGGTGGATCGCGAAGCCCTGCGCGCCTCGCTGCAGCGTGCCGCGATTCTGTCCAACGAGAAGTACCGCGGCATCCGCGTGGAAGTCTCGCCGGGCAACCTGAAGATCAGTGCTCACAACCCGGAGCAGGAAGAAGCCCAGGAAGAGATCGAGGCCGACACCACGGTCAGCGATCTGGCCATTGGCTTCAATGTGAACTACCTGCTGGATGCCCTGTCCGCGCTGCGCGACGAAGAAGTCATCATCCAGCTGCGCGACTCCAACTCCTCCGCGCTGGTGCGTGAATCCAGCAGCGAGAAGTCGCGTCACGTAGTCATGCCGCTGCGTCTCTGACAACAGCGCTGTTCCACGTGGAACCGAACGACGCCCGGGATCTTCCCGGGCGTTTTTTTTTTTTTGTTCCACGTGGAGCATTGGATCGGGTTGCCGAGCGGCCTCCGTTTGGACGGACGTCATCCTCCTTGCTCGTCCCCTCTTTCGCTCTGCCTTCAGCACCATTCATGGCGAGCGTTGGGACCAGCGATTGCAGCCAATGCTCGCTGGCGCATCCCCTTCGATCGGAAGCGCCCGCACCTGGATTCTTAACGTGGTGCATTCAGCCAGATCTGACTGGATTGATGAAGCGGAGCGCCGCTGATGCCGGGATTCTCGCTGCTTCTGCAAACGCCTCTGTCCACAGGACTGATTCGAGGCAATTTGGGCCAAGCCTAGCTTCTAAATCTGGGTATAAATCTAAAGCATGGTGGTGATGGTAGGGCCAGATTTCGTGGAAAAACAAGCTATCTATATGATTTAAAAGAAATTTATAAGGCTGAAACCCCCTGTATAGAGGCCCCTCAGGCTGGGGGGGAACCTGTGGATAGTTTTCAGCGGCAGGCAAAAGGGCTTTTTTATCCACAGATTGCCCATACCTTGTGTATAAGTCATACAGACCCGCTGTGGACAGCGTGAAACGAAGGGGGTGAATTCTTTGAAATCTGTGGAACCCTCCGGGATACCGGATCGCAGATTTGAAGGAATCCGTGGGGCCATCCGACCGCACCCCTGCCGAAGCGCGCACTCACACCTGTGTGAAGGCGCTGAAATCGTTGAAATCTGAGGGTCGATGCCCTGCTGCCCTCGGCAGAATTGAAGGGATTTCGGCCACGTCCAGGCCTGTAAGGGGCCAAGCGGACGGCGTGGTGCCACGTGGAACGCGTGATCGCCAAGCGCGCAGAGGCCTCTGCTCTGCTTGGCAGCTGGCGCGGCGCGTCCTGCTTGACCGATGCAGTAAGCTGATGGATTCCCTGCCCCACTACCGCCTCGTGCGGATGGTCTTTCGCGCCCCATGCTTATCCGCCGCCTCGCCCTGCACCAACTGCGTCGCTTCAGTGCGGTGGACCTGTCGCCCCAGCCGGGATTGAACCTGCTGACCGGCGACAACGGTGCCGGCAAGACCAGCGTGCTCGAAGCCCTGCATCTGATGGCCTATGGACGCAGCTTCCGTGGCCGGGTCCGCGATGGATTGGTGCGCCAGGGCCAGGAAGCGTTGGAAATCTTCGTGGAATGGGACGAACAGCGTGCCGATCACCCGCCCCACCGCCGGAAGGCCGGGCTGCGCCACAGCGGCCAGGACTGGAAGGGGCGATTGGACGGCGAAGATGTCGCGCAGCTGGGCAATCTCTGCGCAGCGCTGGCGGTGGTGACGTTCGAGCCCGGTAGCCACGCATTGGTCAGTGGTGGTGGCGAACCCCGCCGCCGCTTACTCGATTGGGGCTTGTTCCACGTGGAACCGGACTTTCTGTCCCTGTGGCGCCGCTACTCCCGGGCGCTGAAGCAGCGCAATGCCCTGCTCAAGCAGGGCGGGCCGCCGCGGATGCTCGATACCTGGGATCACGAGCTGGCTGAGGCCGGAGAACCACTGACCAGCCGCCGCCAGCACTACCTGGAGCGTCTGCAGCAGCGCACTGTGGCCTTGGCCGCCAGCCTGGCACCGCAACTCGGCATCCAGGGACTGGAACTGAGTCCTGGATGGCGGCGGCATGAACTTCCGCTGGCCGATGCCCTGCTTCTGGCCCGGGAACGCGACCGCCAGGCTGGGTATACCTCGGTTGGCCCGCACCGGGCGGACTGGAGTGTGGATTTCCACAGCATTCCGGGTCGCGATGCCCTGTCACGCGGTCAGGCCAAGCTGACGGCATTGGCCTGCCTGCTCGCGCAGGCCGAAGACTATGCCGAACAGCGTGGCGAATGGCCTGTGATCGCGCTGGATGATCTGGCTTCGGAGCTGGATCGCACCCACCAGGCGCGGGTACTGGAGCGCCTGCTCAATGGCCCAGCACAGATCTTCATCACCGCCACCGAAACCCCGGCGGCGCTGCAGGAGCTGACCCACATCACCCGGTTCCACGTGGAACATGCACAGATCGTGGCTGTGCCATAGTGGGCACACCAGGGCCGCTCGACCCCGGCTGGTATAATTCGGGTTGGAATCCTTTCATTCTCGGCGCATCGCCCCAAGCGGTGGCCGACCTGCGGAGCCTACGGCAAGCGCAATGAGCGACGAACAGAACACCCCGGCAAACAACGGCAATTACGACGCCAACAGCATTACCGCCCTGGAAGGCCTGGAGGCTGTCCGCAAGCGTCCCGGCATGTACATCGGTGACGTGCATGACGGCACCGGTCTGCACCACATGGTGTTCGAGGTTGTCGACAACTCGATCGACGAAGCGCTGGCCGGCCACGCCGACCACGTCGCGGTGACGATCCACGCTGACGGTTCGGTCTCGGTGTCCGACAACGGCCGTGGTATCCCGACCGGCAAGCACGAGCAGATGAGTGCCAAGCTCGGTCGCGAAGTGTCTGCGGCCGAAGTAGTCATGACCGTCCTGCACGCAGGCGGCAAGTTCGACGACAACAGCTACAAGGTTTCGGGCGGCCTGCACGGCGTCGGCGTCAGCGTGGTCAACGCGCTGTCGCAGAAGCTGCTGGTGGACGTGTTCCAGAACGGCTTCCACTACCAGCAGGAATTCAGCAACGGCGCCGCAGTGACCGCGCTGGCCAAGCTGGAAACCACCACCAAGCGCGGCACCACCGTGCGCTTCTGGCCGTCCACCGTCGCCTTCCACGACAACGTGGAGTTCCACTACGACATCCTTGCCCGCCGCCTGCGCGAGCTGTCGTTCCTGAACTCCGGCGTCAAGATCGTCCTTGCCGACGAGCGCGGCGATGGCCGTCGCGATGACTTCCACTACGAAGGCGGCATCCGCAGCTTCGTGGAGCATCTGGCCCAGCTGAAGACCCCGCTGCACCCGAATGTCATCTCGGTTACCGGCGAGCACAACGGCATCGTCGTGGATGTGGCGCTGCAGTGGACCGACTCCTACCAGGAGACGATGTACTGCTTCACCAACAACATTCCGCAGAAGGACGGCGGTACCCACCTGGCCGGTTTCCGTGGTGCGCTGACCCGTGTGCTCAACAACTACATCGAGCAGAACGGCATCGCCAAGCAGGCCAAGATCAACCTGACCGGCGACGACATGCGCGAAGGCATGATCGCGGTGCTGTCGGTGAAGGTGCCGGACCCGAGCTTCTCCAGCCAGACCAAGGAAAAGCTGGTCAGCTCCGACGTGCGCCCGGCGGTGGAAAACGCCTTCGGTGCGCGCCTGGAAGAGTTCCTGCAGGAAAACCCGAACGAAGCCAAGGCGATCGCCGGCAAGATCGTCGATGCCGCACGTGCACGTGAAGCCGCGCGCAAGGCCCGCGACCTGACCCGCCGCAAGGGTGCGCTGGATATCGCCGGCCTGCCGGGCAAGCTGGCCGACTGCCAGGAAAAGGATCCGGCGCTGTCCGAACTGTTCATCGTCGAGGGTGACTCGGCAGGTGGCTCGGCCAAGCAGGGCCGCAACCGCAAGAACCAGGCGGTGCTGCCGCTGCGCGGCAAGATCCTCAACGTGGAACGCGCGCGCTTCGACCGCATGCTGTCCTCCGACCAGGTCGGTACGCTGATCACCGCGCTGGGCACCGGCATCGGCCGTGACGAGTACAACCCGGACAAGCTGCGTTACCACAAGATCATCATCATGACCGACGCCGACGTCGACGGCGCCCACATCCGCACCCTGCTGCTGACGTTCTTCTACCGTCAGATGCCGGAGCTGATCGAGCGCGGTTACGTCTACATCGGCCTGCCGCCGCTGTACAAGATCAAGCAGGGCAAGCAGGAGCTGTACCTGAAGGACGACCCGGCGCTGGACAGCTACCTGGCCAGCAGCGCAGTGGAAAACGCTGCGCTGGTGCCGGCCACCGGCGAACCGGGCATCGAAGGCCTGGCGCTGGAGAAGCTGCTGCTGGCCTACGCCGCTGCCCTCGATTCCATCGAGCGCAACGCGCACCGCTACGACCGCAACCTGCTCGAAGCGCTGGTCGATTTCGTGCCGATGGACCTGGAGAGCCTGCGCAGTGCCGGCGAAGGCGAAGGCCTGGATGCACTGGCCAAGCGCCTCAACCAGGGCAGCCTGGGCAGCCCGCGCTTCAGCCTGGAGCTGCAGGAAGCCAACGATGAGCGCCCCGCCGCTGTGCTGGTGACCCGTCGCCACATGGGCGAACAGCACATCCAGGTGTTGCCGATGTCGGCGTTCGAGAGTGGTGAACTGCGCGCGATCCACCAGGCATCCAAGCTGCTGCATGGCCTGGTCCGCGAAGGTGCGACCATCTCCCGCGGCGCCAAGTCGATCGAAGTGGACAGCTTCGCCAAGGCGCAGAACTGGCTGCTCGAAGAGGCCAAGCGCGGCCGCCAGATCCAGCGATTCAAGGGTCTGGGCGAAATGAATCCGGAGCAGCTGTGGGACACCACCGTGAATCCGGAAACCCGCCGACTGCTGCAGGTGCGCATCGAAGACGCTGTCGCAGCCGACCAGATCTTCAGCACCCTGATGGGCGATGTCGTCGAACCGCGTCGCGATTTCATCGAGGACAACGCGCTGAAGGTCGCCAACCTGGATATCTGACACAATCCGGTGATGGCCGGTGCGCGGGGAGGCGCGCCGGCCTTCGATCCTTGAACGCAGGTACCTGATGTCCGCATCCGCCCCGGTTTCCGCCCCGCCCCCGATTCCGCCGGCCTCGGCCGCGCCGCGTGTCGTTTCACCGCTGGCGGGGTTTTTCATCGACCTGGGCATCGCCGCCGTCACCCTGTTCGGCCTGAGCCTGATCAGCGGCCTGCTGTGGGGCCTTTACCGTGGCGTGGTGGTCGGCTACGCCAATGCGCAGGCCAGCGGTGGAACGCCCGACGCCGGTTCGATCGCGGCGACACTGGGCCAGCCCGGCGCGCTAGCACAGATTCTCATGGCGCTGTTTGCCACCGGTGGTGCAGCGTTGCTGCTGTACTTCTGGCGACGGCCAGCCAACGCCGCCGAGCGTCAGGCGTCGCGCCAGGCGCTGCGCCGCCCCTCCACCTGGGGCTGGACCCTGCTGGTGGCGACCCTGATCGTGCTCGGCAGCAACGGCATCGCCTTCCTGGCCAAGCAGTTCGGCATCGAGCCGGTCCCCACCAATCTGGCGCTGATGCAGAGCGCGATCGCACGTTTCCCGTTGTTCCTGGTGCTGTTCGCGGTGGCACTGGCGCCGGCCTACGAGGAACTGCTGTTCCGTCGCGTGCTGTTTGGCCGCCTGTGGAAGGCCGGGCGCCCGTGGTTGGGCGTGGTACTGAGCAGCCTCGCATTCGCCCTGATCCATGAGATCCCAGGCACCAGCGCCAATGGCCCGGCCGAAATCGCACAACTGTGGCTGGTCTATGGTGGCATGGGGGCTGCGTTCTGCTGGCTCTACCAGCGTACCGGCACGTTGTGGGCGGCGATCACCGCGCATGCGTTGAACAATGCGGTTGCCCTTGCCGCGATGGTGTTCCTGGGGTCAACGTAACGCCGCGTCCGCTTGACGAAAGATTAAGCCGCTACGCTACACACTGCCCATATGAACACGGGGGAGCTTCCATGAAACAACTGCTGCTGGCCCTTGTCATCACCACCCTGGTCAGCGCCTGCGCGACCACCACCTCCCCTACCGGCCGCCGGCAGATGGTGGGCGGCGTCTCGCAGGCACAGCTGGACCAGCTCGGCGCACAGGCGTTCGCCGAAACAAAGCAGAAGGAAAAGATCAGCACCGACGGCCGCCAGAACGGTTACGTGCAGTGCGTGGTCAATGCCCTGGTCGCGCAGTTGCCGCCTCAGTACCGTGGCGTACGGTGGGAGACGGCGGTGTTCGTCGACAAGGAGCCCAACGCATTCGCCCTGCCCGGTGGCAAGGTCGGCGTGAACACCGGCATCTTCACCGTGGCCAAGAACCAGGACCAGCTGGCTGCCGTGATCGGCCATGAAATCGGCCATGTCATCGCCCGTCACCACGAAGAACGCATCACCCGACAGATGGGGGCGCAGACCGGCTTGGCCGTGCTCGGTGCGCTGGCCGGTGCGGCCTATGGCGAAGGCGCTGCCAGCACCGTCAACCAGCTCGGCGGCATGGGCGCGCAGACCGCCTTCCTGCTGCCCGGCTCACGCACCCAGGAAAGCGAGGCTGACGTGATCGGCCAGCGGCTGATGGCCCAGGCCGGTTTCAATCCGGCGCAGGCAGTCGACCTGTGGCAGAACATGATGGCCGCCAGCGGCGGCCGCAGCCCGCAATGGCTGTCCACCCACCCTGATCCGGCCAACCGGATCCAGGAACTGCGACGCGATGCCCCGGCCCTGACGCCGGTCTATCAGCAGGCGCAGGCGGCCGGGCTACGGCCAAAGTGCGGATGAGTGCGCAGTTCTATGCTGTATTGCAGCACATAAAACGATTTCTCACGCCATCTGTTTCTGATACGTTTGGCGGCTCAGATTTTTCTGACAGTCCGACTTTGCCGCTAACCGGCGGTTCGATCGAGGTGAACGATGATTTTCCGTAACCACAAAGCTGTGCTTTCCGTCCTCGTCGCGACCGCCCTGACCGGCGCCGTGGTCACCGATGCCTTCGCGCAGTCCTCGCGTTCCTCCGAGCGCGGCAACCGCGGCGGCAAGCAGGCCAAGGCCGAGGCGCTGTACCCGAACGCGACCCGCCAGGAGCCGACGGTCAAGGCTTCGGCCAAGATGGGCAGCAAGCTGCAGAAAATGATCGACAGCTACAACAAGGAAAAGTTCCCGGAGACCCGCACCCAGGCCGACGCCATCCTGGCTGACAGCGCCGCGAACGAGTACGACAAGTCGCTGGCCGCGCAGCTGGCCTCTCAGGCCGCCTACCAGACCGACGACACCCCGGCGGCGATCGCCTATCTGAAGCAGGTCCTGCAGTTCAACGGCCTGGACAACAACGGCCACTTCCAGTCGATGCTGATGCTGGGCCAGCTGGAGCTGCAGGAAGACAAGACCGCCGAAGGCCTGGCAACCCTCGACAAGTACTTCGCCGAGAGCAAGTCGACCAAGCCGGAAGAACTGATCGCCAAGGGCCAGGCGCTGTACCAGCTGGAGCGCTACCAGGAAGCGATCCCGGTGCTGAGGCAGGCCATCGCCGGTTCCGCCGAACCGAAGGACAACTGGAACCAGCTGCTGATGGCGGCCCTGTCCGAAGCCGGCCAGTCCGGTGAAGCGGTCAAGGAAGCCGAGGCGCTGGCCGCCAAGAACCCGAACGACAAGAAGGCCCAGCTGAACCTGGCCAGCATGTACATGCAGGCCGACCAGATGGACAAGGCGGCCGCGGTGATGGACAAGCTGCGCAGCAGCGGCCAGCTCACCGAAGAGCGCGAGTACAAGCAGCTGTACTCCATCTATGCCAACACCGACAAAAAGGAAAAGGACGTCATCGCGGTCATCAACGAAGGGTTGCAGAAGGGCATCCTGAAGCCGGACTACCAGGTTTACCTGGCGCTGGCCCAGTCCTACTACTACTCCGACCAGGTGCCGCAGGCGATCGATGCGTGGCAGAAGGCTGCCCCGCTGTCCAAGGACGGTGAGACCTACCTGAACCTGGCACGCGTCCTGCATGCCGAAGGTCGCATCCCGGAGGCCAAGCAGGCCGCCCAGCAGGCGCTGGCGAAGGGTGTGAAGAACCAGGCTGATGCCAAGAAAATCATCAACCTGAAGTAAGTAGGAATAACGCCTGAATGCCTGCTCAGTTGATGCGCAGGCGCTCAGGATTGGTATAAGCTTGGAGGTTCCTGCGGTGTCATGCACCGCTGATCAGGGATTCCGCCCCCGGCATCCCGGCCCCACTATTGAGCTCTTGGCGCATGACGGAACAACTAGTCGTTCACCGGTACGAACAACCCGATGACAAGGGGCTGAGCTGGCCTCGCATCGTCGGCATCGCGTTTGTAATTGCCCTGCATCTGGCCGCCTTCATGATGCTCCTCATTCCCGCCGTGGCTCCCAAGGCCGTGGCTGAGAAGGAGCGCAACGTCATGGTGACCATCGTCGATGCGCCGCCGCCGCCGCCCCCGCCGCCGCCGCCGCCGCCGCCGACCGATACTCCGCCGCCGCCGGTGAAGAATCTGTCGCCGCCGAAGCCGTCGCCGGTCCCGCCGCCGCCGCAGGCGCCGGTCGTGGACGTGCCGGAGCCGCGCCCGAGCGATATCGTCACCCCGCCGTCGCCCCCCGCGCCGCCGGCACCTGCGACCTCGATCGAGGCCAGCGTGGACATCTCGTCGAAGGCCATGAATCCGCCGCGCTACCCGCCGGCAGCCTTCCGCGCTGGTATCCAGGGCGAAGTGATCCTGATCATTGATGTCGATGCCAGCGGCAACGTCACCAATGTCACGGTGGAAAAGTCCAGCCGTAACCGCGACCTGGACCGTGCCGCGATGGAAGCGGCTCGCAAGTGGCGCTTCAACGCCGCTGAATCTGGCGGTAAGAAGGCGGCAGGTCGCGTTCGCGTCCCGGTCAACTTTGCGCTGAACTGATGCGCCCGGGTGGCCGCCTGGCCACCCCCGCTCCCAGTTCGATTGTTTAGCTTAGCTACACCCTTTATCACCACACACAACAAAGGTAAGCGTCATGCTGCAGGAAATTTTCATCGCCGCTGCTGCCGGGGGCAATCCGTCCAACGCCCTGTCGCAGATGGGCTTCGAGCACCTGATCCACGAAATGACCACCAAGCCGGGTGATTTCGCGGTTTCCTGGGTCGTGCTGCTGACCCTGATCGCCATGTCGGCCATGTCCTGGTACTGGACCGTCATCAACATCTTCCGTGCCACCCGCCTGAAGAGCGCCGCTGATCGCGTCGTCAGCCTGTTCTGGGATACCCCGAACGCGCAGGACGCCATCCGTGCGATGGAAGAGCAGCCGGCTTCGGAGCCGTTCTCGAAGATCGCCCTGGACGCTGCCCAGGCAGCTGCCCACCACCAGCGTGCTGAAGGCGGTGCCACCGGCGGCGTCGGTGAGAACCTGAGCCGTTCGGAGTTCGTCGACCGCGCCCTGCGTCAGGCCGTGACCCGCGAAAGCAACAAGCTGCAGTCGGGCATGACCCTGCTGGCCACCGTCGGCGCAACCGCTCCGTTCGTCGGTCTGCTGGGTACCGTGTGGGGCATCTACGGCGCGCTGATCAAGATCGGTGCCACCGGCTCCGCTTCGATCGACGCCGTTGCCGGCCCGGTGGGTGAAGCGCTGATCATGACCGCGATCGGTCTGTTCGTCGCGATCCCGGCCGTGTTCGCCTTCAACTTCTTCAGCAAGATCAACAGCGCGACCATCAGCAAGTTCGATACCTTCGCGCACGACCTGCACGACTTCTTCGCCACCGGTTCGCGCGTCCGCTAATTGCGACGCGCTGTACCCAGCGAGAACGTAGTCAACACGATCTAGACGGAGCCCGTTATGGCTTTCAGTAGTGGTAACAGCGGCGGCCCCATGGCCGACATCAACGTTACGCCCCTCGTGGACGTGATGCTGGTGCTGCTGATCATCTTCATCATCACGGCGCCCCTGATGTCCCACAAGGTCAAGGTGGATCTGCCGGAGGCCAACCTGGTCCAGAAGCCGGACGACACCAACGACCGAAAGGGTCCCATCACCCTGGCAGTCAAGGAAGATGGCTCGATCTACTGGAACGACGAAGAAATCAACAAGCAGACTCTCGAGTCGCGCTTGGCGACCGCCGCCCAGCAGACCCCGCAGCCGCCGCTGAACCTGCGTGGTGACCGCACCACCAAGATGCGTGTCATCAACGAGATGACCAAGATCGCGCAGGAACAGGGCATGCTGGACGTGGGCTTCGTCGCGACCAAAGAGAAGGGGCAGTAAGCCATGGCATTCAGTAGTGGTGGTGGCAAGGGCCCCATGGCAGACATCAACGTCACACCCCTCGTGGACGTGATGCTGGTTCTGCTGATCATCTTCATCGTGACCGCGCCGATCATGACGTACCCGATCGCCGTGGACCTGCCGCAGCGCGTGCTCAACCCACCGCCGCAGCTGGTCGAACCGCCGCCGCCGATCGAGTTGAAGATCGACGCCAGCAACCAGGTCTCGTGGAACAACAGCCCGATCAATGCAAGCGAGCTGCAGCAGCGGATGGAGAACGAGGTCCAGAAGGACCCGACCAACCAGCCGGAACTGCGCATCGACGCCAGCCCTGATTCCGAGTACGACGTGATGGCCAAGGTTCTGGCCGCTGCGAAGAATGCTCAGATGAAGAAGATCGGTTTTGTGCAGCAGTAATCGCTACACCGCAACACAACAGTCATGACGCGACTGCAGACGCCCCTGGAAACAGGGGCGTCTTTTTTTTTGCGCTCATCGCGCCGCCATGGGGTCAGATCCCTTTCCTGCGGAAAAGGGATCTGACCCCATCAGGGAGCACGCGCCCGCTATGATCGGTGGATGCTCGCCCTCTTCGACTCCCTGCGTCACTGGCTCGATGGCATTGCCCACCTCGGCACGATCCTGGCGGTGGCCTACCTGCTGTACCTGTTCGCGCTGGCGGGCTGGATCATGCTGCAGAAGCGTGAGCCGGTCGCCACGCTGAGCTGGATCCTGTCGTTGGCGCTGCTGCCCTACCTGGGGTTGTTCATCTACTACCTGCTGGGCCCGCAGAAGGTGAAGCGGCAACGGCTGCGCCGCGGACGCGCACGTTCGGGCATGGAGCACTACAGCGATGTCTGCCCACCGGATGCCGACTGCACCGAGCTGGCCAAGATCGCGCAGGCCACCACGGGCCTGGCGCCGAGCAGCGCCACCGAAGTGACCTGGCTGGTGGACGGTGCCGCTACCTACGCCGCACTGCTGGAAGCGGTGGCACAGGCTCGCGATCATGTGCACCTGGAGTACTACATCTTCAATCCGGACCATGCCGGTACCGCCCTGCGCGACGCCCTGGTCGAGCGCGCCCATGCCGGCGTGCAGGTGCGCCTGCTGCTGGACGCGGTTGGCTCCTCCGCCCTGCCCCGCCGTTTCCTGCAACCGTTGCTGGACGCTGGTGGCGAGGCGGTCTGGTTCCATCCGCGGCAGCTGCTGAAGCCGTTCAAGCGGCCGTGGTTGAACCTGCGTACGCACCGCAAGCTGGTGATCGTCGATGGCCGGCTGGCCTTCACCGGTGGCATCAACATCACCGACGATGAAGACGAGAGCCGCAGGCCGGACGCCTACCGCGACCTGCACATGCGCATCCGCGGTCATGTGGTGCGCAGCCTGCAGCTGGTGTTCGCCGAGGATTGGCTCTACGCCAGTGGCCAGGACCACTCGCGCTTCGACATCGCCCGCCTCTGGCCGGCCGACATGCCATTGCGCGCGGATGGCCCGATCAACGCCCAGGTGCTGGTCTCCGGACCGGATTCCGGCTGGGAAACCATCCACCGCCTGCACGTGGCGGCCATCCAGGAAGCACACGAGCGCGTGTGGCTGGTGACCCCCTACTTCGTGCCGGGCGAAGCGGCGCGGATGGCGCTGACCTCGGCGGCGTTGGGCGGACTGGACGTGCGCCTGCTGGTGCCGAAGATGAGCGACTCCTGGTTTGTCACCCAGGCCGCGCGCTCCTATTTCGACGAACTGCTGCACGCTGGGGTGAAGATCTACGAGTACGGCCCGCGCATGCTGCACACCAAGGCCTTCATCGCCGACGACGACGTCTGCATCGTCGGCAGCGCCAACTTCGACCACCGCAGCTTCCGCCTGAACTTCGAGCTGTCGATGATGATCAGCGACCGTGACCGCGTCGCCGCCCTGGCCGGGCTGCTGCAGGGAGAGTTCGACCGCGCCACCCGCGTGCACGACCAGGCCGGCCGTTCGCTGTGGCTGCACCGCCTGCCCGAGGCCTTCGCCCGGCTGGCCTCGCCGCTGCTCTGACGCAGCGCTACACTGCGGCGATCATCCGGGGAGCCCGACTATGTACTGGTTGTACCTGCTGCTGGCGCTGGGCTGTTTCGCCTTCGCGCTGAAGACCCCCAGCGCCTCATTGATGACCCTGTGCCTGCTGGCCGCCCTCGCCTTCCTGCTGGCCTGGGTGCGCGGCCGCTATGTGGCCCGCTTCGGCGACCTTCAGCGGGACCCTGCCACCCTTGTCGATGCCGAGGAACTGCGCCGCCTGCGCGAGCAGGCCCAGGCCCGCCGCAATGACGACGCCAACGACCACGATCCGTCCCCTCTTTCCAAGTAGTTCCGTTCCATGACCCAGCTCAGCGTCAACGTCAACAAGATCGCCGTCCTGCGCAATTCGCGCGGCGGCGCCGAACCGGACGTGGTGCGTGCCGCCCAGGCTTGCCTGGATGCCGGTGCGCATGGCATCACCGTGCACCCGCGGCCGGACCGCCGCCATATCACCGCCGAGGACGTGCTGGCGTTGTCCATGCTGACCCGTGCGCGGGGTGTCGAGTTCAACATTGAAGGCAACCCGTTCGCGCCGCCGCGCGAGGGCTACCCGGGGCTGCTGCCGCTGTGCGCGCAGACCCGCCCGGCGCAGGCCACGCTGGTGCCGGATGGCGATGGGCAGATCACCTCCGACCATGGCTTCGACTTCGAGCGCGACGGTGAGCGGCTGCGACCGCTGGTGGCCGAACTGAAAGCAATGGGTTGCCGGGTCAGCCTGTTCGTCGACGCGGGCAATCCACTGCTGGAGCAGGCCGCTGAGGTGGGTGCCGACCGCATCGAGCTGTACACCGGCCCCTACGCCGAAGCGCACGCCGCCGGCGATGCCGAGGCAATGCTGGCGCTGTTCGCCACCGCCGCACGCCGCGCGCAGGCGGTGGGACTGGGCGTCAACGCTGGCCACGACCTGTCGCAGGACAACCTGCGCGATTTCCTGGCCCACGTGCCGGACGTGCTGGAGGTGTCGATCGGCCACGCGCTGATCGGCGAGGCGCTGTATGACGGACTGGATGCCACGGTGCGGGGCTACCTGGCGCTGCTGTGAGGTAGCGCCGGGCCATGCCCGGCGGTGCCCGGATTTCGACCGCCGGGCATGGCCCGGCGCTACCGGAACAGTTGTCGCAGCCATTGAGACGGCTGAGGCGTAACCTGCCGCAATGGGTATCGCGATCAAGGGCCGAGGTTCCACGTCCCACCTTGCCGGGCGCTTTGAAAGCACCGTCAGCGAGGCGGTGGACGACGGCTGGGCCGTGGACGAGAGCGAAGAATTCCTCGCCCCGCGCCTGCGCACGGAAGTACGCGCCGAGACTGCACGCAGCATCATCACCCGCAACACTTCGCCGGACGTTGGCTTCAGCCAGTCGGTGAATCCGTACCGCGGTTGTGAGCATGGGTGCTCCTACTGCTTCGCGCGCCCCTCGCATGCCTATCTGAACCTGTCGCCGGGCCTGGATTTCGAGACCAAGCTGTTCGCCAAGACCAATGCGCCGCAGCTGCTGCGCAAGGAACTGTCGAAGCCGGGCTATGTGCCCCAGCCGATCGCGCTGGGCATCAACACCGATGCGTACCAGCCGATCGAGCGCAAGTTCAAGCTGACCCGCCAGCTGATCGAAGTGATGCTGGAAACCAAGCATCCGTTTTCGTTGATCACCAAGAACGCGCTGGTCGAGCGCGATATCGATCTGCTCGCACCGCTGGCGGCGGAGAACCTGGTCAGCGTGCACTTCTCGGTGACCTCGCTGGATCCGCATCTCTCCGCGAAACTGGAACCACGCGCGTCCGCACCCCATGCACGGCTGCGCGCGATGAAGCGCCTGCATGAAGCGGGCATTCCGGTGGGAGTGATGGTGGCGCCGGTGATTCCGTGGATCAACGACAGCGAACTGGAAGCTGTGCTGGAGGCCGCACATGATGCCGGCGCCAGCACAGCCGGTTACGTGCTGCTGCGCCTGCCGCTTGAAGTGGCGCCGCTGTTCCGCGACTGGCTGGACACCCATCATCCCGATCGCGCCGCGCATGTGATGAGTACCATCCAGCAGCTGCGCGGCGGCAAGGACTACGACAGCCAGTTCGGTACGCGCATGCGCGGCCAGGGTGTGTATGCGGATCTGCTGAACAACCGCTTCAAGCTGGCGCGCAAGCGGTTGGGCTTCAACGCGCAGAACAGCCATTGGCCGAAGCTGGACTGCAGCCGGTTCCTGAAGCCGTTGCCGCCGAAGAAGGATTCGCCGCAGGGAAGTCTGTTCTAGAACGCTGGACCGCTGCCTGACCTACCGGTAACAATCTGCGCTTGGCCGGATGGCCTGCAAGCCAGGGAAGGATGCAGATGGATGATCTACGATCAGCGACGGTGCAATTCCGTCCGCTTGACGATGAATCAGTTCGCCCATGAAGCGGCTATCTGCTTTCGGCTGTGGTGCGTTTCTGTTTGTCTGTGGTACCGATGCAGAGGCTGCCCGTGCGTTTGTGGTTGAAGACGCTGCCATGCGCGACCCCAGCTGCCTTACGGTCGAGCCGCGCCAGCGGCTCTTTGCCTGTCACCAGATCGTTGCCGGCAACAGCCGTGTGATAGGGCTGAGACGATTCCGTTCGTCGTGGTGGACCGACCGTTCCACTTTCAGCAAGCTCACGATCCAGCTCCCCGCTGACGCGAAAGCAGGTGACCGGTTCGCTGTCTCCGACGATCGCGTGTGGCTGTTTCATAGCAGTGGATCCAGCGCATTTGCCGGAAAGACGGGCTGCTACGCAGTGCCGATCGCAGGGCAGATTATCGTTGTTTCTGCCGGAGACTCCGGCATCGAGCTCCAGGTCGATGCAACACTCCGCTCCACAAGCCCACTGCAATGGCGAGATCAATGTGATGCACCGATCCAGCTATCAGAGCGCCTGAAAGCCTCGCCCCTGCAGATGCAGGACCTCGATGCATGGACGGGAGCACATGACTCCGACGCATCCCCTTTTGATCAGGCACATCCTGCCAATCGCTCGCGTGACTGAATTCGAATCAGCGGTGTCCACATGATGAAACGCCTGTGTTGCCTTCCGGCCAGCGCTCTCCTTCTAACCCTTGTGACCCTGCAGGTACAGGCCCGCGCCATTCACGAATGCGTCGCCGTTCCGCAGGCATCGACTGCCACTGATATGCCTGCCGGCCTGGATGAGTTCGAGCAACATCTGTGGACGGCAAACACAGGTCAGGTAGTGCGCAGGGGCACTGACACGCTCCTTCTGCTGCGCCTCTTCTCGGAGTCGCCGGGCGTGATCGATTCCCAGCAGTTCACCAAGATCACCGGCAGCCTGAAGGGATACCTGCCTTCGTCCGAAGGAATGCCGGAGGTAGTGGATGCGCGGTTGACCAGTGGCGGCGCAGGCTTTGCACACAAGGGAGACTACTGGCTGTCCGATTCGGCGGATGTCGAACTACACCAGCCGCACAAGGGCGATAGCCGGATCGAAGTCAAAGTGACGGCCGTTGGATGGAGCAGCTATCGGAAAGAAGCCCGTTCTTTCCATCTCCAGTTCATCTGTCAACTCAAGGAAATCCCGGTCGAGAAGCTCAGTGCCTGGCAAGGCGGCGACGGCAATCTCTGGCGATCCTTTGGACCCGCCGGATAGCCGAATGGAACAGCCTGCACGCAACCACTTCCGCAACGACTGGCTATGCTGAAAATAGAAATTGATTCCCTGAGGTTCTACTCACGACTGGACGAGGATGCATTCTTCTCCAGGTTGAGTAATACATCGGGCGTGGTATTCGTTGAGGGGTTTCTCAGAACGATCAACGTCTCTGTTGATCCGTCAGCTGTGGATGAGGACGGTATGAGGGAGCTGATTTCGCTGTTCCAACGCTATGGAATAGACATGCGCCAACTGCGGGAACTGGAGACGGAAGAGTTCAGCTCATGGATGCGGAACAGATCCGCCTACTGGTTCAAGTCGATGTATCCGGATCAATGAGCGCATGAAATGAAGATCATCTACTGGCTTGGCATCGCGTTCTTGTGGATGCTCCCATTGAACGTCCTGCTGCTGACGGCCGGCAAGCTGATGTCGGGCGACGCGCTGGGAGAAGAGGCACTTGTTGGCTTCGGTGTGGCGGTTTTCGGTGCAGTGGCGGGCGCAAGTCTCTATCGCCGCCGCCCTCGGTAGCGTCGAGACCGCCCGGCTTCGCTCCAGATTCAGTCGAGGAAGCTCGACTCCACATGGCAAGCGATAATCGGCCTGCAGACCCGACGTCACCCTCCCCCGAACAACTTCTGCGCATTCTGGAACAGGATCCAGCTGGTGGCGATGAACTTGTCGCCACCCTGTGGCCGATTGCCGCGATGGGTGTGGGTGAACGCCGTCGGCGCAATCAGCAAACTGCCGGTGCGCGGCGCGATCTTCCGCCCCTGGAACAGGAACTCGGTTTCGCCCTCTTCGAACTCGTCGTTGAGATACAGCGTCCACAGCACGTGCCGATGCAGGGTCTCGGCCTGTGCGTCCTTCGGGTACAGCTCGCAGTGCCAGTAGGGGTAACCACCCTCGCCCGCCGCATACCACTGCAGGTTGATGGCGCCGGGGCGCAGGCAGGTCCGCGCAAGATCCGCCAGTTGCTGTGGCGGCATGTCGGGGAAGTCCTCGGCAGACAGGCGTCGCGGCTGGCCGTTGCTGTCCTGGATCTGCAACATCAGCGGCGCGATCAATGCCTGTGGATAACGGCGTAGATAAGTCAGCAGGCCGTTGAACACCGCATGCTGCAGCTGATGGTCCACATCCTGCCAGCCATCCAGGCCGCTGATGCGCAGATCCTTGCTGTGCTTGAGTTCCGGGAACACACCACTGCCTACCGCGCCTGGTCGCAGGCCCTGTGCAGCGCGCATGCGCTCGACGATCGCCGCGCAGACCTCGCTGGGGACCGCGTTGTGGATGACTTCGATGAAATCGACCGGGCCCTGCTCGTGCATGCGTGCATTCCTTAGGCGGCAACAGCTTGATGGTGCCGTTTGCCGCCCTCGGTGTCACCCCACGGTCATGTCATCGATCTGCCATGACCGCCGTCAGGCAACCGCCAATCAGCCCTGTGCGGCGTCGTGCGCGTGGTGGTAGCGCACAGCTTCGGCCACTTCCTCGCGCGAGCCGAGGAATACCGGCACGCGCTGGTGCAGCTGGTCGGGCTGGATGTCGAGGATGCGCTCGCGGCCGGTCCAGGCGGCGCCGCCGGCCTGTTCGACCAGCAGGCCCATCGGGTTGGCCTCGTACATCAGGCGCAGCTTGCCGGCCTTGGTCGGATCCTTCTTGTCCCACGGGTAGATGAAGATGCCGCCGCGGGTCAGGATGCGATGCACGTCGGCCACCATGCTGGCGATCCAGCGCATGTTGAAGTTCTTGCCGCGCGCGCCTTCCTTGCCGGCCAGCAGGTCACCAACGTAGGCCTGCATCGGCGCTTCCCAGTGGCGCTGGTTGGACATGTTGATGGCGAATTCCTGGGTGGCCGCCGGAATCTGCATGTTCTCGGTGGTCAGTACGAACTCGCCCTTCTCGCGGTCCAGGGTGAAAGCGTGGGTACCGTGGCCGACGGTCAGCACCAGCTGGGTGCTGGGCCCATAGATGCAGTAGCCTGCGGCGATCTGCCTGCTGCCGGGCTGCAGAAACGCGTCGTCGCCCGGCAGTTCCACGTTGGTCGGGCAGCGCAGCACCGAGAAGATGGTGCCGACCGAGACGTTGACGTCGATGTTGGAGCTGCCATCGAGGGGATCGAACAGCAGCAGGAAATCACCGCGCGGGTAGATGTCCGGTACCGGCTGGCTGTGGTCCATTTCCTCCGAGGCGCAGGCCGCGAGGTGGCCACCCCAGGCATTGGCTTCGAGCAGGATCTCGTTGCTGATCACGTCCAGCTTCTTCTGCGCTTCACCCTGCACGTTGCCGGTACCGGCGTCGCCGAGCACGCCACCGAGGGCGCCCTTGCTGACGGCGATGGAGATGCTGGTGCAGGCGCGGGCGACGACCGCGATCAGCTGGCGCAGGTCGGCATTGATGCGGCCGGCGTGCTGTTCCTGGATCAGGAAGCGGGTCAACGAAGTACGGGACATGGTCGGGCAGGTCTCGGCAGCGGGAAAACGCCTATTGTCGCCCGTCCGGCAAGCGCGTGCGTGAGCGCGGGGAGGCGTAATCGTTTCCAGATGCGTTGCGCTCGTGGCGCCTTCTCTTCATGCAGGCGCAGCGAGAGGGGCACCGTGGCCAGGACACGCCGTAAACCCATCCCTGGGGGCTCGATCGGCGCATCCATGCGCCTCACGGTCCTGGCCACGGTGCCCCTCTCACTGCGTTTCAGGGTTCGCCGCGAGCGCGGTGGGAATGGCAAAGGCAAGAGCAAGAGCAAAAAACAAAGGCGCCTTTCGGCGCCTTTGTCTTCAAACCGCTGGAGCGTTGCTTCAGCCCTTGGCGACGGTGGCCACGGCCTTGGCGACGTACTCCAGGTTGTTCTGGTTCAGCGCGGCCACGCAGATGCGCCCGGTGCCGACGGCGTAGATGCCGAACTCGTCGCGCAGGCGCTCGACCTGCTCACGGCTCAGGCCGGAGTAGGAGAACATGCCGGCCTGTTCGTTGATGAAACCGAACTGCGGCGCACCGGCTGCGGCCAGCTTCTCGACCAGTCCCTGGCGCAGGGCGTGGATGCGCTCGCGCATCTCGGTCAGCTCCTGCTCCCACATCGCGCGCAGTTCCGGGTTGGTCAGCACACCGGCCACCAGCGCAGCACCGTGGGTGGACGGGCTGGAGTAGATGGTGCGGATCACGCGCTTGACCTGCGACTGCACGGCCTTGGCGTCCGCGGCGGTCGGCGCCACCATCGACAGCGCACCCACGCGCTCGCCGTACAGCGAGAACGACTTGGAGTACGAGTTGGCGACGATGAAGCTGTCGATGCCGGCTTCGGCGATGATGCGCACCGCGGCGCCGTCCTGCTCGATGCCCTTGTCGAAGCCCTGGTAGGCCATGTCGATGAAGGGGAACAGCTGCTTGTCCTTCAGCAGCTGCGCGACCTGCTTCCACTGGGTGACCGTGAGGTCGGCGCCGGTGGGGTTGTGGCAGCAGGCGTGCAGCAGCACCACGGTGCCGGCTTCCAGCTTGCCCAGGTCGGCCAGCAGGGCCTCGAAGTTGACGCCATGGGTGGTCGGGTCGAAGTAGGTGTACTCCACCACCTCGAAACCGGCGGCGCTGAACACCGCGCGGTGGTTTTCCCAGCTCGGGTTGCTCAGCGCGACGGTGGCGTGCGGCAGCAGCTTCTTCAGCACGTCGGCGCCGACGCGCAGCGCACCGCTGCCACCGACGGTCTGTGCGGTGGTGACGCGGCCAGCGGCCAGCAGCGGCGAATCCTTGCCGAACACCAGCTCACGCGTGGCCTGCGTGTACGCCGGCAGGCCATCGATCGGCAGGTAGCCGCGCGGTTTGGCTTCAGCGGCGAGCTGCTGCTCGATCTGCTTGACGGCGCGCAGCAGCGGAATGCGGCCACTCTCGTCGTAGTAGATGCCCACACCCAGGTTGACCTTGGTCGGGCGGCTGTCGGCGTTGTACGCCTCGGTCAGGCCCAGGATCGGGTCGCCTGGGACCAGTTCCACGTTTGCAAAGAAGGACACGGCGGTACTCGTTCGGTAGACGGAAAGGGGGAGGAATTGCGCCACGCGGTTCGCGGCTTTTCGGCCGGAAACAGCCCATCGTAACAAAGCCCGCCGGGGCTGGCCGCCGCCATCGTCATCCGCGGCCCCGTACCATGGCGTGCGTTGCCGCCCGATCCATCAACCTGAATCATGAATCCTGCTGCACGACGCCATTGCCTGCCGCTTGCTGCCCTGCTGCTGTCGCCCTGGGCGGCGCTGGCCGAGCCCGCGCCGACCGCCCTGCCCGCCGTGCAGGTGCAGGCCGCACGCGTGCCCGGCATCGACCCGTTCGCCTTGCCCGCCAGCCTGGACACGGTCTGGATCGATGCCAGCCGGCCCGGGGCCGGCGTGCAGCTGTCCGAGGCGCTGGCCGGGGTGCCGGGCCTGCTGGCGCGCGACCGGCAGAACTTCGCGCAGGATACCCAGCTGTCGATCCGTGGCTTCGGCGCACGCTCGACCTTCGGCGTGCGCGGGGTGCGGGTACTGATCGACGGCGTGCCGGCCACCATGCCTGACGGCCAGGGCCAGCTGTCACATGCCAGCCTGCTCGGCGCCGAGCGCATCGACGTGCTGCGTGGGCCGTTCTCGGCGCTGTACGGCAACTCCTCCGGCGGCGTGCTGCAGGTCTGGAGTGCGCAGGGCCAGGCCGGCGACCCGTGGCGGTTGCGCGTGAACGCCGGCGCCGACAGCACGCTCAGCGTCGGCGCGCAGCTGAAGGGGGCCGGTCGCGGACTGGACTACAACATCGCCGCCAACCACTTCCGCACCGATGGCTGGCGGGACCATAGCCGTGCGCGCCGTGAATCGCTCAATGCGCGCATCGGCGGTGAGCTGGGCGGTGGCCGGCTGGAGCTGCTGCTCAATGCGCTCGATGCCCCCGATGCGCAGGATCCGCTGGGCCTGACCCGCGCGCAGGTGGCAGCCGACCCACGCCAGGCCACGGCAGTGGCGCACCAGTACAACACCCGCAAATCGGTGCGCCAGCAGCAGGCGGGTCTGCGCTGGACCCGCGAGAACGGGGCGCAGCGCTGGCAGTTGATGGGCTATGCCGGGCAGCGCGCGGTACGCCAGTACCTGCCGATCCCGCCGACCGCCCAGGCCAACCCCCTGCATGCCGGCGGCGTGATTGATCTGGACGCCGGCTACGGTGGGCTGGACGCGCGCTGGGGCTGGCACGGCGACCTCGCCGGGCGACCGCTGGACCTGGTGGCCGGGCTCAGTGCCGACCGCCAGCGCCAGCACCGCACCGGCTACGAGAACTTCATCGGCAGCACGCTGGGCGTACGTGGGCGCCTGCGCAGAGACCAGATCGACACGGTGCAGAACGTCGATCAGTTCGCGCAGGCGTGGTGGCAGTGGAGCCAGCGCTGGTCATTGCTGGCTGGTGTGCGCCACAGCGCGGTGCGCTTCGAATCCGACGACCGCTACATCATCGGCCGCAACCCGGATGACAGTGGCCGCCGGCGCTACCAGGCCACCACGCCGGTGGCCGGGATCAGCTTCGAGGCAAGCCCGCAGTGGCGGCTGCATGCTGCGGTCGGCCGCGGTTTCGAAACCCCCACCTTCAACGAACTGGGCTATCGCGCCGACGGGCAGGCGGGATTGGCCCTGGATCTGGCGGCGGCGCGCAGCCGCAGCCTGGAGGTGGGCAGCAAATGGCACGCACAGGGCGGAACCCAGCTCGATATCAGCCTGTTTCGCGCAGATACCGACGATGAGTTGGCCGTTGCCAGCAATTTCGGAGGACGCAGCACCTACCGCAACATCGGCCGCACCCGCCGGCAGGGTGTGGAGCTGCAGTACCGACAGCCGCTGGCCGAGCAGCTGGAACTGCAGCTGGCCTGGACCTGGCTGCAGGCGCAGGTGCGCTCGCCCTACCTGACCTCGAACAACGTGGTCGCGGCGGGCAGCCGCCTGCCGGGTGTGCCGCGCCAGCAGGCGTTCGCACGCCTGCGGTGGACACCCGCCGACTGGCAGTGGGCACTGGAGGCCACGGCCAGCAGCGATACCGTGGTCAATGACGTGGCCACCGAGCGCGCGCCGGGCTACGCCCTGCTGCATCTGGAGGGGGGGCGCCTCTGGACCCTGCCGGGTGGTGAGCTGCGCGCCTTCGCGCGCCTGGAGAATGTGCTGGACCACGCCTACATCGGCTCGGTGATCGTCAACGATGGCAATGGCCGCTTCTACGAGCCCGGGCCGGGGCGGCGGGCCAGCGTGGGTGTGCAGTGGTCGTGGCGCTAGCGCGGGACCGCTGCGCTCGCCGGGCATGGCCCGGCGCTACCGTCAATCGGGGGCCTTGGCCGGCACGAACGGCGAGGTCGGGTCGCTGGCCGGGAAGGTCTCCTCCAGTGCTTCGTCCTGGTTGTCACTGGCGTGCTGCTTGCGCTCGCGGCGCCTGAGCGGGCTTTCCTGGCCGCCGCGATGGCGGTCGCCACCGTCCTTGCGGTCCTGAGCTGCCTGTTCAGCCTGGCGTTTCACCGGCAGATGTTCGTCTGGATGCTCGGCGTCGAAGAACGGCGCACCGGTGCCGCGACGGTCGGCGTTGTCGGCATCGCGCTTGCCGCGCTGTTCGCCCGGAATCGGCGGATGGTTCCCGCGCAACGGGTCTCGGGAGGTCTCTCGGCTCATGGTCTGGTACCTGCGCTCGGGGCTCCCACTACACCGCCCCCCAGGTAAAGCCGCCGCGAACCTGGCGTCATGAACATCTCGCTCACCCCCCGGTAACGGTACCGCGCGTATTCCTGCCCACCCGCCCCCGCTGCAGGAGCCGGCCATGCCCCGTCTTGAACGACCCGCACCGTCCGTGTTCAACGCCCTGCTCGATCCGCTCGGCCAGCGCACCGCGCAGCGCCGTACGCGTCGCCACGAAGACCCCCAGGCGGTGGCGCAGGATTACCTGCAGTACATGCTCAGCGACTATGAGGAACGCCGCGGGCAGAGCCACCGCAACTGGCGTGACCTCTGCCCGGTATATGCCTTCGCGTTGACCACGCATGCTGCCGATTGGCCACGCGGTGATGCCGCCGATACCTGCGAGGAACTGGCGGAGCACTGGGAACAGATGCGCGGGCACTCCCGATTGAGCTGGTCGCAGGCACGGCCGGTGGTGGAGGATGCCTGGCGCGCGCTGGACCATATCCCGGCAGCGGCGGTGAGGCCGCTGCTGCAGTAGCGCCGGGCCATGCCCGGCGAGCGCGCATGCGTGCAATGCAACGGTCAATGCAACGGTACGCGCGAAGTGGCTGGTACACCGCGTGGCCGGCTGGCTAGAATCCTGCACGCATTTCAATCAGGACGATGGCTGCATGAAGAAAATGATGTTCCTCGCCGCGCTGCTGCTGCCCATGGTGGCCCAGGCCTACTCCGGCCACGGTGGCATGAAGGCCAAGCGGATTTCCAACGAGGTCTATGCCTACCATTTCGACAATGGCTTCACTGGCGAGGACGCCATGGGCTGGGATCCGGACCTGCAGTTCGCGTGGTCACGGCTGGCCGCGGCACGCGCCTGCAAGGTCAGTGTCGATGAAGGCGCCGCCCTGGACTACCTCGCGAAGAAGTTCGATCAGGACCCGGTGATGCAGGAAATCGTCGGTGTCGGTTTCCACGAGGCGCAGATCCGCAGCAATTCTTCGTTCTGCACCCAGGCGCGTATCGACAGCACGAACGAGCTGGTGGAAGAGCTGAAGGCGAACGAACTGAAGTCGCGATTCCGCTGACAAGCAGCCGAGCGCCGGCTCGGCTGCACAGAACGCGGTGGTACCCGTGAACCTGTAGAGCCGAGCCCATGCTCGGCTTCATCAGCGGTCAATGGCAGCAGTTGGCGCTCAGAAGTCCGCGCGGATGCCGGCGGTCACGCGGCGACCGGAGAACTCGTACTGGGTCGGGAACGCCTTGTCGATCGTGTAGCCGCGGGTCTTCTCGTCCAGCAGGTTGATCGCTTCCAGGTTCAGCTTCCAGGTGTCGTTCAGGCGGAAGCCGATCGAAGCATCCAGCTGGCCATAGGCATCGCGGTAGACCGGGTACATGTTGAGGTGGATGTACTCGACGTACTTGTCCTTGTAGTTGTACGAGGCGCGTGCGCTGAAGCGATCGTTCTCGTAGTACAGGGTGAAGTTGTAGGCCTTTTCGGCCAGGCCCTCTGGCGGCGTCGGGATCGAGAGATCCGAGGCGCCGGTCAGCGAGTTGTCCAGCTGGGTGTAGTTGGCATTGATGCCCCACCCTTCCAGCGCCGGATGCAGCATCGACAGCGGCAGCTGCGCGACCAGTTCCACGCCGCTGACCTTGTACGAACCGTCGGCATTGACCGGCTGGTACACCTCGAAGTCGTAGTAGCCATCCAGCGAACCATTGGCGTTGAGCTTCTCGACGTTGCGCTCGATGCCGGTCAGCGACTGCCGCACCACGCCATCGATCTTCTTGGAGAAGTACGACGCGGCCAGCAGGCCGCCATTCTGCAGGTACTTCTCCAGGCCCACTTCCCACTGCCTGGCCGTGGTCGGCTTCAGCGCCGGATTGCCGTCCATGAAGCGGAAGCTGCTCCAGCTGACGGTGCGGCGGTAGGCGATGTCGGTCAGCGACGGACGCATCAGCGTCTCCGACGCAGCACCGCGCAGCACCAGGCCCTCGGCGATCTCGGCAGTCATGTTGAAGCTGGGCAGCAGCTTGCTGTAGTCGCCGCTGCTGGAAATCGGCGTGGCGGTGAAGCCGCTGCTGCCATCGGGCTTCTGCACCGGATGGAAGCCGGAGGAGTCGACGTCGGTATCGATAGAACGCACGCCGAGGTTGGCGTATACCGGCACATGGCCGATATCGAAGTAGAAGTCGGCCATGGCGTACAGCGCCAGGGTCTTCTCCTTCACTTCGTAGTACTGGCCCGGATCCAGCGGCGTGGCATAGCCGGGATAGCGGAAGGTGGCGCGTGCGTAGGCGTTGGAGATCTGCTGCCAGTCCAGATCGCTGGGGCGATAGGCGCCACCCGGGGCCAGCTGGCTGATCCACATCGGGTTGCTGTCGGCCAGCGTGCGCGTGTTCACCCATGCGGTGCTGCCTGCCGAAGGGCCCTGGATCTTGCCGCTGCCGAACTCACGCTGCTTGGTCTTGTCGGTGTAGCGCGCGCCGAACTGCACCGCGCTCAGCGCCGGGAAGAAGGCCAGGTTCATCTGCCGGCGCAGGTCCAGCTGCGCGGCGTACTTGTCATCCTTCACCTTCTCCACTTCGGTTTCGTACGCTTCGAACAGGTACCTGCTGGCGGCGTTGTACATGTCGAAACCACCGGCGCTGCTCGGTACGGTTTCGCCACCATTGCCGGTCCAGCGCGTGCGCGACGGGGCATAGGCCACGTGCTTGAGGTTGGCGTAGTCCGAATCCCTGCGTGCACCGGAATAGCCGACCAGCGCATCGATGTCCCAGCTGCCTACCTTCCAGTCCAGTTTGCTGCTGAACTGGCGATAGTCGGTGTTGGCGTTGCGGTCCTTGCTTAGGATCTCGTGCTGGGTGGCGGTGTAGGCCACGTCCTTGAGTACGGTGATGCCGTACGCACCCAGCGTGGTCTTGTCGTACTCGTGGATGCGCTCGAGCGTGCTGCGGCTGGAGGCCGAATAGGCCGCCGCATCGTACTCGTCTTCATGCGTGTCGTAGCCGCCGAGCATGGCGTCGAAGCTCAGCGTGAACGTTTCGCTGGGCTTGAACTGCAGCGATGCCGTAGCGCCCCACTGGTCCTGTTCGTTGAGGTAGACGCGGTCACCAACCTTGTCCTGGAAGATGATGCGGCTGGTCTCGTCCTTGTCCATGCGGTTCTTCACCGCGATTCCCGCATCGCGCGCCAGCACCGCGGCGGCCTGCGACGAGCGCGTACCGGAGGCTTCCAGGAAGCGCCCCATCGGGCGGAAGTTGATGCCGGAATTGGAGTCGGTGCGGTTGCTGCGCTTGGCCTTGGAGAACGACACCAGGCCGCCCCAGTCGCCCCAGGTGTCACTGGCCAGGAATGAGATCTTCGGGTCGATCTTGCCGTTGATCGAGTTGTGCGAGGCTTCGGCCGAGGCGCTGAACTTCGGTTCGGCGTAGTCAAACGGCTTGGCTGTTTCGATGTAGACCGAACCGGCGATGCCACCTTCCTCATCCGCAGCGGTCGGTGACTTCTGCACGGTGACCGTCTGCACCACGTCGGCGGCGAAGATGTCGAATTGCACGTCGCGCCCGCCACTGCCCGAGGCGGTGGCCAGGTTGTTGATGGAGACCAGGGTGAACTCGCTGGGCAACCCGCGCACGCTGACCTTGCTGCCCAGGCCCTTGTTGCGTTCGATGGTGACGCCGGGCATGCGCTGCAGCGCCTCTGCCAGATTCTGCTCGGGGAAATCAGCCACGTCGGTGGCGACGATCGAATCGGAGAAACCGATGTTGGCGCGCTTGAGATCGACCGCGCGCTCCAGGCTCTTCGCGTAGCTGCCGGTGACGGTGACCGTGTCCAGCTGCTGCAGCTGTTGGCGGGTATCGCCGTCGGCCTCTTCGGCTTCGGCCATGGCGTCGACGGGCAGCACGGCCAGGCCGCCGATCAGCACGGCGTGCACGGCACGGGACAAACGCTTCGCTGGAGGGGCTGCGGTGGCAGCCTCCCGGATTGGGTGACGCATCGGATGGATTCCCCGGTTCCCTGTGGTGATCCGCGCCGCGCCTGCCCGGTATCCATGGGACAGACCCCTGCGCCGCGTTGCCGACGTTCGGCGGGCACCGAGCCTAGGGAGGAATTATTAAGCCTGTGTTGCGCTGCGCGAAAAAGTCGCCTTCGCCTCTTCATTTGAGGGTCGGGATGCCGTTCTCTACGGAGGACAACTCAAATCGGAAACACACGCATGGCACGAACGGAACATGAGGTAGATGCGGTACCCCGCGTGCCCCCGCAGAGGGGGATAGATTGGCCGAATCTGGTGATTGTCTTCACATTCGCGATAACGGTGTGTGGTGTCTTCACATATTGGATCGGAGCATCTGCAAGGAATGGTTACCTCGCAGAACTTGGAATTCCTAACGACGGATTCTCGCTGGCCCGGGAAGGATTGCTTGGATTTGGTGCGGACGCGCTTGTTCAGATGGCCTCTGACTATCCACACCTTTTGGAAGAACAATGGGGAATTTTTGCCTTCCTTTCTCTGGCTATTGGCGGATTGACCACGTACTTTCTATGGCCGATGTCGCAGCCCGAAACGCGAGCGAAGCGGTCGCCGCGCCGAAAGGCAGTGTCCTTGGGCGTTGCAACGGCCCTCATACTTCCAATGATGGGACTGATCATGTCCATGTTCGCAATTGTCCTGATTGCTGTCCCTGCTGGCTTTGGCAATCATGCAGGCAAGGTATGGGCAGCTGAGATCCGACGTGATGTATGCACGCCAGCAGCAAAAGCGCCATGTGTCGAGCTGTGGGATGAAGACAAAAAGCTCGGGTGCGGGGCGGTGATTGCGGAATCAACCACTCGTCTCGCCTTCTTGGATGAACGGACTGGTCAGACGCGGGTGATGGATGTCCAGGGATTGCAGAGTATCGGTGTACTTGCACCGGACAGAGCGAAGCGCGACCAGCGGCTCTGCACGGATCACGATTCACCAATTGCAGCGACTATGACGCTGTGATTCAACCGCATGCAGACTGGATGCGACGATTCCGTAATCAATGCAGTCCGGCACTGCCTACCGCGCTGCGCGAAGCGCGACGGCCGAACCACCAGCCGACCAGCAGCTGCACCGGCAGCGACGCCAGCAATGCAATGACGAACCACAGCGGGAAATCCGCACCCACCGTCCACATGGCATAGCCGCAGCCCAGTGCGATCAGCGACCAGATCGAGAAGCCGTGCGAACGCGGCCAGCAGGGCGCGTAGTAGGTGGCGAAGGCGATGCCGGCGATGCCGCCGAGCACGCTGAAGGCCAGGTCCCAGCCCAGCTGCATGCTGTTGTTGCCCGGTGACAGGCCCAGCAGCGGCGGCAGCCAGCTGGCGACGCTGCTGACCAGGGCAAGCGACAGCACGCCGCCGATCAGGGCGACGATGGACAGGAACAGGGTCTTGAGCAGGCCAGGCATGCGCGCATTGTACGGCTGCCGCGGAGTGCCCGGGTTGCCGGCCAGCGGCCGGCACTACCGTTGGATCGGCACGGCCGCCGTGCCCGTGGGAGAGGGGTACGGAGCAGCGGCGGCCATGCACAGGCGGTCAGGCGGCGAAGTCGATCACCACGCGGCCTTCGATGGTGCCCGCGTGCATCCGCGCGAACACGTCGTTGATGTTTTCCAGGCGGTCGGTGCTGACCGTGGCCGCGACCTTGCCTTCGGCGGCGAACTGCAGCGATTCCTGCAGGTCCAGCCGGGTGCCGACGATCGAGCCGCGCACGGTGATGCCGTTGAGCACCATGCCGAAGATATCCAGCGGGAAGTTGCCGGGCGGCAGGCCGTTGAGCGACACGGTGCCACCGCGACGGACCATGCCCAGGGCCTGTTCGAACGCCTTGGGAGACACCGCGGTGACCAGGGCGCCGTGTGCGCCGCCGATCTCCCTTTTCAGGAACGCGGCCGGATCGGTGGTGCGCGCGTTGACGGTGACCTGCGCACCGAGCTGCCGCGCCAGCGCCAGCTTGCTGTCATCCACGTCCACCGCGGCCACGTTCAGGCCCATTGCGCGGGCGTACTGCACCGCCATGTGGCCCAGGCCGCCGATACCGGAGATCGCCACCCAGTCACCGGGCTTGGTGTCGGTGACCTTCAGCCCCTTGTAGACGGTCACGCCGGCGCACAGCACCGGCGCGATCTCGACGAAGCCCACTTCCTTCGGAAGCAGGCCGACATAGTTGGCATCGGCCAGTGCGTACTCGGCGAAGCCGCCGTTGACCGAGTAGCCGGTGTTGCGCTGCGTTTCGCACAGCGTTTCCCAGCCGCCCAGGCAGTGTTCGCAATGGCCACACGCCGAGTACAACCAGGGGATGCCGACCCTGTCGCCTTCCTTGACGTGCCCTACCCCGCCTCCCACGGCCACGACGTGCCCCACGCCCTCGTGGCCGGGGATGAATGGCGGGTTCGGTTTCACCGGCCAGTCGCCCTCGGCGGCGTGCAGGTCGGTGTGGCAGACGCCACAGGCCTCGATCCTGACCAGCACCTCGCCCGCCCCCGGGCGCGGTACCGAGACTTCCTCGATGACCAGCGGCTTGCCGAACTCGCGTACGACGGCGGCCTTCATGGTGGATTGCATGTTCGGATCTCCGCAGTGCGCTTGCCCACAGAATGACGCCGGCTCGAGGCCGGCGCTTTGATCACGATCAAACCTTTGGAGATTCGTGCAGCGTGTTCAGCTGGCCAGCACCGATGCCTCGCGCGCCAGGCGCTCGATCGCCTCCCAGTCACGGGTCTGCAGCAGCGCCGGGGTGGTCAGCCACGAACCGCCCACGCACAGCACATTGGGCAGGTGCAGGAACTGCGGCGCGGTCTGCGCGCTGATGCCGCCGGTCGGGCAGAAGCGCACGTCGGCGAACGGGCCGTGCCAGGCCGCCAGCAGCGCGGCACCGCCGGCCTGCACGGCCGGGAAGAACTTGAAGGTGTCCTTGCCGTGTTCCAGGCCCAGGATCAGGTCCGAGGCGGTGGCGGCACCGGGCAGGTATGGCAGGTCGGCATCGCGTGCGGCGGCATACAGGGCCGGTGTAGCCCCGGGCGACACCGCGAAGCGCGCGCCGGCCTGCTTCGCCGCCTGCATCTGTGCGGCATTGAGCACGGTACCGGCGCCGATCACCGCATCCGGCACGGCCTCGACCATCGCCTTGATGGCGTCCAGCGCCTGCGGCGTGCGCAGGGTCACCTCGATCACCGGCAGGCCACCGCGGAACAGTGCCTGGGCTACCTCGACGGCTTCATTCACGTCTTCGGGGGTGTACACCGGAATCACCGGTGCCAGCTTCAACAGCGCGCGCAGGCGCGGATCAGCGCTGGACATGGTCTTGCTCCTTGCCCGACGGGGCATTTCGGATCGCCGCCGGGTCCGGCAGCGCAGCGGCGCATGATGCCATGCGCGCTGCGAAGACGCTGTCCGCTGCCCTGCCCTCTGCCCTCTGCCCTCTGCCCGGCTCAGGCCGGATCGGCCTGCAACGCCTGGATACGGCGCTGGTACCAGTCACCCCCAAGCGGATCGAACACCGCCGAACGTTCCATCGGCGCTTCGTACACATGCACTGAAATGGCCAGGGCCTCATCGCTGGCATTGCGCAGGGTGTGGTACTCGTGCGGTGGAATCAGGCTGCCGGCACTGCCGCAGCCCCCGCGCAGCGCGGCGTGGCGTCGGAATCGCCAGCGTTCGCCGGCGCACTCCATCAGCTCGTAACGGGTGATCTCCAGTTCGCCCAACCACACGCCCTCCACACACCACATGGCATCGTGGTCGTGCAGCGGCGTGCCCTGCCCTGGGCCCCAGCTCATGGCAATCACGCTGTAGCCGTGTTCGCGGCTGTGGTACAGCGGGCGTCGCGCGTAATGATCACTGACCGGACGGTGCACGCATTCGGGCAACTCGATGCGGCTGTCCGCGATGGCTTCCTGCAGCGCCAGCTGCAGGTCGGCGGTGATGCGCCCGGCATCACCGGAGGTCATCGCCGCGTCGACTGCGGCGATCAACCGGTCGCGGCCACGGAACGCCGGAAACGGAGAAGTCTGCAGGTCCATGCCCCGACTGTAGCGGAGCCTGGTTAAGGGAATGTTGGTGATCGCGCGCGTCGCACCCGCATTCATGGCAAGCGCGCGTGAAAAACGGTTCAGATGCGAATGCAGTAGAGCGATCACAATGGAACCCCACGCGGTAGAACGTGTCGAACACGACGTGTTCCGCTCCAGCTGCGACATTCCGCAACTTCGCGCCCGACGGGCGCAAGGCTAGACTTCTCCGACTTACCTGGTTCTATACATGTCAGTGCGAATTATTAGCGATGCCGCGTTGCCGGCATCGAAGGGCAAGGCTGCCACGATCAACGACATCGCACGACTGTCGGGAGTTTCCAAGAAAACGGTTTCAAGAATCATCAACAACTCACCGCTGGTGCGCAAAGACACCCGCGACAAGGTCGAGGCGTTGATGCGCGAGGTCGGTTACGTGCCCGACCCCCTGGCGCGCGGACTCGCGTTCCGCCGCTCCTTCCTGATCGGCCTGGTGTATGACGACCCGGGCGCCCAATGCATCGTCGATCTGCAGCACGGCGCGCTGGAAGCGCTGCGCGGCACCGGCTATGAGCTGGTCGTGCATCCCTGCGACAGCCAGTCTCCGGACTGCGCGCACGGCGTGCGCCGCTTCGTGCAGCAGCAGAAGCTGCATGGGGTGATCCTCGGCCCGCGCGCGTCGGAATCGGTGCCGTTGGCGCAGATGCTGGACGAGATCGACTGCCGCTACATCCGCATCGATGCGCATGCTTCGGAGGATGAAACCCAGGCCGTGGTCACCCATGACCGCGATGGTGCTGCCGCTGCAGCGGGCTACCTGCTATCGCTCGGCCATCGTGACATCGCGGTGATCGCCGGACCGGGTGACCGGCGGGCCGCACGCGAACGTACCCATGGTTTCCTTGATCGGCTGGCACAGGTGGGCCTGACCCTGCCGGGTGAGCGCGTACTTGAAGCGGACGACACCTTCGAGTCCGGCGTGCATGCCGCAGAGCGCCTGCTGATGGGCGGGCAACGCCCCAGCGCGATCTTCGTCGGCAACGACGAGATGGCGGCCGGTGTCTACCAGGTTGCGCTGCGCGCGGGTATTGCCGTGCCACAGCAGCTGTCGATCGTCAGCTACGACGACAGCCCGCTGGCCTCGCGGTTGTGGCCACCGCTGACCTCGGTGCGCCGTCATGTGTCCGACATCGGCCGCATGGCGGCGGCGATGCTGGTGCAGACCGAGGTGCCTGAGGCCCCGACTGCGGCCAGCGTGCATCCACAGCTGATGGTGCGTGGTTCCTGCCGGGCCGTGGACGCCTGAGTGCCCTGCCCTCGCCTGCGCCGCTGCAATGGCGCAGGCAGGCAACAACGAAAACGGCGCACTTATGTGCGCCGTTTCCAGTGCAAAGCCGTGCGCGTTGTGTACTTACACGTCGCCGCCGTCGGCCCAGCCTTCCCCGGTGCCCTCCTGGAACACGCGGTCATCGCTCTGCACGTCACCGGCGGGCAAGTGCGCCTGGTCGGCCAGTGCCGCGTAGATCGGGGTGAAGTCCGGCGACGTCGCCTGCATCAGCTGCTCGAAGCTGTCGATGACGAAGTAGGTCTTCTGGAAGGTGTCGATGCGGTACTTCGTGCGCATGATGCGCTGCAGGTCGAAGCCGATGCGGTTGGGCGCGGCCGATTCCAGCGAGTACAGCGATTCGCCCTTCGACGACACGATGCCGGCACCATAGATGCGCAGGCCTTCGGGCGTGTCGATCAGGCCGAACTCCACCGTGTACCAGTACAGGCGGGTCAGGTTCTGCAGCGCATCCGGGCCGATCGCGTGCGCTTTGACGCCGCCGCGCCCGTAGGCCTCCATGTAATCGGCGAACACCGGGTTCATCAGCAGCGGCACGTGGCCGAACAGATCATGGAACAGGTCCGGCTCGGCGATGTAGTCGATCTGGTCCGGGCGACGGATCCACCAGGTCACCGGGAAGCGGCGATTGGCCAGGTGGTCGAAGAAATCCAGTTCCGGCAGCAGGCCTTCGACGCCGACCAGGGTCCAGCCGGTGGCGGCGCCGAGTACTTCGTTGAGCTGGTCGAAGCGCGGAATCATGTGCGCGCTCATGCCCATCTCGTCCTGTGCATCCAGGAATTCCTGGCAGGCGCGGCCGACCAGCAGCTCGCGCTGGCGCTGGTACAGCGTGCTCCAGGTGGCGTGGTCGTCTGCGCTATAGGTGTCCCACGGCTGCTCGACGAGCGCGGTGGTGTACACCGGCACGTAGCCCTTGTCGGTCTGCTGGTGTTCGACGCGGCGGGGCTGGGCGAGGTCCATGGGGCACTCCTGGGTGGGATACCCAAGATGCTAGGGCAGAGCTCGCGCAACAGGGTTGCAAAAGTTGCGCCGAATGGCCTTGTTGGCGCAAGATCATTGCGTACTCACCATGTTGCGGGGCAACAATGGCCGGAGAAGTCCAGTTCGATCGCACGGATATACGCCTGCTGGCTGAAATCCAGCGGGATGGGCGCGCCACCAACGCCGAGTTGGCGACGCGGGTGAACCTATCGCCCTCGGCCTGCCTGCGCCGCCTGCAGCGGCTGGAAAGCGAGGGCGTGATCGTCGGCTACGGTGCGCGGCTGGAACCGCGGCAGCTGCGCCTGGGCCTGCAGGCCTTCGTGCGCGTGCAGCTGGAAAAGCACGACCAGGCCGCCATCGGCCACTTCGTGGACAGCGTGCAAGCGTGGGATGAAGTGGTGGCCTGCCATGCACTGACCGGCGACATGGATTACCTGCTGCACGTCTACGTGCGCGACCTGGAGCACTTCTCGCACTTCCTGCTGGACCGGCTGCTCAATGCCGGCGGCGTGGCCGATGCCAATTCCAGCTTCGTGCTGCGCACGGTGAAGGGATTCCAGGCATTGCCGCTGTCGCAGCTGGAGCCATGATCAGCTGGCGGATGTGGGAGAGCGTGACTTGCTTTGCATCCTGGACGACACAAGGCATTTTCCTACGGTGAGACGGATGAACATCTGACAGAGTGACGCGATCGGCCTTCCTAGACTCACTGGACAACCCTGTCCGGAGAGATCGACATGAAAGTCTGCCTTGCTCCTGTCATTGCCCTGCTTGCCGCTGGCCTGATGCCGGCCGCTGCAGGTGCTTCCCCCCAGATCACCAATGCCCAACCTCTGGCGTTGAGTTGCGGTACCACTGAATTCGTCGGCATGACCAGCAACTCGTCGACGCTGGCCAAGCGCCAGTGCAATGGTGGCTATGTCTATGGAATCGGCGTCTCGGTCAATGAAGCGGTGGAGAACCTCAACGGCTTCATGGCGGTGCTGCAGGCTGGCGTGAGCTGCAGCGCGGATGCCAGCAGCATCGTCAGTGGTGCCTACGGCAAGGGTGTTTTCGCCCAGTTCGTCTGCAATGGCTGGCCGATTGCCGGCGTGGGTAACTCACCCACCACCGCGGCGCGCAACTCGCTGGCCATCGCGACGGAAATGGCGGCCACGGGTACCCATTGCTCAGCGCCCCTGCAGGGTTCGTACTATCCGGAATCCTGGGGGTTCCGTTTCCGCTACGACTGCGGCAACACGCAGACCCTGAAGAGCTGGTCCATCAGTGGGCTCGGTGCCAGCATCGATGACGCCAACGTCATCGCCATGCGACTGATGCGTTATTCCACAGCGGCAGGCCAGAGCTGCAACTTCGATAAGGCCGAAATCAATGGCGTCATTCTGCACGCCACGCTGGTCTGCAACGGCTCGTACATCCATGGCTACGGCAGCTCGGTGACGGCCGCAGCCAACGACGCACTGGCCCAGATCGGCGCCTGACCCGTCGTGAGGTCCCTGGGGGTGACCCGCATGGAGCGGGTTGCCCTCAGCACTTGTCCTTGCGGCCCATCAGCTTGCCCAGGCGCGAGGCTTCCTCGCACTTGGGGGCAGCCACCGGCGCCGGTGCGGCCGCGGCGGCGCGCGCGCGCTGCAGCTGCTGGATCCTGGCGCGGATCTGCGGCATCGCTGCCATCGCAGCCTTTTCGCCTTCCAGGATCGCGGTGCCACGCTGGCTGAAATCGGCAGCGCCGATGTCCAGCACCTTCGGGCGGATGACGATGTCGGCGCGCGCCAGTTCCTGCTCGCCGAGGCGCTGGCCCATGATCGAGATGGACTGGTTGACGATGCCCAGCATGTCGGTCGGCGCCTTGCCGCTGGCCTTGCTGGAAATGTCCACGGCGATCACGAAGTCGGCGCCGAGCTGGCGTGCGGCATCCACCGGCACCGGGCTGACCACACCGCCATCAATGTAGTTGCGACCGCCGATCTTCACCGGCTCGAACACACCGGGAATGCTGCTCGACGCGCGCACCGCCTGGCCGACGTTGCCGCGCACGAAGATCGCGCGCTCGCCGGTTTCCAACTGGGTGGCGACGGCGGCGAACGGCTTCTTCAGGCGTTCGGCCGGACGGTTGGCGACCTGTTCGTTGACGTAGTCCTGCAGCTTCTGGCCCTGCACCAGGCCACCGGAGAACAGGCGCACGTCGCGGATGCTGGCTTCATCCAGCGCCACCGCCTTGCTCTGCATCTGGAAGGCGTCCATGCCGCTGGCATACAGCGCGCCGACCACGCTGCCGGCACTGGTGCCGGACACCACCGCGGGCTCGAAGCCATTGGCTTCCAGCATCTTGATCACGCCGATGTGGGCGAAGCCCTTGGCCGCGCCACCGCCGAGCGCGATACCGATCTTCACCGGCTTGGCCTGCGGCACCACGGTGGGGGCCGGCGGCGGCGTGGGGCGGACCGGATCACCGCCGCAGCCGGCCAGCAGGCCGATCAGGGCGACGGACAGCAGCATGCGGGGGCGGAACAGGCTCATCGGCAGTGCGCTCGCGGCGCCGGACTCGGGAAAGGGCGCCAGCATACCGAAGCCGCAAAATCCGTGGGTAGCGCCGGGCCATGCCCGGCGGATGGTTCAGGTGCCGCTGTGCTCGCCGGGCATGGCCCGGCGCTACCGGGCACGGTCAGAACCGGTTGTCGCCGTCCAGCATCCGGCCAAGACCCCCCAGCACCGAACCTTCGCCGCGGCTCTGGCCACCGCCCTGCGGTGCGGCCATCCACATGCGGCCAGCCAGGCGCGAGAACGGCAGCGACTGCAACCAGACCTTGCCTGGCCCGGTCAGCGTGGCCAGGAACACGCCCTCGCCACCGAACAGCATGCTCTTGATGCCGGCGACCCGGCGCACGTCCATGTCCACCGTGGGGTGATACGCCACCACGCAGCCGGTGTCCACGTCCAGGCGTTCACCGGCAGCCAGCTCGCGCTCGACCACGCAGCCGCCGGCGTGGATGAACACCCAGCCGTCGCCTTCCAGCTTCTGCATGATGAAGCCCTCGCCGCCGAACAGGCCGGTCATGATCTTGCGCTGGAACTGCACGCCGATCTGCACGCCGCGGGCACCGGCCAGGAAGCTGTCCTTCTGGCAGATCAGGCGCCCGCCATGCTGGTCCAGTTTCATCGCCAGCACGGTGCCGGGGTAGGGCGCGGCGAACGCGACCTTGCCCTTGCCATGGCCGCTCTGGGTGTAGACGGTGGCGAACAGGCTCTCGCCGGTCAGCACGCGCTTGCCTGCGGCCATCACCTTGCCCATGAACCCGCTCTGCTCGCCGTTGGCGGCGCCGAACACCGTGTCCATCTGCACCGTGGCGTCCTTGAACATCAGCGCGCCGGCCTCGGCGATGGCGCTCTCGCCGGGGTCGAGCTCGATCTCCACGAACTGCATTTCATGGCCGACGATGCGGAACTCGATGTCGTCGGCGCGACCGCTGGTGCCTGCCGGCACCGGCGGCGGGGTGTTGGGCATGCCCGGGGCCGGCGCCTGCAGCTCGGCCACCTCGGCGATCGGCGTCCACCCGCTCATGCCCTGGCACCAGGCCAGGGCGCGTGGATTGGCCTGCGCGTAGCGGCGCGCGGCCTCGTCATCAAGCGGGCCGATGCGCTCGGCCTGGGCGGAGGCATGGAAGTACCACTGGGTCATGGCGGCGGGTCCGTCGCGGTGGAAACCCCGAGTCTAGCGAGCGCCCGGGGGCGCCGGCGACGGGGCCATGAACGGCGGGCATTTGCGGCGTAGGTGCTGTATTGCAACAATTATCTGGTAGCGCCGTTTTACCACCCCTCCAAACACAGCCTACCGCCATGTCCCCGACCCGTACTTCCCGTGGCCGCCTTCCGGTCGCGCGCCCCCTCGTTGCCGCTCTTTCCGCCCTGCTGCCGCTGGTAGCAGCCGCCCAGGAAACCCCCGCTGCCAAGGATCCGGTTGCCCTCGATGCCCTGCAGGTGACCGCGCAGCGCCGCGTCGAGAACGCCAAGGACGTACCGGTCGCACTGAGCGCGATCCAGGGCGAGAAGCTGGATGTGCTCGGCTCGGCCGGCGATGACATCCGCTTCCTGGCCGCGCGCGTGCCCAGCCTCAACATCGAGTCGTCCTACGGCCGTGCCTTCCCGCGCTTCTACATCCGTGGCCTGGGCAACACCGATTTCGACCTCAATGCCTCGCAGCCGGTGTCGCTGGTGTATGACGACGTGGTGCAGGAAAGCCCGCTGCTGAAGGGCTTCCCGCTGTTCGACCTGGCCAACGTGGAAGTGCTGCGTGGCCCGCAGGGCACGCTGTTCGGCCGCAACACCCCGGCCGGCGTGGTCAAGTTCGATTCGGCGCGTCCGTCGCAGGATGCCGACGGCTACGTGCGCGTGGGCTACGGCAGCTACAACAGCTGGAACGTGCAGGGCGCCTACGGCGGCCCGCTGACCGACCGCTGGTCGGCACGTGTCTCGGCGATCTACCAGCGCCGCGATGACTGGGTCGACAACACCCGCGCCGGTGCCCCCAACAGTGGCTTCGAAGGCTATGACGAAGCCGCCGGCCGCGTGCAGTTCCTGTACGAAGGCGACGACTTCGAAGCGCTGTTCAACCTGCACAAGCGCAAGCTCAACGGCACCGCGCGCCTGTTCCGCGCCAACATCATCCAGAAGGGCGGCAATTCGCTGGTCGAGAACTTCGACCGCGACAAGGTGGCCAACGACGGCGTCAACTTCTCCGACCTGGAAACCTGGGGCGGCAGCGCGCGCCTGCAGTGGAACCTCGGCTCGGTGACGCTGCACTCGATCACCGGCTACGAGACCGCCGAATCGCTCAACCGCGGTGACATCGACGGCGGCTACGGTGCGGCCTTCCTCGGTGCCGGCAACTACGGCCCGGGCCTGATTCCGTTCTCGTCGGAGTCGGCCGACGGCCTGCCGCACCACCGCCAGTGGACGCAGGAAGTGCGCATCGAGTCCAACGAATGGGGCCGCTTCGACTGGCAGGCCGGCGTCTTCTACTTCGATGAAGACGTGACCATCAACAACTTCAACTACGACTCGCTGACCCCGGGCAACCCGCAGACCGGCCACGTGGTGCAGAACCAGCGCAACAAGGCGTGGGCGGTGTTCGCTTCGGGCGACTTCGACGTCACCGACCGCTTCAAGCTCCGCGCCGGCGTGCGCTATACCCAGGACAAGAAGGACTTCAGCGCCAGCGTGCTGCAGGCCGTTCCGTTCGGCACCCCGGTCAGCGGCCCGTACCTGGCCAACACCGACGTCAACGACGTCAGCTGGGATGTCAGCGGCGTGTACAAGCTGACCGACGACATCAACGCCTACGCCCGCGTCGCCAAGGGCTTCCGCGCACCGTCGATCCAGGGTCGCCTGGCCTTCGCGCCGGGCCTGTCGCAGGCCGATTCGGAGAAGGTCATCTCGTATGAAGCCGGCATCAAGGCCGACCTGTTCGAGCGCCGCGCGCGCCTGGGCCTGAGCGTGTTCCGCTACAACGTCGACGGCCAGCAGCTGATCGCCGTGGGCGGCAGCAACAACACCGCCACCCTGCTCAATGCCGACAAGACCATCGGCCAGGGCGTGGAGCTGGACCTGGAGGCCTACCTGGCCGACAACGTCCTGCTGACCTTCGGCAGCAGCTACAACGACACCGAGATCAAGGACAAGAACCTGGCGGTGGCGATCTGCGGCGGTGGCTGCACCATTACCGACCCGACCACGGTGATCAACGGCCAGACCTATGCGCTGGTCAACGGCAACCCGTTGCCGCAGGCACCGAAGTGGATCCACAACGCGACCCTGCGCGTGGGCTTCCCGCTCAGCGATGGCAGCGAGCTGTACGCCTACACCGACTGGGCCTACCGCAGCGCGGTTAACTTCTTCATCTACGAGTCGCCGGAATTCCGCGGCCGTAGTTCGCTGGAAGGCGGCCTGCGCCTGGGCTACAACTGGGATTACGGCCAGTACGACGTGGCCGTGTTCGGCCGCAACCTGACCAACCAGACCCGCGTGGTCGGCGCGATCGACTTCAACAACCTGACCGGCTTCCTCAACGAGCCGCGTACCTGGGGCGTGGAGTTCACCGCGAAGTTCTGATGCAGCTGCTGCGTTGATGCAATGAAGAAGGGCCGGCGCAATGCCGGCCCTTCTGTGTTCGGTGTCCGCCGGGCATGGCCCGGCGCTACCCATGCGTCGCAACCGGTAGTGCCGGCCGCTGGCCGGCAACAGTCCATCCGGCGTGCGCTTACAACGCGCTCTGCGGGCGCACCTTCAGCACCGCGTTCTCGGTGGCGCAGTCACGGCTGGAATGCAGGCCGGCCTTGCGAGCGGCGGCGATCTCCTTGCGCGCGGCCAGCAGATCCTTGTTGAACGCGGCATTGTCGTGCAGGCGGGCTACGGCGGCGGCGCCCATGAAGCGGCCTTCCAGGATGTCGCTCTGCCAGTGCACGTTGCACACCAGGCGGCTCTCGCCGTAGTTGCGGCCACGGGCCTGGATCGCATCGGCGCGGTCCGGTGCGATCTCCGACAGGATCAGTGCCCAGGCCCAGCCGATCGAGGTATGGCCGGACGGGTAGGAGCCGTTCTTGCGCAGGCCCTCTTCATCCTTCGGCGCGCAGGTCGGCTCACCGTTGACCATGAACGGGCGTGGGCGCTGGTAGTGGTTCTTGGCCGCCTTGGTGGCGGCGCTGGCGTCGATCCGGCTGCGCTCCAGCAGGCGGTACAGCGCCGGCGTCTTCACCGCGTCGACGTCGATGTCGGCGGCACAGGAGAAGTGGTTGGCGCCTTCCGGGAAGCCGAGTTCGGCATCGACACCGGCCTGGGCGAAGCGCGGGCTGCCACGCAGTGCTCGGGCTTCACGGCTGACCTGTTCGTCCAGGGCAAGGGCGGCCGAACCGGCCACCGGCGGCGCCGGCACCAGGTCCAGGCTGGCCGGGACCGCATCCTTGTCCAGATAGCCCACGGCCTTGGTGGTGATGTTGGCTTCGACGGCGGTCGGCTTGGCGGCGGTGGCGGCACAACCGGCCAGGGCCACGGCCACGGCAAGGCCGAGGAGCGGGCGGGCAGGGTGGGAAATCAGCGACATGAACGGGCTCCGGAGAAAAAACATCGCGCCATGATCGCAGTCCGTGTACGACACCGCAGTGGCCATCGGTCATACGGCCAGACCCGGCATGGTCATTGCCGCGATATGAAAAACGTCATCGAGTGGCGTCAGTCTCCTGAATCCGGGCGCAGCGCACGGACTTTCACGCCGCTGCACCGTGAGCATCGGCACAACGGCAAGCGCCAGGGCCGTCCAGTTCCAGCCGGGTCGGGGGGATCCGCAGACAGAGGGAGAGAAGCGATGCGCAGCACCGCAACAGGAAGTACCGTCCTGGCCCTGCTCCTCGGGCTTGCAGCAACGCCGGCGCAGGCCGCCGACGTGGTCGGCGTGGCCTTCGTGCATGGCACCGGCGCGCAGACCAATGCCACCCAGGACTACTGGCAGCCGGCCATCATCGACACCGTGCGCCAGGGCCTGCCGAACAGCAGCAACTACGTTGTCATCAATTGCGACTTCACCCAGTACATGTGGAAGCCGGAGGCCGCCGGCTGCCTGGCCAACCAGCTGACCAGCTTCATCGACAGCCGTGGCATCACCCAGCTGGTGGTGATCACCCATTCCAACGGCGGCAACGTGGTGCGCTGGATCCTGTCCAACCCGACCTACGACAGCCGCTATCCGAAGATCATCCGCACGGTGCGCAAGGTCACTGCGCTGGCACCTTCCTCGGCCGGTACGCCGTTGGCCGATGCGGTGCTCAACGGCAATACCTTTGAAACCTCGCTGGGCTGGCTGCTGGGCTACAAGAACGACGCCGTGCGCCAGCAGCAGCTGGCCAGCATGGCGACCTACAACGCGCAGAACCTGTATGGCACCGCAGGCCGCCCGGCGCTGCCCAAACCGTTCCGCGCGGTGGTCGGCAGCGATGTCGAATCGGCGGTGTGGGACAGCAACAGCTACTGCGGGGGCTATGCCGCCAATGTCGGCCTGGAGTTCACCCAGAACTGGCTGTCGTCCTGCTCCGACGGCTTCCTGGAGTGCAGCAGCCAGAAGGCCGCAGGTACCACCTGGTTCACCGACACGCAGCGCACCCAGGGGGCAGAGCCGCTCAGCCACAACCAGAGCCGTCGCGAGTGCTTCGGCCTTGGCACGATCCTGCGCAACGACCTGACCCAGTGAGGGAGACGACCATGACGATCCATTCCACCCTGCTGGCCAGCGCGGTGCTGGCGGTGCTGTCCCTTTCCACAGCGCAGGCTGCGCAGCCGTTGAATGCCGCACGTGCCGGCGATCAGGTGCCCGCTGCGCTGGTTGCCGCGCCGTTGCCGGCCGATGACAGCGAACGCGCACCGCTGTCCTTCGCCTGGGCGTTGGACCCGGCGCAATCGTTGCAGGCGGCGACTCCGTATGCCTCGGTCAGCCGCAGCTACTGGCAGCAGGTCGATGGCACGCAACTGCAGCGCGGCCTCGACCTGCCGCTGACGGCCGCCGATGCGGTGATCCAGCTGAGCCCGGCAGAAGGCGCGCGTGCAGTGCCGGCCAACTCGCTGCAGGTGCGCGACCCGGCAGGCCGCAGCAGCGTGGCCCGCAGTGTCGACGCGCGCGCGCTGCAGGAGGCCGGTATGCCGGTGAGTGATGGCAGCAGCATGCTGCGTACCGGCGCGACCAGTGCGGCCGGTGCGTACACGCTGCAGAGCGCGCAGGCACAGGGCCGCTACGTGGTGCAGGTACTGGAGCCGAACAGTCCGCTGCGGCTGGAGGTGCAGGCCAACCAAGGGCAGGTGCTGGCCGGTGGCAACCTGCAGCTGCAGGCGCGCCTGCTGGAAGACGGCGCTACTCCCGCAACGCTGGCCTCACGCCGCAGCAGCCTGGGCGGTGAAGCGTTGCTGGTTGCGCCGGACGGCCGCAGCTGGCCGCAGCGCCTGCTGCGCACCACCGATGGTGCCCTGCGTGCGCAGGTGCGGATTCCGGCTGATGTCGGCAACGCGCAGGGGTTGTGGGAGCTGCAGGTGTTCGCCCAGGCCGATGGTGTGTTGCGCGATGGCAAGGTCGCCTTCGCGGTGGCGCGTCCGACAGCGCGCTTCAGTGGCCAGGCGGCGCCGGACCCGGCCAGTCGACAGGTCGCACTGCCAATGCAGGTAGCCGCCGCTGGCCGTTACGAGGCGCGTGGCACGCTGTATGCCACCGGCCGCGATGGCGAGCTGAAGCCGGTCGCGCAGGCGCATGCGGCCGCGTGGTTCGATGGTCCGGGGCGTGGCCAGCTGGTGCTGCCGTTCGACCAGGCCGCGTTGCCGGCTGGCTTCGGCGCGCCGTACGAGCTGCGCGACCTGCAGCTGCAGGACCAGAGCCGGATGGCACCGATCGAATCGCGCGCGCTGGCGTTGAGGTTCTGAGGCTGGGTGCAGCGGGCCGGGTTCCGGCCCGCTGCACCGGCATGGCGACGGAATGGCATCACATGGGGAATGGCATCACGACGGGGGATGGCGTGACGGGGGATGCCATGACGGGGGGATGGCATCACGACGGGGAATGACATGACGACGGGGTAGAGTCGACTGTTAGTCGACTGCCTTTCGCCTGAATCGCAAAGATCCCGCGCTGCGCGCGATAGTCGACTAACAGTCGACTCTACCGCCGCCGGTTTCCGAGCCCGCCGGTTTCCCAGGCCCGTCGGTTTCCGGGCCCATCGGTTTCCCAGGCCCGTCGGTTTCCAAGCCCCTTGTTTCCCTCGAGGGCTCCGTCTCAGCCCGCGTACGCGGTCAGCCGGCCTTCCTGCTCGCACACGGTGATGGCGCCGCCGAACACCGCCGACAGCGGTTCGTTGCGCAGCAGCTCGGCACGGGTGCCATCGGCCAGCACGCGACCGTCGCGCAGCAGCACCACGCGTTCGATCTCAGGAATGATCTCTTCGATGTGGTGGGTCACCAGCACCAGGGTGATGCCCTGCTGGACGAGTACCCGCATGGTCGCCACCAGCTGTTCGCGGGCGACCAGGTCCAGACCGGTGGAGGGCTCGTCCAGCAGCAGCGCCTGCGGGCGGTTGACCAGCGCGCGGGCGATCAGCACCCGGCGGGTCTCGCCGGCCGACAGCTCGGCATAGGCGCGCTCGCGCAGTGCCAGCGCGCCGGTCATCGCCAGTGTCTCACCGACGCGTGCACGCATGTCGGCAGTCACCTCGCGGAAGGCCGGCACCACGTAGCTGGCGAAGAAGCCGGACAGCACCGCCTGTTCCACGGTCAGTCCCGGCATGTCGGCCAGGTTGCTGCTGAGATCGCCGGTGACGATGCCCAGCTGCGAACGCAGCCGGTCCACCTGCCAGCGGTTCTGGCCCAGCACCTTCACGGCCACCGAGCCGTCGCTTTGCGCCAGCGGGTACAGCTCGCGGGTGATCAGCTTGATGAAGGTCGATTTGCCGCAACCGTTGGGGCCGAGCAGGGCAGTGTGCTGGCCCTGCGCGATGCGCAGGCTGAGCCCGTGCAGCACCTTCACCTGGCCGCGCACCACCGTGGCGCGGTCCAGTTCGATCAAGGGGGGCAGCTCCGCAACGGGCGGGGCGGCAGTCATGGTGCTGGCGCGTGGATCAAGGCTCGACAACTCAGGTCCCCAACTGTGAACGGTGCCACGGATGACGGTGGCAATCACCGCCGCAGGGATGCAGTTTGCAACGCAAGCGCCCATGATGTCTGCCATCCCCGCGTCGATACGGAGAGCCGCCATGCCCGATGCCCTGATGTCCCTGTTGACCGGTGGTGTGCTGGGCCTGGGCTGGTGGGCCATGCTGGCGGTGCTGCTGGTCTTCACCCAGATCACCATCTTCTCGGTGACCCTGTACCTGCATCGCAGCCAGGCCCATCGCGGGGTCGATTTCCACCCGGCACTGGCCCACGTGTTCCGGTTCTGGCTGTGGCTGACCACCTCGATGATCACCCGCGAGTGGGTGGCCATCCATCGCAAGCACCACGCCAAGGTGGAAACCGAGGACGATCCGCACAGCCCGGTCACCCGTGGCATCGGCAAGGTGTTCTGGCATGGCGTGGAGCTGTACCGCGAGGCGCGCGGCATGCGCGCGGACATCGAGCAGTACGGGCGTGGCACCCCGGATGATGCGATCGAGCGCCACCTGTACACCCCGCACGCCACGCTCGGCCCGGTGCTGCTGCTGGCGATCAACAGCGTGCTGTTCGGCCTGCCCGGCGTGGCGCTGTGGGCGATCCAGATGGCGTGGATCCCGTTCTGGGCCGCAGGTGTGGTCAATGGCCTGGGTCACTGGTGGGGGTACCGCAACTACGAATCGGCCGATACCTCCACGAACCTGACGCCGTGGGGGCTCTGGATCGGTGGTGAGGAGCTGCACAACAACCATCATGCCTTCCCCAGTTCGGCGCGCTTCGCGATGCGGCGCTGGGAATTCGACATCGGCTGGAGTGCGATCCGCCTGCTGCAGGCGCTGCGCCTGGCCAAGGTGCTTCGCGTTGCACCGGCCATGGACGTACGCCCGAACATCGCTGTGCCCGATGCCGAAACGCTGAAGGCGCTGCTCTCGCACCGCTTCCAGGCGATGACCGACTACCAGCGCAATGTGTTCATGCCGGCCCTGCGCGAGGAGGCCGCCAACGCCGGGGCCAAGCTGCGTCGCCTGCTGCCGCGCCGGCTGCGCCGTGGCCTGGTCAATGATGGCCGCTGGTTGAAGCCGGACAGCCGCGCCCAGCTGAGCGAATGGGTGGCGCAACGGCCGCGCATCCGCACCCTGGTCGAGTACCGGGGGCGCCTGGCCGCGTTGCTGGAAGCACGCGGCCACGATGCGGCCGAGCGCCTGCATCAGCTGCAGGCCTGGTGCCGCGAGGCGGAGGAAAGCGGTATCGCCGCGTTGCAGGCCTACGCCGCACGATTGAAGGGCTACAGCCTGGTGGGCGCGTGAGGGCAGGGTACGGACTGCTGCTGGCGGCGCTGGTGCCGGGCGCGGTGCTGGCCCAGGTCACCGACACTGCCAGCTACCTGCAGCGGATGGACAGCGATGGCGATGGCAAGGTCAGCGAGGCCGAGTACGTGCAGTGGATGCTGTATGCCTTCGACCGCATGGACCGCAACGGTGATGGCGTGCTGGGCGCCGAGGAGCTGCCCGGCGGCAAGGGCAGGGCGATCAGCCGCGAGCAGCAGCGGCAGGTGATCGTGAAGCGCTTCCACACGCAGGATGCCAACGGCGACGGCTACCTGGATGCACGGGAGCTGGCGGCGCCGCCGCGCTGACTCTGCACCGTCGCCGGGCATGGCCCGGCGCTGCCAGGTGCACCGGTCCCGGTAGCGCCGGGCCATGCCCGGCGTAGAATCGCCGCATGCCTGAATTGCCCGAAGTCGAAACCACACGCCGCGGCCTGGCGCCGCACCTGCAGGGCCGTCGCGTGCATGGGGTGATCCTGCGCCGGGCCGATCTGCGCTGGCCGATTCCGCCGGAAGTGGCCGAGCTGCTGCCGGGGCAGCGCATCGAGGACATCCGCCGGCGCGCCAAGTACCTGCTGCTGGACACCGCCATCGGCAGCGCCGTGCTGCACCTGGGCATGTCCGGCAGCCTGCGCGTGCTGCCCGGCGACACCCCGCTGCGCGCGCACGACCATGTGGATATCAGCCTGGACAACGGCCGCCTGCTGCGCTTCAACGACCCGCGCCGCTTCGGCAGCCTGCTGTGGCAGCCGGCCGGCGAGATCCATCCGCTGCTGCAGGGGCTGGGCCCGGAGCCGCTGGATGATGCCTTCGACGGGGACCACCTGTTCGCCCGCAGCCGTGGCCGCAGCGCGCCGGTGAAGACCTTCCTGATGGACCAGGCGGTGGTGGTGGGCGTGGGCAACATCTACGCTGCCGAAAGCCTGTTCAAGGCTGGCATCAGTCCGCTGCGCGAGGCCGGGAAGATCTCGCGCGAGCGCTACCAGCGGCTGGCTGACGCGGTGAAGGAGATCCTCGGCTACGCCATCACCCGTGGCGGCACCACGCTGCGCGATTTCATCAGCCCCGATGGCGCGCCGGGCTACTTCGAGCAGGAACTGCTGGTATACGGCCGCGATGGCCTGCCGTGCCCGAACTGCGGCCGCGCACTGAAGCACGCCACCATCGGCCAGCGCGCGAGCGTCTGGTGCAGCCACTGCCAGCGCTGAGCCGGGCGGCCAGCGGCAGCTGAACGGGCAGGGCGCGTCTCCGCTGCCCGTTAACGTTTGTCTGCCTATGATGGCCGACCTTCCTTCTGTGCCTGACGCGCCTGCATGCAACGACGCGACTTCATCCGCAATGCCTCCCTCGCCCTGGCTGCATTCGGCCTGCCGTCCCTGCCCGCGTGCGCGGCCAGCAAGAGTGGCCAGATGGGCCTGCGCCGCCTCGGCCAGCCGCAGCCGTTCGACTTCGCCACCCTGAAGGGCCAGGCGCGCGCGCTGGCGCAGGCGCCCTACAAGAGCCACAAGCGGGTGCTGCCGGGCCGCCTGGAAGGACTGGACTGGGACCAGTACCAGTCGATCGGCTACCGCCAGGACCACGCCCTGTGGGCCGACCAGCCGGGCAAGTTCCAGGCCAAGTTCTTCCACCTGGGCCTGTACTTCCATTCGCCGGTGCGCATGTTCGACGTGGTCGACGGCAAGGCGCAGGAGCTGGCCTATGACGGCGCGGCGTTCAATTACGGCAAGAGCGGCATCAAGGACGGCGAGCTGCCGGCCGATCTGGGCTTCGCCGGGTTCCGCCTGAACACCCGCAAGGACACCGACCGCGACTTCGCTGCGTTCCTTGGCGCCAGCTACTTCCGCGCCGTCGGCAAGGAAGGCCAGTACGGCCAGTCCGCGCGTGGCCTGGCGATCGACACCGGCATGGGCAAGCCGGAGGAATTCCCGGACTTCATCGCCTATTACCTGGAACAGCCGTCGGCCGATTCGGAAACGATCGTGGTCTATGGCCTGCTGGATTCGCCCAGCGTGGCCGGCGCCTACCGCTTCGCGATCACCAATGGCGATGTGCTGCTGATGGACATCGACAGCGCGCTATACCCGCGCAAGGCGATCGAGCGCCTGGGCATCGCACCGTGCACCAGCATGTACCAGGTGGGCGAGAACGACCGCCGCATGGGCTGGGACTGGCGCCCGGAGATCCACGATACCGATGGCCTGTCGCTGTGGACCGGCGCCGGCGAGTGGATCTGGCGGCCGTTGCTGAACCCGCGCAACCTGCGCTTCAACATGTTCGTGGACCGCAACCCGCGCGGCTTCGGCCTGCTGCAGCGTGACCGCAACTTCGACCATTACCAGGACGATGGCGTGTTCTACGAGAAGCGCCCGTGCCTGTGGGTGGAGCCGAAGGGCGAGTGGGGCGAAGGCTCGGTGCAGCTGGTGGAGATTCCCACCGTGGACGAGACCTTCGACAACATCGTGGCGTTCTGGAACCCGAAGGACAAACCGCAGCCCGGCCAGGAGCTGCTGGTCGGCTACCGCCTGTACTGGGGCGCCGAGCCGCCGGCACGGCCGCCGCTGGCGCACTGTGTGGCCAGCCGTACCGGCCTGGGCGGCGTGGTCGGCAAGAAGCGCGAGTATTTCAGCTGGCGCTTCGCGGTGGACTTCGAAGGCGGCGAGCTGGCCAGGTTGATCGACAAGGCCGAGGTCGAGGCGGTGGTGGAAGCCAGCCGTGGCCGGGTCGAGATCGTGTCGGCGCGGCCGCTGCGCGAGATCAACGGCTACCGCGCGATGTTCGACCTGGTGCCGCCGGAGGGCAGCACCGAGCAGATCGATATCCGCCTGTTCCTGCGCAGTGGCGGCAAGACCCTCACCGAGACCTGGCTGTACCAGTACACCCCGCCGCCGGCGGGCGCGCCGGAGCGCACGCTGTACTAAGAGGGTTTATCGGCAGGGCTGCGCCCTGCACCCGCAGAAGCTCCAAGCAGCGGCAACAGCCGAAGCAAAAGCTGGCTTTCTGTGGGTGGGCGGGGTGGGTCCGGTGGCGGGAGACGCCGTGAACCCATCCATGGGGGCTTGGCCGCGGCATCCATGCCGCGGACACTCCCGCCACCGGACCCACCCCGCCTTCGACAGATCGTCGCGATCTGTTGGAATTGCTCACCCCGGAATTTCATTCGATATCTGACAATTTCATCCACGCATGGCGTGGATCTTATCTCTTGCCGATCTGGCACCTTGGGTGCCGAGAGCCCGGCGTGGGCGACCGTGTGGATCCAGGTCTTGCGACCGAGAAGTAGCTTGGGTCCCCACGCCGGATTCTCCCTGAACCGCC
>NZ_JCAFUL010000012.1:0-127678 GCF_059371315.1 Stenotrophomonas sp. YJH_SMC_8 | reverse complement strand
TACGCGACGCCCGAAGCAGACCGATCCCCGCCTAAGGACAGTCGCGGCGTCCCTCCGGAGGCTGCCGGCCAGCGGCCGGCACTACCGTGCCCGCTTGCCGGAGAGATCCAAGCCTCCCCAGCAACACAGTTGCTACAGGGATGTACTTGCGGCGTGTCCTGCCTGCGTCACCCGTCCCCCTCAAACCACGATCAATGCAGGCGCCACGAACGAACGCTCCTACTTTGCATACTGCCCACCGCAGTCGGCATCCTTGCCCGGTCCCAGCTCGATCGTTGCCAGCAATGCCACCGGCGGTGCGATGCTGCCCAGTGCCAGGGCCACTGCGCCGCGAATACCCAGCGCCTTGAAGTCCGGGCGGAACGACGGGTCCTTGAAGGTGCCGGCGATGTGCAGTGGCGAGCGCAGCACCAGGATGCTCTTGTCCTTCGGGCGTGGCTTCAGCAGCAGGTCGAGGGTTTCGTCGCGCAGGCTGACCGTGCCTTCGCCGATGAGGATCGTATCGGTGGTATCCACCGCCAGTGCCTGGCTGGTCATCAGGCCGTCGCGCACGCCGAAGTCGGCGAAGGCGCAGCGCAGGGGAATCTGCTTGTCGCCGGTCACCAGGAATTTCAGTGATTCGGTGATGTCCAGCCCAGCCAGTTCCATCACCAGGTTGCCGACGTGGCCGCGCCCCATCGCCAGGCCGACCTTGCCGCTGCTGCTGCCCAGCATCGCGGCGATCGAGTTGCCGCGCCCGCTAAGGTCCACTTCGCCGCCGATGCCGCCCTTGGCCTGCTCGGCCAACTTCGCGTCCGGGAACAGCTGGCCCAACTGCACGCCGCGCACGCTGGCCTTCAACGCGGTGCGGATCTGCGGCTGGCGTGCATCCATGTGGATCGTGCTGCGGATATCGCCGCCGGCCACGCCGAAGTTCAGCGGGTCCAGCCGCAGCACGCCGTCATCCAGCAGCAGGTGCGCGTCCATGTCGTCCAACGGCAACGAGGGTGCGTTGATGCGGTGCGCCTTCCAGCGCACGTCGGCGTCCATCGCGCGCAGCTTGCCCAGGTTGTAGGGCGTGTCGGGCAATACCCGGCTGCTGGCGGCGACACGGGCGGCCTGTGCCTTCTGTTCCGCATTCGCGGTTTCGCCGCCGCCGGTCTTCGGTGGTGCTCCGACGAAGCCGGCCAGGTCATCGAAGTCCAGGCGCTTGGATTCCAGCGTTGCGGTCAGCCGTGGACGGTCGCGTCCCACCTCGAACTGCAGATTGCCACCGAGGTCGCTGTCGCCGACCTTGCCGGTGAAGCTGTCGTAGCGCCAGACGTTGTGGTCGCGCTTCAGGCGTCCGTCCAGGGCGTAGGGCGGTGAGGGGGGGATGGCAATGCCGAGCAGCGGGTACAGGTCCGACAGGTCCTGTCCGCTGAGCGCGAACTGCAGGTCGAACATCCGCAGCTGGAACGGATTGGTCAGCGTGCCACTGGCCACCGCGTGGGTAGCACCGGCACGACCGTCGAGGTGGATGCGGAACGGGTGGTCGCTGTCGGTCAGCTCCAGCGGTGATTCGGTTCCGCCCTGCAGGGTGAACGGGTTGCCCTGCCAGTGGCCCTTGCCCTGCACCAGCAGCGGCGGCGAGGCATCGGCCTGTTTCGGTTGGCCACTGCGCACGCCCACGCGGATGTCGGTGCGGCCCAGTGCGTCGAGGAACTGCAGCCGGCCGTCGTCGATGCGCAGGCGCTTGAGCTGCGGGCTTGTCCCGCCGCTGCTGTCCCCCAGGAAATCCCAATTGCCCGGCTCGCCCTTGCGCGGGGCGGTTTCCAGCAGCACGTCGGGCCGGGTCAGGCGCACTTCCGGCAGCTGCACGCTGCCGCGCAGCAGGGGCCACACACGCACGTCGATCTCGACGCGGTCAGCCGTGGCCATGTTCGGCTGCTTTGCCCAGCCGGCGTTGGCGAAGGTGATCGCATCGGCGCGGATCGTGCTGGTGCGGCCGAGGTCGACATCCAGATGGCCGATGTGCAGCGCACGGCCGGTGCGTGCCTGCACCGCGCGTTCGACCGGCCCCTTGAACCAGTTCCAGTCCCACAGCGCGATCAGCACCAGCAGCGCGGCCAGCAGGAAAATCAGTACGGCCAGCCAGCGCCGACCGCGCGGGCCCGGGGGGCGCAGCCAGCGCGACGTACGAGGCGCGGCAGGGGACATGGCAGCATTCACGCCGCCATGGTTGCCCCCTCATCGTGGACGGGGCGCGAAGCGTCCATGTGCATCATGTGCACATGCGGCGCGCAGGTCCGTGTTACAGCACCTGCATGGTCACCGCGACGAAGTGGCAGACGCTGCCGCCGATCACGAACAGGTGCCAGATCGCGTGCGAATAGGGGATCGACTCGCGGTGATAGAAGTAGGTGCCCAGCGTGTATGACAGGCCGCCGGCCAGCAGCCAGCCCAGGGTCCAGCCGTCGATCGAGGCCAGCATCGGCTTGATCGCCACGATCACCAGCCAGCCCATGGCGATGTAGATGCCGGTGGAAAGCGCCTTGAAGCGGCCGGTGTAGAACAGCTTGAACACCACACCGGCCAGGGCCAGGGTCCAGATCGCGGCGAACAGGCCCCAGCCCCAGGGGCCACGCAGGCCGATCAGGGTGAACGGGGTATAGGTGCCGGCGATCAATACGTAGATCGCGCAGTGGTCGAACACCTTCAGGCGGCCCTTGGCGACCGGGTGCTGGATGGCGTGGTACAGCGTGGAGGCGGTGTACAGCAGCAGAAGCGCGATGCCGAATACGATCGCGCCGGCCAGCTGCCAGCCATCGCTGTAGATGGCGGCCAGGGTGATCAGTACCGCACCGGCGCCCAGGGCGAGCACGGCACCGAGGCCGTGGGTCAGGGCGCTGGCGATTTCTTCGCGGATCGAAGCAACGGAAGTCGTGGACATGGCGTAGGCATCGTTCGCGGGGAGGGGGACCCGCACCCCCCTATCATCGCCGCGTTGGGCGGCGCGTGCACGCCGGTCACCGTATGGTCGATGAATCCCTGGGTTGCATGGATGAACCGGCGATTGGTGCTGGGGTCAGAGCCCTTTCCTGCGGAAAGGGATCCGACCCCACGGCTCCGAACGGGCGATCAGTAGATCCACGCCATGCGTGGATAAATGCCGGTAGCACTGGGGTCAGAGCCCTTTCCTGCTGGAAAGGGATCCGCCCCCGTCGCATCAGCCTGCCGAAACGGTATGCGCCGCTTCGCGGGTGGCCGAGAAACGCACGTCCGGCGAGCGTTCCTGCGCCAGCTGCAGGTTGACCCGGGTCGGTGCCAGGTAGACCAGGTGGCCGGCCGCATCCAGTGCCAGGTTCAGCGCATTCTTCTCGCGGAACTCTTCCAGCTTCTTCTCGTTGCTGCAGTGGACCCAGCGCGCGGTGGTCACGCTGACCGGCTCGAAGGTGGCTTCCACGCCGTACTCGTCCTTCAGGCGATAGGCCGCCACGTCGAACTGCAGCACGCCGACGGCACCGAGGATCAGGTCGTTGCTGGTCAGCGGGCGGAAGAACTGGGTCGCGCCCTCTTCGGACAGCTGGGCCAGGCCCTTCTGCAGCTGCTTGAGCTTGAGCGGATCGCGCAGGCGCGCGCGGCGGAACAGTTCCGGGGCGAAGTTCGGAATACCGGTGAAGGTGACTGCTTCGCCTTCGGTGAAGGTATCGCCGATGGAAATGGTGCCGTGGTTGTGGATGCCGATCACATCGCCCGGCCACGCTTCGGCGGCGATTTCACGATCGCTGGCCATGAAGGTCAGGGCGTTGGCCAGCTTCATTTCCTTGCCGGTACGCACGTGGAAGGTCTTCATGCCGGCGCTGAAACGGCCCGAGCAGACGCGCATGAACGCCACGCGGTCACGGTGCTGCGGGTCCATGTTGGCCTGGATCTTGAACACGAAGCCGGTGAGCTTGTTCTCTTCCGGGGCGATCTCGCGGCCGGTGGTGGAGCGTGCCTGCGGCGACGGCGCATGCTCGACGAAGAAGTCCAGCAGCGGCTGCACGCCGAAGTTGTTCACGCCCGAGCCGAAGAACACCGGGGTCTGCTGGCCGGCGCGGTAGGCCTCCAGGTCGAACGGGTGGCTGGCGCCCTGCACCAGTTCCAGCTCGTCGCGCAGGTCGGCCAGCATCTGTGCACCGATCTTCTCGGCCAGGCCGGGTGCATCGATGGACGGGAAGATGGTCGAGTCCTGGCGGGTGAAGTTGCGGCCCGGTTCGTACAGGTGCACTTCGCCGGTGAGCAGGTGCACCACGCCCTTCAGGCGCTGGCCCATGCCGATCGGCCAGGTGACCGGGGCGCACTGGATGCCCAGCACGGTTTCCACTTCATCCAGCAGCTCGATCGGGTCCTTGCCCTCGCGGTCGAGCTTGTTGATGAAGGTCATGATCGGGGTGTCGCGCAGGCGGCAGACTTCCATCAGCTTGATGGTGCGCTCTTCCACGCCCTTGGCCACGTCGATCACCATCAGCGCCGAGTCCACCGCGGTCAGCACGCGGTAGGTGTCCTCGCCGAAGTCGGCGTGGCCGGGGGTGTCGAGCAGGTTGACGATCTTGCCTTCGTACGGGAACTGCATCACCGAGGAGGTGACGGAGATGCCGCGCTCCTTTTCCAGCGCCATCCAGTCGGAGGTGGCGTGGCGGGCGGCCTTGCGGCCCTTGACCGAACCGGCCATCTGGATCGCGCCTCCGAACAGCAGCAGCTTTTCGGTCAGCGTGGTCTTGCCGGCGTCAGGGTGGGAGATGATGGCGAAGGTGCGGCGACGCGACGCTTCGTTGGCGACTTCGGACATGGCAGTGGCGCCCGCCCGGGGCGCTTTTCAAAGAGATAAGCGCCCGATTATACCGGCCGGGGCCGGTCAGCGCCCGGTGCCACCGTCGGCCTCGCCCTGGCGGGCGAACTGCAGCTGGCCCTGCTCGGTGAAGATGCGCGCCGGCACCGAGCGCAGGCCCATGCCGCGGTTGACCTGTACCACGAAGTGCAGATGTGGGGCGCTGCTGTAGCCACTGTTGCCGGACAGGCCGAGGGGTTGCCCGGCTCCCACTGCCTGGCCACGGCGCACGCGCATGCCGCCCGCCTGCAGGTGGCCGTACAGGGCCATGCTGCCGTCGCTGTGCAGCACGCGGATGAAGTTGGCGCGGCCGCCATCGCGTTCGCGGTCCTGGCCGTTGCCACGGAAGCCATCCTGGATCTGCATCACCGTGCCCTCGCGTGCGGCCAGCACCAACGTGCCTTCAGGCAGCGCGAAGTCGACCGCATCGCGGTTTTCCTCGTCATCGTGGCTGAACCGGCCCTGCGGCGCCTGATCCACGCGCAGGCGCGCATCATCGAAGGGCAGGCGGTAGGCCACATCTTCGGCCTGTGCGGCGGGGTTGCCCGGTACCGACTGCAGGCGCAGGTCCAGCATCCGGCCGTTGACCGGCGCGGGGAGGTGGCCGACCACCAGGCTGCTGTCGCCCTGTATCAGTGACTGCACCGGCAGGCCGTCGACCGGGTGCCCGGGGGCCGCGCGCAGTTCGATCTGCAACGGGCCGGCCAGCGTGTTGTCGATGCGGGCCTGCCACTGTTCGCCGATCGGCTGCAGGCGCAGCTGGGCCATCGGAAGGGCCTCCTTCGCGGCCCCTCTCCTCGCGTCGGCGCTGGCGGTGGTGGGCGCCTTCGGCAGCATCCCCCAGCCCTGGCGCCAGTCGCTGGCGCCGGCGGAGGCACTGGCCAGCAGCGGCAGGAGCAGGCAGGTCAAGGGCAGGCGTGGCATCAGCGGATTCAGAAAAATGGACCGCCGGGACTGTACCCGATCCTGAACGGAGCGACCGCGACGCCTCTCGCATACTGAGGATGAAAATATTCATCGCTTTATCCGTATGAAGGGATTGACAGTGCCCGGAAGGGCTGGCATCGTGGCGTCACCATCGAGACCGGCAGAGGGACAGGCCCTTTGAAGCCGGGGCAGCCCGCGGATGCGAAAGCGTCTGCGTAGGTGCCAAATCCTGCGGGGACCGTGGCGTCCACCGAAAGATGGTTCGAACCATGCACCGCACGTGCATCTCGAACGCGAGCTCCGCGAAGGCTCGATGGCCGATTCCCCAACCGGATCCCGCCATGAGCTTCGCTGCCAGTACCGCCGTTCGCCCCGAACCCTTTGTCCCCGTCAGCGTGCCGGTCGAAGACCGCGTGCACGCCGAGCGCGGTGAGTTCGCCGCGGTGCTGTCGATGCGTCATGCCGGCCCCAGCCCGGTGCGCCTGCGCTACGAGTGGGTCGGCCCGGCCAACGCGCCGGTGGTGGTGCTGGCCGGCGGCATTTCCGCGCATCGCCATGTGGCCTCCAACCCGCAGTTCAGCGAGAAGGGCTGGGCCGAAGAGCTGGTCGGCAGTGGCCGCACGCTGGATCCGCAGCAGCTGCGCGTGCTGGCGTTCGACTTCATCGGGGCTGATGGTGCGCTGGACGTGCCGATCGATACCGCCGACCAGGCCGATGCGTTGTCACTGCTGCTGGATCATCTGGGTATCCGCACGCTGAAGGCCTTCGTCGGCTATTCGTATGGTGCGCTGGTCGGCCAGCAGTTCGCGATCCGCCATCGTGCCCGCGTGCGCCAGCTGGTGCTGGCCAGCGGTGCGCATCGCCCGCACCCGTATGCCGCCGCCTGGCGTGCCTTGCAGCGCCGCGCCGTCGCACTGGGCCAGCTGCAGTGCGGTGAAGATCACGGCCTGGCGCTGGCCCGGCAGTTCGCCATGCTCAGCTACCGCACCCCGGAAGAGTTCGGCGAGCGCTTCGACGCCGCGCCGGAAGTGATCAACGGCCGCGTGCGCGTCGCCGCCGAAGACTATCTCGATGCAGCCGGTGCGCAGTACGTCGCGCGCACACCGGTGACCGCCTACCTGCGCCTGTCCGAATCGATCGACCTGCACCGCGTCGACCCCGCCGCGATCCTGCCGCCGACCGTGGTGGTGGCCGTGGAAGGTGACCGCCTGGTACCGCTGGCCGACCTGGTCGGCCTGGTCGAGGGGCTGGGGCCGCGCGGCAGCCTGCGCGTGCTGCGCTCGCCCTACGGCCACGACGCCTTCCTCAAAGAAACCGATCGCATCGACGCGATCCTCGCCACCGCCTTCCGCACCTCTGGAGAGTCCGCATGAGCCTGCACGCCAACGAGCCGTCCTGTAGCCGCACCACTGCCGCCGTCCGTGCGGGCATCGATCGCGACACCGCGCATGGCGCGGTCACGCCGCCGATCGTGCTGTCGTCGAACTTCAGCTTTGAAGGCTTCGGCAACAAGCGCCAGTACGACTACACGCGCAGTGGCAACCCGACCCGCGACCTGCTGGGGGAAGCGCTGGCCGAGCTGGAAGGCGGCGCCGGCGGCGTGATCACCGCCACCGGCATGGGCGCGATCAACCTGGTGCTGAACGCACTGCTGCAGCCAGGTGACACCCTGGTGGTGCCGCACGATGCATACGGCGGCAGCTGGCGCCTGTTCAATGCGCTGGCAAAGAAGGGGCATTTCGAACTGGTCACCGCCGACCTGACCGATCCGCGCGCGCTGGCGCAGGCGCTGGCCACCCAGCCGAAGCTGGTGCTGGTGGAAACCCCTTCCAATCCGCTGCTGCGCGTCACCGACCTGCGCTTCGTCATCGATGCCGCGCACAAGGCAGGTGCCCTGGTTGTGGTCGACAACACCTTCCTGTCGCCGGCTCTGCAGCAACCGCTGTCGTTCGGTGCGGATCTGGTACTGCACTCCACCACCAAGTACATCAATGGCCACAGCGATGTGGTGGGCGGCGCTGTGGTTGCGCGCGATGCGGAACTGCACGAGCAGCTGGTGTGGTGGGGCAACGCGCTGGGCCTGACGGGTTCGCCGTTCGATGCGTTCCTGACCCTGCGCGGCCTGCGCACGCTGGATGCGCGCCTGCGCGTGCACCAGGAGAACACCACTTCGATCGTGGCGCTGCTGGACCAGCATCCGGCGGTCGGCCGCGTCTATTATCCGGGCCTGGCCGATCACCCGGGCCACTCCATCGCCGCCCGCCAGCAGAGTGGTTTCGGCGCGATGCTGTCGTTCGAACTGGCTGACTGCGAAGGTGATGATCCGCATGCCGCAGTGCGTGCCTTTGTCGATGGCCTGCGCTGTTTCACCCTCGCCGAATCGCTGGGCGGTGTTGAAAGCCTGGTCGCGCATCCGGCCACCATGACCCATGCGGCGATGACCGCCGAAGCGCGTGCCGCCGCCGGCATCAGCGAAGGCCTGCTGCGCCTGTCGGTGGGCATCGAGGCCGAGCGTGACCTGCTGGCCGACCTGGGCGCCGCGCTGCAGCGCGCCGAAGCGGTGATCGATGCGGCTGCACGCCGCAAACAGGTGGTGGATGCATGAGCGCGCTCGCCGCTGAAATTCCTGCGCTGGGCGTGGGACGCCTGGCGCTGCTCGGCACCGGCACGGTCGGCTCGGCCTTCGTGCAGCGTTACCAGGCATTGCGGGCGCGTGGGCTGGAACTGCCCAGCGTGCAGTGGCTGGCCAATTCACGCACTGCGCTGGAAATCGATCGTGACCTGGCGTTGCCGCTGGAGCTGGCACGACGTGCACCGCGCGATGGGCAGAGTTCGCCGCCGTGGGCGAGCGCCGAGGGGCTGGAGCGTGGCGATGTTGTGGTCGACGCCACCGCCAGCGAAGACGTGGCCGCGCGCCACGTGCAGTGGCTGGCGCGCGGCGTGCACGTGGTGACCGCCAACAAGCTGGGCCGTGGTGCGCAGCTGGCACGCGCGCAGGCGATTGCCGAAAGCTGCGCCGACAGTGGCGCGCGCTATGGCGACAGCGCGACGGTCGGCGCGGGCCTGCCGCTGCTGAGCAGCCTGCGTGCGCTGGTGGCCGGTGGCGATCACATCCATGCCATCGAGGGTGTGCTGTCCGGTTCGCTGGCCTGGCTGTTCCATCGTTACGACGGCCAGTCGCCGTTCTCGGCGGCGGTGCGCGAGGCGTTGGCGGCCGGCTACACCGAGCCCGATCCGCGCCTGGACCTGTCCGGCGAAGACGTGCGGCGCAAGCTGCTGATCCTCGCCCGCAGCAGTGGCCTGGCGCTGGATGCCGCGCAGGTGCAGGTGGATTCGCTGGTGCCAGCGGCGCTGGCGGCGTTGCCGCTGGAGGAAGCGGTGGGCGCGCTGGAACAGCTGGACGCGCCGTTGCAGGCGCGCTGGCAGCAGGCGCGCGACAACGGCCGCGTGCTGCGTTTCGTTGGCCGTGTTGATGGCGAGGGCGCGCAGGTGGGCCTGCGTGAGCTGCCTGCGGATCACCCGCTGGCGCAGGGTGCAGGCACCGACAACCGCGTGGCCATCCACAGTGATCGCTACCAACGCCAGCCGCTGTTGATCCAGGGACCGGGTGCGGGGGCGGAAGTCACCGCCGCCGCGCTGCTGGATGATGTGTTGCGGATCGTGGGTTGAGGGGTCGCCGGGCATGGCCCGGCGCTACCCGTGCCGATCCTGGTAGCGCCGGGCCATGCCCGGCGGACGGAAAACCTCAGCGCGCCTTCAGCGCCTTCAACAACGCGCTGTTGAACTGCTTCGGATCCTGCACCTGCGGCGAATGCCCCAGTTCGGCGAACTCGACCAGCGTTGCGCCGGGAATCGCTGCGGCCGCAGCCTTGCCCAGCAGCGGGTAGTTACCCAGCGTCGCCTTCACCTGCGGCGGCGCCAGGTCGCGGCCGATCGCGGTGCGGTCCTTCTGGCCGATGAACAACGTGGTCGGCACCTGCACGTTCTTCAGTTCGTAGACCACCGGCTGGTTGAACACCATGTCCGAGGCCAGCGCCTGGCTCCAGGCAACGGCCTGCTTGCCCGGGCCTTCGTACATGCCCGACTGCATGCGTGCCCACGGCTCGTAGGCCGGCTTCCATCTGCCGTCGTAGTACACCTCCAGCTGGTAGCGGCGGATGCTGTCATAGCTGATGTTCATTTCGCCGGCGTACCACGCATCCACGCTGCGCCAGGGCACGCCCAGCGCCTTCCAGTCTTCCAGTCCGATCGGGTTGACCAGCGACAGGCTGCGCAGGTCCTGCGGGTACATCAGCGCGTAGCGCACCGCCAACATGCCGCCCATGGAGTGGCCGACCAGGTGTACCGGAACATCCCCCAGCTGCAGTTGCTGCAGCAACGCATGGGTGTTGGCGGCCAGCTGCGCGAACGAGTACTGGTAGCGCTCGGGCTTGCTGGACTTGCAGAAGCCCACCTGGTCCGGGGCGATCACCCGGTAGCCGGCGGCGATCAGTGGCTTGATCGATTCCTTCCAGGTGGCCGCACAGAAATTCTTGCCATGCAGAAGCACCACGACACCGACCGGTGCCTTCTTCGGCGCGATGTCCAAGTAGGCCATTTCCAGCGACTGCCGCTGCGACTCCAATGCGAAGGTCTTCACCGGATAGCCGTAGTCGAAGCCCTCCAGGCGTGGCCCATAGGTGGGCGCGGCGAGGGCGGACAGCGGAAGGCAGGCAAGCAGGGCGGCAGCGATCACGCGCATGGGGCGGTCCTGGGTACGGGAGCCCCGAGCCTAACCGGAACGCAGTGACGGTGTCGTCCGACCGGGTAGAGCCAACCGGGTAGAGTCGACTGTTAGTCGACTGCTCTTCGTTCCGACCGCGAAAACCCCGCGCTGCGCGCGATAGTCGACCAACAGTCGACGCTACCTGCGGCCCGGCGCCATCGCGTCGGGGCCGGCCACCCTCAGCACTCGATGACGTTCACCGCCAGCCCACCACGGCTGGTTTCCTTGTACTTGTCCTGCATGTCACGGCCGGTATCGCGCATGGTCTTGATCACCTTGTCCAGCGACACCTTGTGCTTGCCGTCGCCACGCATCGCCATGCGCGAGGCGTTGATCGCCTTCACCGCGCCCATCGCATTGCGTTCGATGCACGGAATCTGCACCAGGCCACCGATCGGGTCGCAGGTCAGGCCGAGGTTGTGTTCCATGCCGATCTCCGCGGCATTCTCGATCTGGCTGGGGTTGCCGCCCAGGGCAGCGACCAGGCCGCCGGCCGCCATCGAACAGGCCACGCCCACTTCGCCCTGGCAGCCCACTTCAGCGCCGGAAATCGAGGCGTTCTCCTTGTACAGGATGCCGATCGCCGCGGAGGTCAGCAGGAAGTCGAACACGCGCTGCTCGTTCGCACCCGGGCAGAAGCGATCGAAGTAGTGCAGCACCGCCGGCAGCACGCCGGCTGCGCCGTTGGTCGGCGCCGTGACCACACGGCCACCGGCGGCGTTCTCTTCGTTCACCGCCAGTGCGTACAGGTTCACCCAGTCCAGCGTGGTCAGCGGATCGCGCATCGCTGCTTCCGGCTTCGACGACAGTTCGCGGTACAGCGCCGGCGCACGACGGCCCACCTTCAGGCCGCCCGGCAGCACGCCTTCCTCGCGGATGCCGCGCGCCACGCACGACTGCATCGCGCTCCAGATCTCGCGCAGGTTGGCGCGGATCTCGTCTTCGCTGCGCCAGCACTTCTCGTTCTCGAACATCAGCTGGGCGATGCTCAGGCCGCTGCGCGCGGTCTGCGCCAGCAGCTCGTCGCCGCTCTTGAACGGGTAGGGCAGCGGGGTTTCGTCGGGTACGATGCGGTCATCGGCCGCGTCGTCCTGGTTGACCACGAAGCCGCCACCGACAGAGTAGTAATCGCGGGTGGCGATCACTTCATCCTCGGCGTTGTACGCGGTGAAACGCATGCCGTTGGTGTGGTACGGCAGCTTCTGGCGCTTGTTCATGCCCAGGTCGCGCTTCTCGTCGAAGGCGATCTCGTGCTGGCCCATCAGCTGGATGCGCTTGTTGCTGCGGATGCGCTCCAGCGTGGCCGGAATGATGTCCGGGTCGATCAGGTTCGGGCGCTGGCCTTCCAGGCCCAGCAGGATCGCCTTGTCGGTGCCATGGCCGCGCCCGGTCAGCGCCAGCGAGCCATAGACATCGGCGCGGATGCGCGCGACTTCGTGCAGGCGACCCGGGTCGAGCAGCCAGCGATGGATGAATCGCTCGGCGGCCTTCATCGGCCCGACGGTGTGCGAGGAGCTCGGGCCAATGCCGATCTTGAAAACGTCGAACGTGCTGACAGCCATGGTTGCCGTACTGCGGGTACCGGAGGAGACCGCTATTCTAGCGGTTCATGCCGCACTTCCATGGCTGCGGCGCAGCATTTCGGCAGAGGGAGCAAAACCGGTGTTGACCCTGTTCCAGCGCGACGACTGCCATCTGTGTGACATGGCCCTGGCCGAGCTGGCCAAGGCGCGGGCACCCGAGTTCGAATCGGTGTTCCTGGACGACCAGCCGGCGCTGGAAGCGCGCTACGGCGCACGGGTGCCGGTGCTGCGTGACGAGACTGGCGGTCGTGAGCTGGACTGGCCGTTCGACGCGGCACGTGTGCAGGCCTGGCTGGCCACGGGTTGAATCCGCCGGGCATGGCCCGGCGCTACCCTGTGTCACCGTTCTACGGTAGCGCCGGGCCATGCCCGGCGGCACACCCGTCTTATTTCGCGTCGAACTTCACGATCGTGCTGATCGCGGTTTCGTCCGGGATGGTCTTGGTGTCGGCCCAGTCGCCGCCGCCGACGCCGAAGTCCAGGCGCTTGACCGTGGCCTTGCCGGTCAGCACCGGCTGGGTGCCCGGCTTCCAGGTGAAGGTGAGGGTGACCGGCTTGCTGACGCCGCGCAGTTCCAGGGTGCCATCGGCGGCGAACTGGTCATTGCCCACCGCGCGGAAACCCTTGGCGGTGTAGCGTGCGGTGGCGAACTTGCCGACATTGAAGAAGTCGGCGGTCTGCAGGGTCGAGTCACGGTCGCTGTTGCCGCTCTTGGCGCCGGCCAGCGGGATCACCACGTCCAGCGAACCGGCGGCCGGATTGGCCGGGTCGAAGCTGAGCTTGGTGGCAAAGCCCGGGAAGCTGCCGGTGAACACTTCGCCGTCGTACTTGGTGGCGAACACCAGGATCGAGCCTGCGCCGGGGGCCTGTGCGTAGTCGGCGGCGAGCACCGGGGCGGTGGCCAGCATGCCGGCCAGGGCGGCGGCCACGGCGGCCGGAGTGGTCAGTTTCAGGTTCATCGGTCAGTCCTTCTGAGGGGAGGCAAGCCAGCCGCGCGGCAACATGCGGGACAAGGTCGCATCGCGCTGGAACAGGTGGTGGTAGAAGGCAGCGCCGGCATGGGCCAGCACCACCGCGATCAACAGCCAGAAGCCGTATTCGTGGATGGCATGCGATACCGCGACCACCTGCGGGTCGGGGCCGCTCAGCTTGGGCACGTCGACCAGGCCGAACCAGCGGAACGGGCGCAGGCCGCTGGCCGAGTCGTACAGCCAGCCCGACAGCGGGATGGCGAACATCAGCACATACAGCAGCACGTGGGTGGCGCTGGCAATGCGTTCCTGCCAGCTGGGCACGCCCGGCACCGGCTTGGGCGCGCCGGCGTACAGGCGCCAGCCGAGGCGGAACAGCACCAGCGCCAGCACGGTGATGCCGATCGACTTGTGCGCGGTGTAGACCCAGAAATACTTGGGGGTCTTGGGCAGTTCACCCATGGTCAGGCCGACCACGCCGAGGGCGAGGATCAGCAGTGCGATCAACCAATGCAGGATCTGGCTGACACTCCCCCAGGCGGCGGGGGTGTTCTTGGCGGTCATGAAGGGTCCTCTAGGGGGCCGTCTTGGGGTCGGAGTGCGGAACGGGAGCGGGAGTTCCCGGGGCGTCGCTGCGGTCGAGGGTGGCTTCAGCCTCGATCCTCAGCTGTACTGCATCACCGATGACGCCCGGCCAGGCGGTGATGCCGAACGCACGCCGGCTCAGTGTGGTGCTGGCGGAGAAGCCGGCGGTGCGTCGGAACGGGGGGAGCGGGTAGCGCTTGATGGCGTTGAGGGTCACATCCAGCGTGATTTCCTGGCTGACCCCGCGCAGGGTCAGCGTGCCGATCACGTGGGCGCGCTTGGCATCGATCGGTTCGACCCGGGTGGAGACGAAGTGTGCCTTCGGGAAACGCTCGCCATCCAGAAGGCTGCGGGCCAGCGTGGCCTGGTTCCATTTGGCATCACCAAGGTCCAATCGCGACACGGGGACCTCGACGTCCAGCGTGGCCTCGCGCCAGTTGTCGGGATCGAACTGCAGGCGGCCCTCGCTGCCGGACACCGTACCCATGGCCTGCGAATAGCCGGCGTGGTCGATGCTGAACAGCACCCGCGTGTGCACCGGATCGAGGCGGTAGGTGTCTGCATCCGCCCAGGCGGGGGCGGTGGCGAGCAGCATCGGCAGCAGGGCCAGGCAGGGACGCATCGATGGCGGGCTCCGGAAGGGGGACGCTGTGATCATACGCACAGGCCCCTGCCAACGATGCGTGCATGGCTGCAACAGTTCGTGGTGGTCCTGCCCCGGCAACAGGCTGTTGCAGCCATGACCCCGGCCCTGTGTGACAATCGGGACAGGACAGGGGGTTCAGGATGACGAGCAGCTGGCGCCTGTGGTGCCTGGGCATCGCGGCAACGGGGCTGCTGCTGTTGGCGTCTGCCACGGCGGCTGCAGCCCTGGACATGGCAGAAACACCACGCCTGCGGCGCTTCGGTGCCGCCGAAGGCATGCCTTCGCGCATGGTGCTGGCGCTGGCCGAAGACCGCCAGGGCCATGTCTGGGCCGCAACCGATGGCGGCCTGGTGCGTTACGACGGCAGCTCGCTGCGGGTCTGGGAACATGATCCGGAACAGCCCGGCTCGTTGCCCGGCAACGAGATCGAGACCCTGCTGGTCGATCCGCTGGACCGCGTGTGGGTGGGCATCAATGGCAAGGGCGTGGCCCGCCTGGATGCCGACCGCGAACGGTTCAAGACCTTCGATGCAGTCAATGGTCCGTGCCTGGGCCAGTTCTGGACGCTGGCCTACGCCGGGGATGCGTTGTGGATCGGCACCAGCAGCCAGGGTATCTGCCGGTTCGGGGAGGACGGCAGCCTGCGTTTCTTCAAGCACGACCCGGCCCGTGCCGACGGCCTGCCCAGCAACACCATCTACAGCAGCCTGGTGGATGCGCGGGGGCGCCTGTGGATCGGGACCGAGGCCGGCGTCGCACGCTGGAACGGCCGTGACTTCGAGCCTGTGGCGCCGCACGAGCTGGGCGCATTGAGCGTGCTGCGGATGAGCCGCGATCCGGATGGCTCGATCTGGGTCGGCAGCCAGAACGATGGCCTGTACCGCATCGACGCGCAGGACCGGGTCAGTCGTCCGCGCTGGAGCGACAGCGCCCGCCTGCGCTCGGCGCTGGTGCTGGCCGATCGCCAGGGCGGCTACTGGGCGGGCACGTCCGACGGCCTGCTGCGAGGCGACGCAAGTGCGCTGTGGCGGCTCGATGGCGACCGCGGCAGTGGTTTCCTCACTGCACAGAGCGGTGTGCTCGATCTGCTGCAGGACCATGAGGGCGGACTGTGGGTGGCCCTGCTGACCCAGGGGCTGGCCTATCTGCCGCCGGACTGGCGCCGCTTCTCGATCTGGAACCAGCTCGATGGCAAGCCGCTGGACAGCCAGTACCTGCTGGGCGCGGCCAGTGACGGCCAGAACTACTACGTGGGTTCGGCGCACGGCGTGTATCAGCTGGATGCGCACGGCACGCTGCGCCTGCTGGCCAGCGACCGCGAGATCGGCAGCGGTGCGGTGTGGTCGGTACTCCCGCGGCCGGACGGGCGCCTGTGGCTGGGGCGTGCCGGCCGCATCAGCGTGTATGACCCGGCCACCCGCGCGCTGCACGATTGGCATATCGATGGAGGTGCCGACCTGCGCCAGCGCATCGACCTGATGCGGCAGGCGCCCGATGGCACGGTCTGGCTTTCGGTGATGAACCTGGGCCTGCAGCAGCGCAGCGCGGATGGCCGGGTGCTGCGCAGCTATCCACTCGACGATTTCCGCAAGGCGGCTGATTCACCCATCGAGCAGATCCGCTTCGATGCCCATGGCAAGGCATGGGTGATGGGCGACATGGGCATCTGGCGTGAGCAGGCTGGGCGCTTCGAAGCGGTGCCGGGGGTCTCGCGCGGGCTGATCTACGACCTGGTGTGGGTGGATCCGCAGCAGCTGTGGCTGGCCCGCCAGGGCGCGCTGGAGCGCTACCAGTGGGATGGCATGAGCCTGCGCCTGATCCAGCGCATTGATGGAAGCGCCGGTGTGCCGCCGGTCAGCATGGGGGGCCTGGCATTGGCCGACAATGGCCGGGTGTGGGCGACCACGCCGCGCGGCCTGCTGCGCTGGGACCCGAAAACACGACGCCTGCAGTTGTTCAATGAACGCGATGGCCTGTCCGATGCCGAGTTCACCAGCCGGCCGCCGGCGGTGAATGCCGATGGCCGCGTGCTGGCCGTGGCCCAGACCGGCCTGGTCGCTTTCGACGTGAATGCCGACGACGTGGCGCTGCCCGGGTCGTCGCTGGTGATTGCCGAGGTGCGCGTGCGCCGCGACGATGCACGCGGCTGGCAGCCGCTGCCGAACACCGGCACCCTGCTGCTGGGACCGGATGATCGCGATCTGCAGATCGATGCGCGGCTGCTGTCGTATGCCAATCCACAGGGCAACCGCTACCGCTTCCGGGTACGCGGGTATGACCAGAACTGGGTGGAGCAGGGCGGCGACGGCCAGCGCACGCTGTCGCGACTGCCCACCGGCAGTTACGTTGTCGAAGTGCAGGCGGCCACCGCCAATGGTGCATGGACGCCTTCGCAGCAGCTGCAGGTGAAGGTGCTGCCACCGTGGTGGCGCAGCGGCATGGCGATCTTCGGCTACATCCTGATCGGTTCGCTGCTGCTGCTCATCCTGGTCTGGTCGATCCGTGCGCGCCTGCGCCGTCGCCAGCAATGGCAGCTGACCGTGCACAAGCAGGAGCTGGCCGAACAGGCCTCGCAGGCCAAGAGCCGGTTCCTGGCCACGCTGGGGCATGAAGTGCGCACGCCGATGACCGGCGTGCTGGGCATGAGCGAGCTGCTGCTGGCCACACCGCTGGACCCGGTGCAGCGCAGCTATGCCGGCTCCATCCAGCAGGCCGGTAGCCATCTGCTGCGATTGGTCAACGATGCGTTGGACCTCGCGCGCATCGAAGCGGGCCGGCTGGAGCTGGATCTGCACCCGTTCGACCTGGCCGGCCTGCTCGACCAGGTGCAGGCGCTGATGCAGCCCATGGCGAAACAGCGCAAGCTGGATTTCCAGCGTGGCGACGATCCGCCCGGCCCGATCAGCGTCAGTGGCGACGAGATGCGCGTGCGGCAGATCCTGCTCAACCTGCTGGGCAACGCCATCAAGTTCACCGAGCGCGGCCATGTCGGCCTGGCCGTGCACCTGGAAGAGAACGGCGGCGGTCTCTGTTTCGAAGTGCACGACAGTGGCCCGGGCATCAATGCCGAGCAGCAGGAGCGGCTGTTCCACCGATTCGAGCAGGCGGAGGGTCCGCGCACGGCCTCGCGCTATGGCGGCAGCGGGCTGGGCCTGGCGATCTGCCAGGAGCTGGCCGTGGCGATGGGCGGGCGCATCGAAGTGGACAGCCAGCCAGGCAAGGGCGCGCGCTTCCGGGTGCGGTTGCCGCTGCCCTGGACCCGGCAGGCCGCCGCCGCCGCGGGCGAAGCGCCTGCGCAGCCGGTGCTGCCGCCACTGCGCATCCTGCTGGTGGAGGACGATGCCACCGTGGCCGAGGTCATCGCCGGCCTGCTGCGCAGCCGCGGCCATGACGTGGTGCATGTGCTGCACGGCCTGGGGGCTTTGTCGGAGATCGCTACCGACGGCTTCGATGTTGGCCTGCTCGATCTCGACCTGCCGGCACTGGACGGCACTGCGATCGCTCGCCAGCTGCGCACCCTGGGCTACGAGCTGCCACTGGTGGCGGTGACCGCCCGCTCCGATGCCTATGCCGAATCGCAGGTGCTCGCTGCCGGTTTCGATGGTTTCCTGCGCAAGCCGGTCACCGGCGACATGCTGGTGGCAGCGATCATCCAGGCTCGCGCCAAACGACAGACCACAACTTGAAAACGTCGGCGCCGGGCGTGAACGGCGCGACTTTCGGTTTACCATGCCGACGCCCGCGGCGCGGGAATCATCAGGGCAGCGTGAGGAGGCAATCGGTGGTGTATCTGCGGGCGGCGATGCTGCTGCTGATCCTCCTGTGCGGCCTGTCACCCGCTGCCGCGCAGCCGGTGCCACCGAGCCCGCGCCAGGTGACGGTGTTCGACGGCCTGCCGTCCAATACCGTCAACCGCATGGCCGAAGACCGCTACGGCTACCTGTGGATCGCCACCAACGACGGCCTGGCCCGTTACGACGGGCGCAACTACCGGATCTGGCGTTCGGAGGATGGCCTGCGCGACAACCGTATCTGGACGGTCCTGGTCGATGCGCGCAACCAGCTCTGGATCGGGACCGAGAACGCGGGCCTGGTACGGATGTCGGCCGACCGCCGCCAGCTGCATTTCTACGACCGCAGCAGCCAGCCGTTGATGGGGACCAACACGGTCTGGAGCCTGGCGACCACCCCCGACGGTGCGATCTGGTTCGGGACCCACGAAGGTGGGCTGTACCGGTTGGACAGCCAGGACCGCCTGCAGCGTTTCCTGCCCGAGGCCAACAATCCACGCAGCCTGCCCGCTGCCTCGGTGCCGTATCTGGCGACGCTGGCCGATGGCAGCCTGTGGGTCGGCACCAAGCATGGCGTGGCGCGCTGGACCGGCACCGACTTCGAGCGGGTCGGCACGGATGTCATTCCCAGCCTGCTGATCAATGGGTTGACCAGCGAACCCGATGGCAGCCTGTGGATCAGTACGATGGCCGGCGCCACGGTGCGTCGCCCCGACGGGCGTTTTGAATCGCCGCCATGGAAACTACCGCCGGGCGAGCAGGTGCTCGGCATGATGCTGCGCGATGAACAGGGCGGGCATTGGCTGGATACCCGTACCGGGCTGGGCCGGGCCGTGGATGGGCAGTACCAGACCGTTCCGCTGTACAGCGCCGTTGCGCGCGGGCCGGTGCGGCCGAACTGGACTGGCGCCTACGAGGACCGCGAAGGCGGCATCTGGTTGGCCAGTACCAATGCCGGCCTGTGGCACCTGCTGCCGCGCTGGTGGCAGTTCTCGGTGTTGTCGCGATTGGAGGATGACGCCGGCTCGCTGCGCAATGCCTTCGTGCTGGGCACCAGCCCTTCCAGCAATGGCGGCATCTGGACGGTCGGCAGCCACGGCGCGCTGGACCGGTTCGATCCCAAGACCGGAAAGATCGAGCAGCACCGCACCTGGGTCAACGGCATGTACTGGCTGTCCTCGGTTCGCGAGGATCGCCGTGGCCAGGTCTGGATCGGCTCGACCGATGCGTTGCTGCGCTATGACCCGAAGCGGCGTGACCTGCGTCGCTGGGGCCGTGATGCCGGGGCCGACGCAACCATGGAAGGGGTCATCGAGTCGATGATGACCTGCGACGGCGACAGTCTGTGGTTGATGTTGCCTGCAGGCCTGCAGCAGCGTGACCTCGACGGTCGCCTGCGCCGCCAGCTGGACAACGGCCAGCGCGGCCTGCAGCAGGGCCAGCTCAACCTCGACGTGGAATGCGGACCACAGGACCACATCTGGCTGGCCAGCAGCCGTGGCCTGCTGCAGTGGCTGCCGGAGAGCGAGCGCTTCCAGCCGGTGCCGGGTGCGCCGGCGACGGCGATCCATGCGCTGCACGTGGGCCGCGATGGCCAGGTCTGGTTGTCGGAGGATGGCCGCCTGTCGCGCTACCGCTGGAGTCAAGGGCGGCTTGAACGGCAGGCGGTGGTCGGCGCGGAGCAGGGTTACCCGGCGATTTCCGCTTCCGGGCTGGTGGTCGACGCACAGGGCGTGGCTTGGGCCACCAGTGCGCGCGGCCTGGTGCGGGTTGGCGCCGACGGGCAGAGCGTGCGCCTGTATGGCGTGCACGACGGCCTGCCCAGCCAGGAGTTCCGCGAGCACACGTTGACGATGTCCGGCGATGGCCATCTGGTCGCCGGTACCCCGGCCGGCGTGGTGGTGTTCGACCCCGAACAGGTGCGGCCGTCGGTGCGGCGCGCGCCGTTGGTGATCGAACGCGTTGAAGTCCGCCGCAACGAGCAGGTACTCGACCTGACCCACGACACGCCGTTGCAGATTGCCGATGGTGACCGTGACCTGCGCATCGTCGCGCGACTGTTGTCGTTCGCCGATTCGGCTTCCAACAGCTACCGCTACCGCCTCGCCGGCTACGACCCCGATTGGGTGGAAGTGGGACCGGCCGGTGAGCGCCTGTTCTCGCGCCTGCCGCCGGGCAGCTACCGCCTGGAAGTACAGGCGCGCTCGGCAGACCATGTCTGGTCGCGGGTGCAGAGTCTGGAATTCCGCGTACAGCCACCGTGGTGGCGCAGCCTGTCCGGGCTGCTGGTGCTGGCCTCGATCGCGCTTCTGCTGACCAGTTGGTTTGCCTGGCTGTATCGCCGCCGCCTGCAGCGGCGCCATGCCTATCAGCTGGCACTGCACAAACAGGAACTGGCCGAGCAGGCCTCGGCGGCCAAGACCCGCTTCCTGGCCAATCTCGGCCACGAAATCCGCACGCCGATGACCGGCGTGCTCGGCATGAGCGAACTGCTGCTGGCTTCACCGCTGGACCCGCAGCAGCGCGGCTACACGCAGTCGATCCGGCACGCCGGCGAACACCTGCTTCACCTGGTCAACGATGCATTGGACCTGGCACGGATCGAGTCCGGACGGCTGGAACTGCAGTCCAAGCCGTTCGCGCTGAGCTGCCTGTTGCAGGACCTGGCCGCGTTGATGGGACCGCTGGCAGCACAGAAGGGCCTGCGTTTCACTCTCGACAACCAGCTGCCGCCGGGCCTGCAGGCGACCGGCGATGCGATGCGGGTAAGGCAGATCCTGCTCAACCTGCTCTCCAACGCGGTCAAGTTCACCAGCCGCGGCACCATCACCCTGCATGCGCGCAGCGATGGCGAGCTGCGCGCACTGCATTTCGAAGTGCGCGACACCGGGCCGGGCATCAGCCAGGAACAGCAGCAGCGCCTGTTCCGCCGTTTCGAGCAGGCCGACGGTGCCCGCACCGCTGCGCAGTACGGTGGCAGTGGCCTGGGCCTGGCCATCTGCCGCGAACTGGCGCAGGCGATGCAGGGGCGTATCCAGGTGGAGAGCCAGCTTGGCCGCGGCACGTGTTTTGGCGTGACCCTGCCGTTGCCGCTGGTGGTCGATGCCAGCGCAGAGGCCGAGGGCGAAGCGCACCGCGAGGATGCGGCCAACATGCCGCCGCTGCGCGTGCTGCTGGTCGAGGATGATGCAACCGTGGCTGATGTGGTGCGCGGGCTGTTGAGTGCACGCGGCCATGAAGTGGTACACGCGGGCCATGCGCTGGCGGCACTGCGCGAGATCAGTGCCGGTGATTTCGATGTCGGTCTGCTGGATCTGGACCTGCCGGGCCTGAGCGGCTTCGAGCTGGCCCAGCACCTGCGCAACCAGGGCTACATGCTGCCGCTGCTGGCGGTGACGGCGCGGACCGATCCGGACCTGCAGCAGCAGGTGGAAGCGGCCGGCATCGGCGGCTTCCTGCGCAAGCCGGTGACCGGTGAGCTGCTGGTGGAAGCGATTGCCAGGGTCATGGGGCGGTAGGGGGTTCGGCAGGGCCTGCGGCCCTGCACCTGCTGCAAGCCGGAGCAACAGCAACAGCAACAGCCGAAGCAAAAGCTGGCTTCCTGTGGGAGGCGGGGTGGATCCGGTTGCGGGAGACGCCGTAAACCCATCCATGGGGGCTTGGCCGCGGCATCCATGCCGCGGACACTCCCGCAACCGGACCCACCCCGCCTTCGACAGTTTTCCGCGATCTGTCGGAGCACGGGGTCGGATCCCGTTGCTGCGCAACGGGCTCTGACCCCAATCTGGAATTCGATATCTGACAGATGTGTCGACCAAGGTCGACACCTACCAACAGCTGCCGGAATCTGTCGGGGGTGGGGCGGTGTGGGCTTGCAGGACCGTTGGCGCCATGGATGGCGCCATCGAGCCCCCATGGATGGGTTTACGGCGTGTCCTGCAAGCCCACACCGCCCCGCCAACCCACGGAATGCTCGCTGTTGCTGTTGCTGTTGCTGTTGCTGTTGCTTCGGCTTCGGCTTCGGCGGGTGCAGGGCGCAGCCCTGCCGAACCACCCTCACTCCGCGACGTGCTCGACTTGCCGTGGCTCCGGCTTGGTATCGGGCAGCTGCCAGAAGATCATCGTCGAGGTCAGCGTGATCGCGCCCACGCACAGGAACGTCGCATGCAGCGCCGCGGTCGCGCTATTGCTGTCCAGGTGGTTGCCGAACGCGGCCAGCAGGCTGCCGGCCGCAGCAGCACCGAAGCCGGCCGCGAGCATCATCACCATCGACAGCAGGCTGTTGCCGGAACTGGCGAATTCGCGGTCCAGATCACGCAGGGTCACGGTGTTCATCACAGTGAACTGCAGTGAATTGACCGCACCGAAGAACGCCAGCTGCAGCAGGCGCCAGGCCAGGTGCTGGCCGGGTGTCATCAGGATGAAGCTGGCCATGGCCAGGCCTACCAGCACGGTGTTGACCATCAGCACGCGACGGTAGCCGTAGCGCTCCACCAGCTTCACTGCCAGTTTCTTGGAGACCATGCCAGCGGCGGCCACCGGCACCATCATCAGGCCGGCGTTCATCGGGCCCAGGCCCAGGCCGACCTGCAGCAGCAACGGGATCAGCATCGGCATGGCGCTGCTGCCGATGCGCGAGAACAGATTGCCGAGAATGCCGATGCGGTAGCTGGGCACGCGGAACAGCGCCAGCGAGAACAACGGCGCCGTCGAATTGGCCGCATGCAGCCAGTAGCCCACCAGTGCCGCCAGGCCTGCAACGGTCATCAGCATCACCAACGCGTGTGGCGTGCCCAGCCCGGAGATGCCGTCCAGCGCCAGTGACAGCACCACCATCGCGAAGGCCAGCATGATGTAGCCGCGCAGGTCGAAACGGGTGCGATGGCTGGCGTAGTGGTCGGGCATGATCTTCATCGCGGCGATGAATCCGATCACGCCGATCGGCAGGTTGATCAGGAACACCCAGTGCCACGAGGCGATCTCGACCAGCCAGCCGCCCAGCGTGGGACCGATCAGCGGGCCGACCAGGGCCGGGATGGCGATGAAGCTCATCGCGCGCAGGAAATCCTCGCGCGGGACCGACCGCATCACCGCCAGCCGCCCGACCGGCAGCAGCATCGCGCCGCCAATGCCCTGCAGCACGCGTGCGCCGACCAGCTGGTGCAGGTGCTGGGCCAGTGCGCAGGCCAGCGAGCCGAGGGTGAACAGGATGATCGCCACCAGGAAGGTGCGGCGGGTGCCGTAGCGGTCGGCGATCCAGCCGGAGGCAGGAATGAAGGTGGCCACTGCCAGCGCGTAGCTGAACACCACCGACTGCATCTGCAGCGGGCTTTCGCCCAGGCTGGCCGCCATCGCCGGCAACGCCGTGTTGACGATGGTCGAGTCCAGCATCTGCATGAAGATCGCCAAGGACACCAGCCACAGCAGGGGGCGCTGGCGGTTGTAGGTCGATGGCGATGTGGACATGGGGTGCGGCCGGTGCAGCGTGGGGGCTGCCATGATCGCGCACTGCGGGTCACGGCGCGATCAACATCGCGCCGCAACCGTATGCCGAATGCTCAGCGCTGGCTGTGCGCGTGCACCGCGTCGACCAGCACCTGCACGTGGGCCGGGTCCATGTCCGGCGACATGCCGTGGCCGAGGTTGAATACATGGCCCTCGCGCGAACCACCATTGCCTGCGGCATAGGTGTCGAGCACGCGCGCAGCAGCGGCAGCGATCGCATCCGGCGAGGCGTACAGCGTGGTCGGGTCGAGGTTGCCCTGCAGGGCGACGCGGCCACCGGTGCGGCGCATGGCCTCGTCCAGGTCCAGCGTCCAGTCCAGGCCGAGTGCGTCGGCACCGGTCTGCGACAGTGCTTCCAGGTGAAGGCCGGTACCCTTGCCGAACAGGATCAGCGGCGTGCGCTCGCTGCCTTCGCCACGCTCCAGGCCTTCGGCGATGCGCTGCAGGTAGCGCAGCGAGAACTCGCGGTACATGGCCGGCGACAGCACGCCGCCCCAGGTATCGAACACCTGCAGTGCCTGCGCGCCGGCCGCGCGTTGCGCGCCCAGATAGGCGATCACCGCGTCGGTGGTGACCTCCAGCAGGCGGTGCAGGGCCTGCGGGTGGTTCAGCGCCATCGCCTTGATACGGGCGAAATCCTTGCTGCCGCCGCCTTCCACCATGTAGCAGGCCAGCGTCCAGGGGCTGCCGGAGAAACCGATCAACGGTACCTGGCCGTCCAGCTCGCGACGGATCAGGCGCACTGCGTCCATCACATAGCCCAGGTCCTGTTCCATGTCCGGTACCGCCAGCCGGGCGATGGCCGCCTCGTCACGCACCGGATGGCGGAACTTCGGACCTTCGCCTTCGACGAAGTAGAGCTCCAGGCCCATCGCGTCGGGAATGGTGAGGATGTCCGAGAACAGGATGGCGGCGTCCAACGGGAAGCGGCGCAGCGGCTGCAGCGTGACTTCGCAGGCGATCTCCGGGTTCTTGGCCATGGCCAGGAAGCTGCCGGCCTTGGCCCGGGTTGCGCGGTACTCCGGCAGGTAGCGGCCGGCCTGGCGCATCAGCCAGACGGGGGTGCAGTCCACCGGTTCGCGGCGCAGGGCGCGCAGCAGGCGATCGTTGCGGAGAGGGCTGGTCACGATGGGCATTCCTTGGACGAAAGTTGGCAGCGGCGTCAGTCGCCGTGCGAAAGGATCTGGAAGCCGCGATGCAGTTCGGCATCGCGGGCTTTCTCGAAGGCATGGCGGGCTTCGTCGGCCTGCAGGAACAGCTCGCGCCGCAGCTGCGACCGGCTGCCGACGCGGCCGCTCTCGCGCAGCAGCTCCCAGCCGCCGAACAGGTCCGGCTGCAGGCTCAGGCGCAGGAAGCGCGGTGCCTGCGCACCGGCGTCGGGATGTTGCAGGTAGACGTGCATGGGCCGATTGTATCGCCCCGGGGCGGCATGGACCTGTAGCGCCGAGCCCACGCTCGGCTGCGCTTCATGCCGCGACACAATCCGGTAGCGCCGGGCCATGCCCGGCGAACACGGAAGGGTCAGCCCGCGCCCAGCACCTTCAGCACCGCTGCCTCATCCACGTCCGGCACCACTTCGGCGCGGCCCATGCCCCGCCACAGCACCAGGCGCAGGCGGCCGGCCACGTTCTTCTTGTCCAGCCGCATGCGGCCGAGCAGGGCCTGCGGGTCCAGCCCGGCCGGGATCGCCACCGGCAGGCCAAGGCGTTCCAGAAGCGACTGCAGGCGCGCGCGGTCGGCATCGTCGGCCAGGCCCAGGTCGGTGGACAGCTTAGCAGCCAGTACCATGCCCACCGCCACCGCCTCGCCATGGTTCAGCGCATCGCGGCCCGGGGCCGAGTAGCCCTGTTCGGTTTCGATGGCATGGCCGAAGGTGTGGCCCAGGTTGAGCAGGGCACGCTCGCCCTTCTCGAACGGATCGCGTTCGACGATCGCGGCCTTGTGCCGGCAGCTGCGTGCGATGGCTTCGGAAAGCACGTTGTCTTCGCCGGCGGCCAGCGCATCGGCATGCTGCTGCAGCCATTCGAAGAACACGGCATCACCCAGTGCGCCGTACTTCACCACTTCGGCCAGGCCGGCACGCAGCTCGCGCGGCGGCAGGGTGCCCAGCACGCGGGTATCGGCAATGACTGCACGCGGCGGATGGAACGCACCGACCAGGTTCTTGCCGGCAGGAATGTCGACCGCCGTCTTGCCGCCCACCGACGAATCGACCATTGCCAACAGGGTGGTCGGCAGCTGCACGCAGTCCACGCCGCGCATCCAGCACGCCGCGGCGAAGCCCGCCAGATCACCAACCACGCCGCCGCCGAGGGCGAACACGCAGGCGTCGCGGGTGGCGCCGAGCGCGGCCAGCGCTTCGATCGCGCGGCCGAATTCGGCCAGGGTTTTGGACGCCTCACCGGCGGCCAGCACGTGCTCGCCGACGATCAGGTCGGGGCGTGCGGCCAGCAGGGTCTGTTTCACGGCATCCAGATAGCGCGGGGCCACTTCGCTGTCGCTGAGCAGCAGCACATGGCGGCCGCGCACATGCGAGGCCAGCGCGGCGCCGTCAGCCTGGGCACCGGCGCCGATGGTGATGGTGTAGGGGCGGTCGCCGCCAACGGCGACCTGCAGCAGGGCGGGGGAAGTCATGCAGTCAGGTCCTGGCGCTGCCATTGCGTGGCCAGCTTCACCACCAGGTGGGCGGTTGCGTCGGCAGCGGTGTACGGGTCGGTATCAAGGGTGAGGTCGGCCAGTTCGCGGTACAGCGGGTCGCGGTGCGCGGCCAGATCATGCAGCACCTGCTCGCGGTCCGGGCGCTGCAGCAACGGCCGGCCCTTGTCGCGGGCCAGGCGTTCCAGCTGCGCGGCCACGCTGACCCGCAGGTAGACCACGAAGCCGCGTCGTGCGATCAGCGCACGGTTGTCCGGATCGAGTACGGCGCCACCGCCGGTAGAGACCAGCTGGCCGCGGCCCTCCAGTACGCGGGCCAGGGCCTCGCGTTCATGGCTGCGGAAGCCGGCTTCGCCGGAGTGCTCGAAGATGGTCGGAATGCCTGCGCCGGCGGCATCGACGATGACCTGGTCGACATCGACGAAGTCCAGCGTGAAGCGCTCGGCCAGGCGGCGGCCGATGCAGGTTTTGCCGGCGCCCATCGGGCCGATTAGGATCAGGTTCGGAGCAGGATTCATGCCCCGTGATGCTAACACCTCCGTGTCCCGACCTTTACGTTCTTCACGTCAGGCTGGGCACTCCTGCGGGCCTCCCGCATCAGCCAGAGTACAGGTCATGACGGTCGCCAAGGTCATCGAAATCACCGCCTCCTCGCCGAAGAGCGTGGAGGATGCTGTGCGCAATGGGTTGAAGAAGGTCTCCGAGACGGTCAAGGGCATCCAGGGCGCCTGGGTGAACGAGACCAAGGTGGTGACCAATGGCAGCGGCGAGATCACCGAATGGCGGGTCAACCTGCGGGTGACCTTCCTGGTGGAGTAGGCGCGCTCAGCGCACGTCCTGCACCTGGCGCTGGCCGTCCAGCACCACCACGTGGTCGGCGAGCGAGGGCAGGGCACGCAGCGCCTGCCGGCTGACCCGCTCGTAGTACTGCACGAAGCGCTCAAGCTGCGGCCGGCTCATGCCGTGCCGGCCTGGTTGCGCGGCCTGAAGGTTCTGCTCCTGCTGCCAGCGCCAGCGCGGTACCACCGAAAAGTCCGGTGGCTGCAGGAACCACAGGCGATCACAGCGCTGCCACAGCGCCGGATAGTCGCGGGCCAGGGCCTGGTTGCACCAGCGCCGCCAGCGGCCATCGGCATCGGCTTCGCGTTCCAGCGCGTTCAGCGGGCTGTCCAGCGCGTCATCGTTCTGTGCGGGCGTGCCCAGGAACCAGCCCTCGAATACCAGCAGGTCGAGGGGCTGCTCGATACGTGGCCACTGCGCTTCGGGCAGGCGTTCGTCGGCCAGCTTGTCGAAGCGCGGCATCGCGAAGGGCTGGCGTGCGGCCACGGCGTCCAGTACTCCGTGGGCCAGCGGCAGGTCATGAGTGCCGGGCGGACCGCGGGTGATCAGCAGTGGATGCACCTGTCGGGCCAGCCGCTGGCGCTGTGCGCGGGTCAGGTAGACGTCATCGATGGACAGCGTCGCCGCGTTCAGGCCGCGCGCCTGTGCACGCGCCACCACCTGCGCGGCCAGCGTCGATTTGCCGCTCCCCTGCAGGCCGCTGATCGCCAATACTGGAACCGCTGCGCCGCTGCCCAGCGCATCGTCCAGCGCCTGTTCGGCCAATGTTTCGGGGAATCCTTTCACCTGGGGCATATACGCAGCAGCGGCCATGCAGCCACAATAGCCCAATCCGTGTGAGAAGAACGCAATCATGAGCGACCTGTACGCCGAAGCCCTGTCCAAGTTTGCCGGCCTGTTCGAAGAGGCCAAGCAGAGCCGCGAGGTCGAGCCGAACGCGATGACCGTGGCCACCGCCGATACGCACGGCCGTCCCTCGGCGCGCACGGTGCTGCTGAAGGCGTTCGATGAGCGTGGCTTCGTCTTCTACACCCATCTGGACAGTCACAAGGGCCAGGAACTGCAGGCCAATCCGCAGGCGGCGCTGCTGTTCCTGTGGCGCAGCCTGCGCGAAGCCGGCATCCAGGTGCGCATCGAAGGCCGTGTCGAGCAGGTTGCCGATGCCGAGGCCGATGCTTATTTCGCCAGCCGTCCGCGCATGAGCCAGATCGGCGCGTGGGCCTCGCAGCAGTCGAAGACGCTGGCAACGCGCGAGGAGTTCGACGCGCGCGTGGCCGGGATCGAGGCCCGCTTCGAGGGCAAGGACGTACCGCGCCCGGAAGGCTGGAGTGGCCTGCGCGTGGTGCCCGACCGCATCGAATTCTGGTACGGCGCGCAGTTCCGCCTGCACGAGCGCTGGTGCTATGAGGCCGGTGCCGAAGGGCGCTGGAGCAAGCGCCTGCTGTACCCGTAAGTCGGGGTGGGGCTGGGGCTGCCGTAGAGCCGAGCCCACGCTCGGCTGCTCCTGCGAGAACATCAGCCGAGCATGGGCTCGGCTCTACAGAAACCTGCGTTTGTCGCGAACGGACTGGTCCGCTTCATGCGCGAGCAGGTCGGCGACGGGCACACTCGCTGCGATGCCCTCGATCTGCGGAGTTGCCATGCCCTCCTGGCGTTGCCTCTTTGCCGTGCCGCCACCACGCCGCGGCGTGGAAGCGTTGTTGTTGCTGCTCGCCCGCATCGTCGCCGGTGTGATGTTCTGCGTGTCCGGCTGGAACAAGGTGTTCACCGATGCCGGGCGCGAGCGCATGGTGCATACGCTGGTCGATGCCGGCATCCCGTTCCCGGTGTTCAGTGCGCCGGTGCTCGGTGCGATTGAATGGATTGCGGGTGGCCTGCTGGTGCTGGGGCTGTTGAGCCGCCCTTCGGCCCTGCTGTTGGCGGCGATCTGCGCGGTGGCGGCGCTGACCGATGGTATCGCGCGCATTCCCGCTGGACTGAGCGTGCCGGATTGGCTCAGCTGGTTCTTCTATCTGAGCGAAGTGCCGTTGGGTGTGCTGTTGCTGTGGGTGGCGGCGGTGGGCAGTGGCCGGTTCGCGATAGAGGTGCGCTGGGCGCGCTGACGGCACGCATCCTGTAGAGCCGAGCCCATGCTCGGCTGCTGTCCCCGTAGAAGCAGCCGAGCATGGGCTCGGCTCTACAGCCCTTCCGCGCGCAGCCAGCGCCACAGGGTGGTGCGTGATACGCCCAGCGCCTGGGCCATGCCCTCGCGGTCATTGCGGTGTTCCTGCAGCAATGCTTCCAGCTGCGCACGCGGCGGGCGCTTGCCGTTGCTTTCCAGCGGCAGTGCCGTCGCACCTTCGCTTGCCAGCTCGGGCGCCAGCTGCAGCAGTCGCGCAGCATCGATCGGGCCTTCACTGGGCTGCCAGTGGATGCGCAGGCGATCCACCAGATTGCGCAGCTCGCGCACGTTGCCCGGCCATTCGGCGGCGGTCAGCACGGCCAGTGCTTCTTCATCCAGCGGCGCATCGACGCCACGCAGCTGGCGGAAGAAATGCTGTGCCAACAGCGGAACGTCACCGCGTCGCGCGCGCAACGAGGGCAGGGCGATGCGCAGTGCCGCCAGCCGGTAATACAGGTCGCGCCGGAAGCTGCCGGTCGCTGCGCGCTGCTCCAGCGATTGCAGGGTAGCGGCGACCACGCGCAGGTCGACCGGGGTCGGTTCGGTGGCGCCCACGCGCAGCACTTCGCGTTCTTCCAGTACCCGCAGCAGGCGGGTCTGCAACGGCAGCGGCAGCTCGCCGATTTCATCCAGGAACAAGGTGCCACCGTCTGCGGCTTCAACCAGGCCGACGCGGCCGCCACGACGCGCGCCGGTGAAAGCGCCATCGCTGTAGCCGAACAGCTCGGCTTCCAGCAGCGATTCACTGATCGCGCCGCAGTTCAGTGCCACGAAGCGGCCACGGCGGCCGCTGGCCGCGTGCAGCTGGCGCGCGACCAGTTCCTTGCCAGTGCCGGTCTCGCCGGTGACCAGTACGGTGCTGTCATGCGGGGCGTACAGCGCGATCTGTGCGCGCACCTGCGCCATGGCCTCGCTGTCGCCGAGCAGTTCATGCGCGTCTGTGCGTGCCGCAGGGCGCCGGCGCGGCGCGGCGCGGTTGCCAGCGGAGCGGGCAAGGGTCTGGGTCAGCTCCAGCGCATGTTCGAAGGCCTGGCGCACCGAGTCGGCTGAGTACAACAGCACCCCGGGCAGGCCGGCCTGTTCGGCGTGGTCGATGGCCATGCCGGTGCCGACGATCACCTCGATGCCATTGGCGCGCAGGTCTGCAATGCAATCGCGCGCGTCTTCGCGGGTGACGAATCGGCGGTGTTCGATGTCCAGGCCGAAACTCTGCTGGAAGTTGCTGAACACCGGCACGTCGCTGGCATGGGTGACCAGGCCGATGCGGCTGGCGATGCGGCGTGCACGCGCCAGCGCCTCCATCAGATCGAAGCCGTTGGCCTGGATCGGCACCAGCGGCAGCTCCAGCCGGCTGCGCAGCCAGGCGGCATTGGAGCCACCGGCGATCACCACGTCGCAATGCTCACGGCGCAGGCGCTGGCCGATCACCTCGACGGCTTCCTCGAAGCCGAGATTGATCTGCTCGATGCGAGCGCGGCGGTCGAACTCGGGAATGACGTCGCCCAGCAGGCCGGTCAGTCGCGAGACACTGACCGTCCAGATCACCGGGCGGCCGGGGTCGGCATCGGTGTGGCGCAGGGGCGAGCGGGGCAGGTACATGGTGGCTCGGACCGAGAGGGGTGTTTCATGATACATCTGTTTCAGTGTTTCATATGTTTCACTGATGCGGGTCAGTCATCCCCGTGAAATCAAGCGCTTGCAGGTTGGCATGGTGTTTGCGCCTACACACACGTTCTCCAACCTGGATTGCCGCATGACCGCTTCCACTCCTTTCTCTGCCGGTGCCCGCTTCCGTGAGGCGCTGGCTGCCGAATCGCCGCTGCAGGTGATCGGCGCGATCAACGCCAACCACGCCCTGCTGGCCAAGCGCGCCGGTTTCCGCGCCATCTACCTGTCCGGTGGCGGTGTGGCCGCCGGCTCGCTGGGCCTGCCGGACCTGGGCATCAACACCCTGGAAGACGTGCTGGTGGACGTGCGCCGCATCACCGATGTCTGCGACCTGCCGCTGATGGTCGACATCGACACCGGCTTCGGCCCGAGCGCGTTCAACATCGCGCGCACCGTGAAGTCGCTGATCAAGGCCGGCGCGGCCGCCTGCCACATCGAAGACCAGGTCGGCGCCAAGCGCTGCGGTCACCGCCCGGGCAAGGAGATCGTCTCGCAGGGTGAAATGGTCGACCGCGTGAAGGCCGCCGCCGATGCCAAGACCGACCCGGACTTCTTCCTGATCGCCCGCACCGACGCCATCCAGGTGGACGGCGTGGACCAGGCCATCGAACGCGCCATCGCCTGCGTCGAGGCCGGTGCCGACGGCATCTTCGCCGAGGCCGCCTACGACCTGGACACCTACCGCCGCTTCGTCGATGCGGTGAAGGTGCCAGTGCTGGCCAACATCACTGAATTCGGTGCGACCCCGCTGTTCAGCCGCGACGAACTGGCCTCGGCCGGTGTGGCCATCCAGCTGTTCCCGCTGTCGGCGTTCCGAGCGGCCAACAAGGCGGCCGAGAACGTCTACCAGGCGGTGCGCCGCGATGGCCACCAGCGCAACGTAGTGGAAACCATGCAGACCCGCGAAGAACTCTACGACCGCATCGGCTACCACGCCTTCGAGCAGCAGCTCGACGCACTGTTCGCCGCCAAGAAATAAGCAGTACCCTGCACCATCAAGTTTTCGGAGGGAAACATGAACGATACGACCGCAACCCCGACCTTCAAGCCGAAGAAGTCCGTCGCCCTGTCCGGCACCGCTGCCGGCAACACCGCGCTGTGCAGCGTGGGCCGCAGTGGCAACGACCTGCACTACCGTGGCTACGACATCCTGGACCTGGCCAACACCAGCGAATTCGAGGAAATCGCCTACCTGCTGGTGCACGGCAAGCTGCCGACCCGCGCCGAGCTGGTCTCGTACAAGGCCAAGCTGAAGTCGCTGCGTGGCATTCCGGCCGCGGTGAAGGCCGCGCTGGAAGAACTGCCGCCGTCGGCACACCCGATGGACGTGATGCGCACCGGCGTGTCCGTGCTCGGTTGCGTGGCGCCGGAGAAGGACGACCACAACCATCCGGGTGCGCGCGACATCGCCGACAAGCTGATGGCCTGCCTCGGTTCCATGCTGCTGTACTGGTACCACTGGAGCCACAACGGCCGCGCCATCGACGTGGAAACCGACGATGACTCGATCGGCGGCCACTTCCTGCACCTGCTGCATGGCGAGAAGCCGCAGGAGTCGTGGGTGAAGGCGATGCACACCTCGCTGATCCTGTACGCCGAACACGAGTTCAACGCCTCGACCTTCACCTGCCGCGTCATCGCCGGTACCGGCAGCGACATGTACAGCGCGATCTGCGGTGGCATCGGCGCGCTGCGTGGCCCGAAGCATGGCGGCGCCAACGAAGTGGCGTTCGAAGTGCAGAAGCGCTACGACAACCCCGATGAGGCCGAGGAAGACATCAAGGCCCGCGTCGAGCGCAAGGAAGTGGTGATCGGTTTCGGCCACCCGGTCTACACCGTCTCCGATCCGCGCAACAAGGTGATCAAGGACGTGGCCCGCGAGCTGTCCGAGGAGCAGTCCAGCATGAAGATGTACGACATCGCCGAGCGCCTGGAGTCGGTGATGTGGGACATCAAGAAGATGTTCCCGAACCTGGACTGGTTCAGCGCCGTCAGCTACCACATGATGGGCGTGCCGACCGCGATGTTCACCCCGCTGTTCGTGATCGCCCGCACCGCCGGCTGGAGCGCGCACATCGTCGAGCAGCGCATCGACGGCAAGATCATCCGTCCGAGCGCCAACTACATCGGTCCGGAAGACCGCGACTTCGTCGCCATCGACAAGCGCGTCTGATCCACCTGCAATACCCATCCGGCCGGCCCTGCGCCGGCCGGATGCTTTCGCCGCCGCACCGCCGGCACCCGGCCCGCCCCAAGTACTCCGCCAGCCCATGAATACCGATTACCGCAAGAACCTCCCCGGCAGCGCGCTGGACTATTTCGACGCGCGCGCCGCCGTCGATGCGATCCAGCCCGGCGCCTATGCCACCCTGCCGTACACCTCGCGCGTGCTGGCCGAGAACCTGGTGCGCCGCTGCGATCCGGCCACGCTCAGCGACTCGCTGAAGCAGCTGATCGAGCGCCGTCGCGACCTCGATTTCCCGTGGTTCCCGGCGCGCGTGGTCTGCCACGACATCCTCGGCCAGACCGCGCTGGTGGACCTGGCCGGCCTGCGTGATGCGATCGCCGACAAGGGCGGCGACCCGGCCAAGGTGAATCCGGTGGTACCGGTACAGCTGATCGTCGATCATTCGCTGGCGGTGGAGTGCGGTGGTTTCGATCCGCAGGCGTTCGAGAAGAACCGCGCCATCGAGGACCGCCGCAACGAAGACCGTTTCCACTTCATCGACTGGACCAAGCTGGCGTTCGAGAACGTGGACGTGATTCCGCCGGGCAACGGCATCATGCACCAGATCAACCTGGAGAAGATGTCGCCGGTGGTCTACGTGCAGGACGGCGTGGCGTTCCCGGATACCTGCGTCGGCACCGACAGCCACACCCCGCACGTGGATGCACTGGGCGTGATCGCGATTGGTGTTGGCGGCCTGGAAGCCGAGAACGTGATGCTCGGTCGCGCGTCGTGGATGCGCCTGCCCGACACTGTCGGCGTCGAACTGAGCGGCCGCCCGCAGCCGGGCATTACCGCCACCGACGTGGTGCTGGCCTTGACCGAGTTCCTGCGCAAGGAGCGTGTGGTCGGTGCCTGGCTCGAATTCTTCGGCGAGGGTGCGGCGGCACTGACCATCGGTGACCGCGCCACCATCTCCAACATGTGCCCGGAATATGGCGCCACCGCCGCCATGTTCTACATCGATCAGCAGACCATCGAATACCTGCGCCTGACCGGCCGCGAGGAATCGCAGGTGGCGCTGGTGGAGAACTACGCGCGCACCACCGGGCTTTGGGCTGACGATCTGGCCACCGCGCAGTACGAACGCGTGCTGCGCTTCGACCTGTCCAGCGTGGTGCGCAACATGGCTGGGCCGAGCAATCCGCACCGCCGCCTGCCGGTGTCCGAGCTGGCCGAGCGTGGCATTGCCGACGAAGCCAAGCTGGAAGCGGGCAAGGCCGAGCAGGCGCAGGGCCTGATGCCCGATGGCGCGGTGATCATCGCCGCCATCACCAGCTGCACCAACACCTCCAACCCGCGCAACGTGATCGCCGCCGCACTGCTGGCGCGCAAGGCCAATGAACGTGGCCTGGTGCGCAAGCCATGGGTGAAGTCGTCGCTGGCGCCAGGTTCGAAGGCGGTGCAGCTGTACCTGGAAGAGGCCGGCCTGCTGCCGGACCTGGAAAAGCTGGGCTTCGGCATCGTCGCCTTCGCCTGCACCACCTGCAATGGCATGAGCGGCGCGCTGGATCCGGCGATCCAGCAGGAGATCATCGACCGTGATCTGTATTCGACCGCCGTGCTGTCGGGTAACCGCAACTTCGACGGCCGCATCCATCCGTATGCGAAGCAGGCCTTCCTGGCCTCGCCGCCGCTGGTGATCGCCTACGCCATCGCCGGTACCGTCCGCTTCGATATCGAAAAGGACGTGCTGGGCGTTGACGCCGATGGCAACGAGGTGCGCCTGAAGGACATCTGGCCGAGCGACGCCGAGATCGATGCCGTGGTCAAGGCGGCGGTGAAGCCGGAGCAGTTCCGCAAGGTCTACAACCCGATGTTCAACGTGCGCGTGGAGCACGGCGCGGCGGTCAGCCCGCTGTACGACTGGCGCCCGCAGAGCACCTACATCCGCCGTCCGCCGTACTGGGAGGGTGCACTGGCCGGTGAGCGCGCGCTTGCAGGCATGCGCGCGCTGGCGGTGCTGCCGGACAACATCACCACCGACCACCTGTCGCCGTCCAACGCGATCCTGGCCTCGAGCGCCGCCGGCGAATACCTGGCGAAGATGGGCCTGCCGGAGGAAGACTTCAATTCCTACGCCACCCACCGCGGCGACCACCTGACCGCGCAGCGCGCCACCTTCGCCAACCCGAAGCTGTTCAACGAGATGGTGCGCAACGACGACGGCAGCGTGAAGCAGGGTTCGCTGGCGCGCGTGGAGCCGGAAGGCAAGGTGATGCGCATGTGGGAAGCGATCGAGACCTACATGGACCGCAAGCAGCCGCTGATCATCATCGCTGGCGCCGACTACGGCCAGGGCAGCTCGCGTGACTGGGCCGCCAAGGGCGTGCGCCTGGCCGGCGTGGAAGCGATCGTGGCCGAAGGCTTCGAACGCATCCACCGCACCAACCTGATCGGAATGGGCGTGCTGCCGCTGGAGTTCAAGCCGGGCACCACCCGCCTGACCCTGGGCATCGACGGCACCGAGACCTTCGACGTGATCGGCGAGCGCACTCCGCGCGCCGACCTGACCCTGGTCATCCATCGCCGCGACGGCCAGGACGTGATCGTGCCGGTCACCTGCCGCCTGGACAGCGACGAGGAAGTGGCGATCTACGAAGCCGGTGGCGTGCTGCAGCGCTTCGCCCAGGACTTCCTGGAAGGCGCCAAGGTGGCGTGATGGTGGGCTGAATGCCTGCCCCCTACGGTTGGGGGCGGGCTTGTCCGATACACAGGCGCGGCGCACACTGGCTTGGCAAAAACTGCCAAAGGAGAGTTTCATGGCCACCATGAACATTTCGCTGACTGATCCGCTCAAGCAGTTCGTGGACGAAGAAGTGCGCGAGGGCGGCTACTCCAGCACGTCGGACTATGTGCGCGACCTGATCCGCCAGCGCCAGCGCAGCAAGGCCGAAGCACTGCTCAAGCAGCTGATTGCCGAGGGGCTGTCTTCTGGTCCTTCGGCGCCTCTGGCGCAGGATCACTTCGACAAGCTCCGTGAGCGTGCTCGGAACCGTAAGTGAAACCTTCGCACTGGTCTCCTGCAGCGGTTCGAGATCTTGACCAGGCAGCAGCCTGGTATGCAGATCAGGGCGGAGAAGTGCTGGAAATCGGCTTCATCGATGCGGTGGAATCCGTCGTCAAGCTGATCGAAGCCCACCCGGGTGCTGGTTCCACACTGCATGCGGGTCTGTTGCCCTCGCTGCCAGCGCCGTTGCGTTTTCATCCGGTTCGTCGCTTCGACGGCTACCTGGTCTACTACGTGGAGCTACCTGTGCACGTTTCCATCGTGCGCCTCTGGAATGCTTCGCGGGGCATGGAAGCATTGTTCGAAGACGAGGAGCTCAACCCCGATATTGGTTCGTCGCATCCAGGATACTGATCCATGACCTTCCTCCCGCAACTCCGTATTCCCGCCACCTACATGCGCGGCGGCACCAGCAAGGGCGTGTTCTTCCGCCTGCAGGACCTGCCCGAAGCCGCGCAGGTGCCAGGTACCGCACGCGATGCACTGCTGATGCGCGTGATCGGCTCGCCCGATCCGTATGGCAAGCAGACCGATGGCATGGGCGGTGCCACCTCCAGCACCAGCAAGTGCGTGATCATCTCCACTTCTTCGGTGCCGGACCACGATGTGGACTACCTGTACGGCCAGGTGTCGATCGACACCGCCTTCGTCGACTGGAGCGGCAACTGCGGCAACCTCAGCACCGCGGTCGGCCCGTTCGCGATCGCCAACGGGCTGATCGATCCCGCCCGCGTGCCGCGCGATGGCCTGTGCACCGTACGCATCTGGCAGGCCAACATCGGCAAGACCATCATCGCCCACGTGCCGATGCGCGATGGCGAAGTGCAGGAGATCGGCGATTTCGAGCTGGACGGCGTGACCTTCCCGGCGGCCGAGATCCAACTGGAATTCATCGACCCATCCGATGACGGCGATGCGGGCGCGATGTTCCCGACCGGCAATCTTGTGGACACGCTGGACGTTCCGGGCGTGGGCAGCTTCGAGGTGACGATGATCACCGCCGGCATTCCGACCATCTTCCTCAATGCTGCCGACCTCGGCTACACCGGTACCGAGCTGCAGCCGGCGATCAACGAAGACAAGGCGGCACTGCAGAAGTTCGAGACCATTCGTGCCTACGGCGCGCTGCGCATGGGCCTGATCAACACGCTGGAAGACGCGGCAACCCGCCAGCACACACCGAAGGTCGCCTTCGTGGCACCGGCACAGGACTACGTGTCGTCCAGCGGCAAGGCCATTCCGGCCTCGGCGATCGACCTGCATGCGCGTGCGCTGTCGATGGGCAAGCTGCACCACGCGATGATGGGGACCGCCGCCGTGGCGATCGCTACCGCAGCGGCGATTCCGGGCACGCTGGTCAATCGTGCGGCCGGTGGTGGCGAACGTGAAGCGGTGACCTTCGGCCATCCCTCCGGCACGCTGCGCGTGGGCGCGCAGGCCGGCCTCGTTGACGGCCAGTGGACGGTGACCAAGGCCATCATGAGCCGCAGCGCCCGCGTGCTGATGGAAGGCAAGGTGCGGGTGCCGGCCGATACGTTGTAAGTCAGGTTCATTGCGGTAGCGCCGGGCCACGCCCGGCGAGCGCAGCGGGCCCTGCCGATGAACCGCCGGGCGTGGCCCGGCGCTACCGGAGAACACATGATGTCCAGCAGCCACACCCCATCCAACGAGCGTGCAGCGTGGGATGCGCTGCTGGTGGACATCGTCGATTACGTACGCGACGCCCGCATCGACTCACCGCTGGCGTTCCAGACCGCACACCATTGCCTGCTCGACACGCTCGGTTGCGGGCTGGAAGCGCTGTCCTTCCCGGCCTGCAGCAAGCTGCTTGGTCCGCTGGTGCCGGGCATCAGCGTGGTCAACGGCGCGCGCGTACCGGGCACGCACTACGTGCTGGACCCGGTGCAGGCCGCCTTCAACCTCGGCGCAATGGTGCGCTGGCTGGATTTCAACGACACCTGGCTGGCCGCCGAGTGGGGACATCCGTCGGACAACCTGGGCGGAATCCTGGCCGTCTGCGATTGGCTGGGGCGCAATGCGCAGGCCCTGCGCCGGCCGCCGCCGACCGTGCACGATGTGTTGCTGGCGATGATCAAAGCGCACGAGATCCAGGGCGTGCTGGCCCTGCAGAATTCCTTCAACCGGGTCGGGCTGGACCATGTAGTGCTGGTCAAGGTCGCCACCACCGCGGTGGTCGCGCAGCTGCTTGGCCTGGACCGCGAGCGCATGCTCAATGCGCTGTCACTGGCCTGGGTCGACGGCCAGGCACTGCGCACCTACCGGCACGCGCCCAACACCGGCTCGCGCAAGAGCTGGGCGGCCGGTGATGCGACCAGCCGCGGCGTGCGCCTGGCGCTGATGGCGGCCAGCGGCGAGATGGGCTATCCCAGCGTATTGAGTGCACCGACATGGGGTTTCGAGGCTGTATCCATGCACGGCCAGGCGTTGACGCTGGGGCGGCCGCTGGGCAGCTATGTGATGGAGAACGTGCTGTTCAAGATCAGTTACCCGGCCGAATTCCATGGCCAGACTGCCGTGGAGGCGGCGATTGCACTGCACCAGCAACTGCGCGCGATGGGGCGGCGGGTCGAGGACATCGCGCACATCGCCATCCGTACCCAGGAAGCCTGCATCCGCATCATCGACAAGCAGGGGCCGCTGCATAATCCGGCCGACCGTGACCACTGCGTGCAGTACATGGTCGCCATCGCGCTGCTGCATGGGCGGCTGGTGGCCGAGGACTACGAGGACGACGTCGCCGCCGATCCGCGCATCGATGCCCTGAGGGCGAAGATGGCCTGCCATGAGGATCCGCAGCTCAGCGCCGATTACCTGGACCCGGACAAGCGCAGCATCGCCAACGGCCTGAGCGTGCGCTTCAGCGATGGCATGGAACTGCCGGAGGTGCTGGTGGAGTATCCGCTCGGCCACGCCCGACGCCGCGAGGAAGGTATTCCCCTGCTGATGGACAAGTTCCGCCGGCACCTGGCCCACCGCTTCCCGACCGCCCAGCAGCAGCGCATCCTGGCCGCATCGCTGGACCCGGTGGCGCTGGCAGCGATGCCGGTGACCGACTACGTGGACCTGTACCTGCCGGGGTAGGGCGCCCCTTGGTGGGTCTGACACCGCACCTGCTTGCCGGGCACGTGGCTCGATCGGCTTTGGTAGGTGCCAACCTTGGTTGGCACGGGCCCAACGCCAACCAAGGTTGGCGGCTACCGGGGACCGCCGGGCGTGGCCCGGCGCTACCGTTCCGATGCATTCCTGCCGAATCCGCGTCAACACCTTGACGTGGCCTGCCTATAATGGCCACCTCGATCAAGGAGTGACGACATGAGCGGTCCGGCACGGCGGAAGCGGTGGGGATGGGCGGCGGCGGTACTGGCAGGAGGCCTGTTGCTGGGCCTGGCCGGCTGCCGCAACGACAGCGGGCAGCTGCCCAAGGCCAGCGGTGAAGCCATCACCACCAAGGCCGAGCAGGTGAAGGAGTTCACCCTGCTGCGTGCCTACCCGGACCAGAAGAATGACGGCCTGTCGCTGGCGCTGGAGTTCTCGCGCCCGCTGGTCGGTACGCAGGACTTCGACAAGCTGGTGCGCTTCGAGGAGAAGGTCGGCACCGACGACAGCAGCTGGACGCTGTCCGATGACGGCCTGACCCTGCGCTACCCGTTCGTCGAGGCGGGCAAGGAATTCAGCCTGGCGGTCTCGCCAGACCTGCTGGCCGCTGATGGCAGCCGGCTGGGCAAGGAACTGAAGCAGAAGGTGTTCAGCGGCGAGCTGAAGCCGGTGGTCGGTTTCGCTTCGCAGGGCAGCGTGCTGCCGGCCAAGGACAGCCGTGGCCTGCCGGTGGTGTCGGTGAACGTGCCCGAGGTCGACGTCGAGTTCCTGCGCGTGCGCGAGAAGGACCTGCCAACCTTCTTCAGCCAGTATCAGCGCGGCGGCCGCCGCGGCAGCTGGGAACTGAGCAGCGACTACGAGCGCAGCCCGATCAACAAGCTGGCCGAGCCGGTCTACGTCAACCGCTTCATCCTTGGCGGCAAGAAGAACGAGCGGGTGCTGACCTACCTGCCGACCCAGGACATCAAGGAGCTGCAGGAGCCGGGCCTGTACTTCGCCCTGCTCAAGCGCACCGGTGACTACGAGGGCGAGTTCGATACCGCGTTCTTCTCGGTCAGTGACATCGGCCTGCATACCCGTGCCTACAAGGACAAGCTGTTCGTGCACACCGCCGGCCTGAAGGACGGTGCGCCGCTGAAGGGCATCGACCTGCGCGTGCTCGATGCCAAGGGCGAGGTGGTGCTGAAGGGCAGCACCGACGGCAACGGCAATGCGCTGCTGAACTACACGCTGGATGCCACCCACGTGCTGGTCGCCAGCAGTGGCAAGGACACCAGCTTCCTGCCGTTCAACCAGCCGGCGCTGGACCTGAGCGAATTCGCCGTGGCCGGCCGTGACAATGCCTGGTTCGACGTCTACGCCTGGTCCGGCCGCGACCTGTACCGCCCGGGCGAGACCGTGCGCCTGTCCGCGCTGCTGCGCGACAACGATGGCAAGCCGGTCAAGGCACAGCCGGTGTTCCTGCGCCTGAAGCAGCCCGACGGCAAGACCTTCCGCGAGACCCGCCTGCAGCCGGGCGAGCAGGGCTACATCAACTTCGAGCAGGTCATCCCCGCCGAGGCGCCGACCGGGCGCTGGCAGGTCGAGTTCCGTACCGACCCGGCCAGCAAGGAAGCGATCCAGGGCATGACCCTGCGCATCGAGGAGTTCCTGCCCGAGCGCATGAAGCTGGACCTGGACAGTGCGCAGAAGACGCTGAAGCCGGGCGAGGACCTGCGCCTGCAGGCCAATGGCGCCTATCTGTACGGTGCGCCCGCCGATGGCAACCGCTTCACCGCGCGCATGGCGGTAGCCGCCGAGCAGCGGCCGGTGGAAGGCCTGCCGGGCTACTTCTTCGGCGACCCGACCCTGCAGCTGCCGCGCGAAGCCAAGGACGTGATCGATACCACGCTGCCGGCCAACGGCCAGCTGCGCGAGGACGTGGCCCTGCCGGAAGAGGCGGCCAAGGCCAAGGCGCCGATCGCCGTGGTGCTGTCCGGCAGCCTGTACGAGACCGGTGGCCGTACGGTCACCCGCACCCTCAAGCGGGTAATGTGGCCGGCCAATGCGCTGGTGGGCGTGCGTCCGCTGTTCAACCCTGAGGACGGCGCCGATTCCAACGGCAACGCGCGTTTCGAATTGATGCGCGTGGATGCTGCCGGTACGCCGCAGCCGGCCAAGGGCCTGAAGATCACCCTGGTGCGCGAACTGCGCGATTACCACTGGACCTTCAACGACAACCGCTGGGACTACGACTTCACCCGCCGTTTCGAGAACAAGGAAACCCGCACCGTCGATGCCGGCAGCAGCGCGGTCGCCTTTGATTTCCCGGTGGAGTGGGGCGAGTACCGGGTGGACGTGTTCGATCCGTCCACCGGCCTGACCAGCCGTTACCCGTTCCGTGCCGGCTGGAGCTGGGGTGATGACAACCGTGGCCTGGACGCGCGCCCTGACAAGATCAAGCTGGGCCTGGACAAGACCGGCTACAAGGCAGGCGACACGCTCGAGGTGACGGTGACCCCGCCGCACGCCGGCAAGGGCATCCTGATGGTCGAGACCGACCGCATGCTGTACGTGCAGGACATCGAGGCCAAGCCGGGTTCGACCTTCAAGATCCCGGTCACCGCCGACTGGGAACGCCACGACGTCTACATCACTGCGCTGGTGTTCCGTGGCGGCAGTGCGCCGAGCAAGATCACCCCGGCCCGTGCCGTGGGCGTGGTGCATGTGCCGATGGACCGCAAGGGCCGCACCGTGGCGGTCGGCCTGGCCGCGCCCAAGCAGATGCGGCCGGAGCAGGACCTGCCGGTGACGGTCAGCGCACCGCAGCTGGCCGGCAAGACCGCGCACGTCACCGTCTCGGCGGTGGACGTGGGCATCCTCAACATCACCCGCTTCCCGGTGCCCGATGCCGGCGCGCACTTCTTCGCCCAGCGTCGCCTCGGCATCGATGCCTACGACATCTACAGCCGGGTGATCGAGAGCTTCGACGGCGGCGCCGGCAAGCTCAAGTTCGGTGGCGACATGGCGCTGCAGGCACTTCCGCAGGCCAAGCGCCCGACCGCACGCGTGCAGACCGTGGACCTGTTCTCCGGACCGGTGCAGCTCGACGCCAAGGGCATCGCCCGCATCCGCCTGAAGGTGCCGGACTTCAACGGCACGCTGCGGGTATCGGCGCTGGTCTACAGCGATGACCAGTACGGCAAGCGTGACGTGGAAACCGTGGTGCGCGCGCCGATCCTGGCCGAAGCCAGCATGCCGCGCGTGCTTGCTCCGGGCGACCGCAGCACCGTGACCCTGGACGTGCAGAACTTCACCGGCAAGCCGGGTGCGTTCAATGTGCGGGTGGAAACCGAGGGCCCGCTGAACCTGGGCGAGGGTAGCCGCAACGTGCAGTTGAATGCCGATGCCAAGACCACGCTGAGCTTCCCGTTGTCCGCGCGCGAAGGCCACAGCGTGGCCAAGGTGCGGGTGCGCGTGGACGGCAACGGCTTCAAGGCCGACCGCCGCTACGACCTGCCCGTGCGTGCGGCATGGCCGCAGGTGCTGCGTTCGCAGGTGCGCACGCTGGATCCGCTGGCTGCGGTCAGCCTCGACAACAGCCTGACCGAGGGCCTGATGTCCGAGTCGGTGAACGCACGGTTGCTGGTCAGCCCGCTGCCGCCGATTCCGTTCGCCAGCGCACTGCAGGGCGCGCTGAACTACCCCTACGGTTGTGCCGAGCAGACCACCAGCAAGGGCTACGCCGCGCTGATCCTGGACCAGGCGACGTCGTCGATGCTCGGCGCCGATGGCCTGGACGCCAAGGCCCGCCGTGAACGCATGGAAGGTGCGTTCGGTCGCCTGGCATCCATGCAGGTGGCCAATGGCAACTTCTCGATGTGGGGTGACGATGGCTACGTGAACCCGTGGCTGACGCCGTATGTCACCGAGTTCCTGCTCGATGCCAAGGACGCCGGCTTCGCGGTGCCCGACAACGTGCTGCAGAAGGCACTCAACCGCCTCAGCGAGGACCTGCTGTCCGGTGGCAACCAGTTCTATGGCCAGGATGACCGCGAGAAGCTGACGTTCTCCAACAAGGCGTATTCGGGCTATGTGCTGGCCCGGGTCAACCGCGCACCGCTGGGTACCCTGCGCGCGCTGTACGACAACGAGCGCAGCAAGGCAGTCGGCGGCCTGTCGCTGGTCCACCTGGGCGTGGCGCTGTCGCTGCAGGGCGATGCCAAGCGTGGCCAGGCGGCACTGGCGGCGGCCTTCGCCAAGTCAAGCAGCGAACGTCCGTCGTACTTCGGCGACTACGGCAGCGCGATCCGCGATGACGCACTGATGATCGCGCTGACGCACGAGAACAAGCTGGCCAAGCCGGCCTGGGACGCACGTGCCGTCGATCTGGGCCGTGGCCTCGATGCGCGCCGCAGTGCCGGCTGGATGTGGTTGAGCACGCAGGAACAGGTAGCCATTGCCCGCCTCGGCAAGGCACTCGCCGCCAACCAGAAGGCACTGGTGGCGGGCGAACTGGTGATCGGTGGCACGACCGAAGCGATCGGCGAACGCAAGCTGTTCGGCCGCAACTTCAGTGCCAGCGAACTTGCCAGCGGCGTGCGCTTCACCCCGCAGGGCCAGCCGCCGATGTTCGCCAGCATCGACGTGGCCGGCATCCCGCGCAGCGCACCGGCGCCGGACAACAGCGTGCTGGGCGTCGAGCGCAGCTACTACGGTACCGATGGCAAGCCGTGGTCGCCGCGCCCGCTGAAGGAAGGTGAAGCCCTGATCGTGCGCGTCACTGTCACCGCCGATACCACGATGCCGGATGCACTGCTGACCGACCTGTTGCCGGCCGGCCTGGAGATCGAGAACTTCAACCTGGGCGACGCCAAGCAGTGGGCCGACGTGGTGGTCGATGGCATCACCATCAGTGATCGCGGTGAAGCGGCCGATACCAAGCACGAAGAGTTCCGCGACGACCGCTACGTGGCCGCGCTGAAGCTCTCGCGTGGCAGCAAGGCCAACGTGTTCTACCTGGTGCGTGCGGTGACTCCGGGTACCTACTCGGTGCCGCCGCCGCTGGTGGAGGACATGTACCGGCCGCAGCTGCGTGGCGTTGGCCGCAGCAACCCGACCACGATCACGGTGGTGCAGCCGTGATCCCACGGATGGGCCGCGACGGCGCGGCCCGTCCTGCGGGCACTACGCAATGAAGGACGCAATGAAGGCCCGGCTGGCGGCCCTGCGCCGCCGGCTGCGGCCGCTGTGGCCGTGGCTGCGCTGGGGCACCGCAGCGACGCTGACGCTGCTGCTGGTGCTGGACGTCGCCTTCCCGCCGCCACTGCCGAAGCAGCGTGATACCAGCACCCTGGTGGTATCGGCGGACGGCACACCGCTGCGTGCGTTCGCCGATGCCGAGGGCGTGTGGCGCTATCCGGCCTCGATCGACAGCGTCTCACCGCTGTACCTGCAGGCGCTGCTGACCTACGAGGACCGCTGGTTCTGGAGGCACCCGGGCATCAATCCGCTGGCGATCCTGCGTGCCAGCGGCCAACTGCTGCGCGGCGGCCGTATTGTTTCCGGTGGCTCGACCCTGACCATGCAGGTCGCCCGCATCCTTGATCCGCACACGCGCACCCCCTGGGGCAAGCTCAAGCAGATGCTGCGTGCGGTGCAGCTGGAAGTGCACCTGAGCAAGCGGCAGATCCTGGCCCTGTATCTGGAGCGCGCGCCGTACGGCGGCACCATTGAAGGCGTGGAAGCCGCCAGCTGGGCCTATCTGGGCAAGCCGGCGGCACAGCTGTCGCATGCCGAGGCCGCGCTGCTGGCGGTGCTGCCGCAGGCGCCGAGCCGGCTGCGCCCGGACCGCCATCCGGAAGCGGCACAGAAGGCGCGCGACAAGGTGCTGTCACGCATGGCCGAACTGGGTGCATGGACACCGGAAGAGGTGGAAGACGCGCGCATCGAGAACGTGGTGGCGCGCTCGCTGCGGCCGCCGCTGCATGCTGCGTTGCTGGCGCAGCGCCTGCACTCGGCGCATCCGGGCCAGGCGCGCATCCAGAGCAGCATCGACATCGGCCTGCAGCGCACCCTGGAAGAGCGCGTGGCCAGCTATTTCTCGACGCTGCCCGAACGCACCTCGGCCGCGCTGCTGGTGGTCGACAACCAGACCCTGCAGGCGCGTGCCTATGTCGGTACGTTGTCCTTTGGCGACCGCCAGCGGCTTGGCCACGTGGACATGGTGCAGGCCTGGCGTTCGCCGGGCTCCACGCTCAAGCCGTTCCTCTACGCAATGGCGCTGGATGATGGCCTGATCCATTCGGAAAGCCTGCTGGTCGATGCGCCGCAGAGTTTCGGCAGCTATCGCCCGGGCAATTTCGATATGGCCTTCAATGGACCTGTTGGCGCCTCCAGCGCATTGCGGCTGTCACTCAACGTGCCCTCGGTGGACCTGCTGCAGCGGGTCGGTGCGGCGCGCTTCGCCGCGCGGCTGTCGCACGCCGGCATCCAGCTGCGGTTCCCGCCGGGCAGTACGCCCAACCTGTCGCTGATCCTGGGGGGCACCGGTGCGCGCCTGGAAGACCTGGTCGGCGCATTCGCCGCACTCAACCGCAACGGCATTGCCGGACGCGTGCGCTACACCGATGACGAGCCGATGATCGAGCGGCGCCTCGCGTCGCCGGGTGCCAGCTGGATCGTGCGCGAGATGCTGGAGTCGAATCCGCGACCGGGATACAGCATCGGCACCTTCGATGTCGGTGGCCGCCCGCGTGTTGCGTGGAAGACCGGCACCAGCTATGGCTACCGCGATGCGTGGGCGATCGGTAGTACCCGCCATTACACCGTGGGCGTGTGGGTGGGCCGGCCCGACGGCACACCGCTGCCGGGGCAGTACGGTGCGGTCACCGCGTTGCCGTTGATGTTCGAGGTGGTGGACAGCCTGCCACGCCAGCGCGGTGACTCGGCCGCTGCGCCAATGCCGGCCAGCGTCAGCCAGGAAGACGTCTGCTGGCCGACCGGCGAGCGTGCCGAAGGCCTGACTGCTGCGTTGTGCCAGCGGCGGATGCCGGCCTATCTGCTGGAGGGGGCTGCACCACCGACCTTCCCCGAGCGCGAGGCGCGGCGCTGGCAGCCGGGTCGGCAGCGCTACCTTGCCGACGCGCGTACCGGGCTGCGCGTGTCGGCTGATTGCCGCTTGCCACACGAAGAAGTCGCGCGCGAGATCGCGCGCTGGCCAGCGTTGCTGTCGCCGTGGCTGTCCAAGGCCACGCGCGAGGCCTCGCAGCTGCCGGCGCTGTCGCCGGACTGCCGTGATGATGGCCGTGAGGCCAGCGTCGCGCTGCACATCGACGGGCTCAACGATGGCGCCGCACTGGCGCGCGCGCCCAATGCGGAGCATGGCGTGCGCCTGCAGCTGCGCGCGCTGGGCAGCGAGCAGGCGGTGGACTGGCTGCTGGATGGCCGCTGGATCGCGCAGACCCGTGGGGCGCAGCTGATGCAGCGCGAGTTCGCCGACCCCGGCACGCACACACTGACCGCGTTGGCGGCCGACGGCGCCTGGACGCAGGTGCGGTTCAACGTGCTGCGGTAGCGCCGGGCCATGCCCGGCGGAACCGTTCGGATCACATTGCATACGCCGGGCATGGCCCGGCGCTATCGGTTTCACTATTCCCCGATCCACCCATCCAGCAGGTCGGCGAATTCATCGGCATGCTCCTCTTCCTGCGCCAGGATTTCCTCAAGGATGCGCTTGGTGGTGGTATCGCGGTCGCCGATGAAGTTGATCATCTCGCGATAGCTGTCGATGGCGATGCGCTCGGCCACCAGGTTCTCGCGCACCATGTCGCGCAGGTCGCTGCCTTCCTTGTACTCGGCATGCGAGCGCGCGGTCAGCGTATCGGGATTGAAATCGGGTTCGCCGCCGAGCTGGACGATGCGCTCGGCCAGCTTGCCGGCGTGCGCCTGTTCCTGCTGTGCATGCTCGAGGAACTCGGCTTTCACCGCATCGGCCAGCATGCCCTTGGCCATGAAATAGTGCCGGTAGTAGCGCAGCACGCAGACGTACTCGGTGGCCAAGGCGTCGTTGAGCAGCTTGATCACCACCTTGCGGTCGGCGCTGTAGCTGTCGGTGATCGCGCCGTCCTCGATGTTGCGCCGGGCGCGATCACGCAGGGTCTTGCGGTCGCTGATGCCGGGAATCCTCGCGGCGGGCTTGCTGGCTTTGGCTGGCTTGCTGGACATGGCTGGCCGTTTCCTCTTGCGGTGGAGAATCAGGTGGGCAGGTGCTCCAGCACGTACTCGGCGGAAGACACTTCGAACTGGCCGGGCTGTTCGACCCATGCCGCGCGCACCACGCCATCGACCACGTACAGTGCGAAGCGGCGCGAGCGGATGCCCATGCCCGAGGCGCTGGCGTCGAGCTCCAGGCCGAGCGCGCGGGTCAGTTCTGCATTGCCGTCGGACAGCATCAGCAGGCCGTCGGGCACGTGCTGGTCGGCGGCCCAGGCTTTCATCACGAACGGATCGTTGACCGCCACGCAGTAGAGGTCGATGCCGCGCTGGCGGAAGGCCTCGAACTTTTCGACGTAGCCGGGCAGGTGACGGGCCGAACAGGTCGGGGTGAACGCACCGGGCACGGCGAACAGGACCACCTTGCGCGCGTCGAACAGCGAATGCGTATCGAGCGTTTCGATGCCCTCGCGGATGCGCTTGAGGGTCACTTCGGGAATACGGTCGCCAACGTGGATGGTCATGGGGAACTCCTTGCTGGGGCAGGCTAGTGGGCCGGATGGGACAGGGGCGTCAAGACATTGGAAACCCGGTGTGCAGGCCCCATCTTCAGGCTTTGTGGCAGGGGCTTCCAGCCACAGCGTGGCGCACGGGGATGGCAGCCGCATTGCGCAGGATCAGTCGGCCTCACCGGGGCCGCACGAGGGGCGGCGTAGCATCGCCGGCGCGTAGAATGAACCCGGGGCGGCGCCACCGGCGCGGCCGAAGCGAATCGAGGTAGCTGGATGGAATTCAAGGATTACTACGCCACCCTGGGGGTGGAACCGAGCGCGGGCGAGGCGGAAATCAAGACCGCCTACCGCCGGCTGGCACGCAAGTACCACCCGGACGTCAGCAAGGAGGCCGGGGCCGAAGACAAGTTCAAGGCGGTCAACGAGGCCTACGAGGCGCTGCGCGACCCGGAGAAGCGCGCGGCCTACGACCAGCTGCGCGCGCAGGGCTATCGCCCGGGCGAGGAGTTCAACGTGCCGCCGAACTACGGCGGCGCCGGGGGTTTCAATTTCGAGGAAGTGTTCGGCGGCGGCGGCCCCAACGGCGGCTTCAGCGACTTCTTCGAAAGCCTGTTCGCGCGCCAGCGTGGCGGTGGCGGCGCTGGTCCGGGGCCGGGCTTCAGCAGCCAGGGCCATGCGCCCAATCGAGATACCCGCGCCAAGCTGTCGGTACCGCTGGAGGCGGCCTACAACGGTGACAGCCTGCGCATCACCGTCAACGGCAAGCAGCTGGACGTGCGCGTGCCCAAGGGCATCCGTCCGGGCCAGGTGATACGGCTGGCCGGGCAGGGCAATCATGGCGGCAACCTGCTGCTGGAAGTGGAGTACGCCGCGCACCCGCAGTTCGAGGTCGATGGCCGCAACATCCTCTATACGCTGCCGGTCACACCGTGGCAGGCCGCGTTGGGGACCAGCATCAGCGTGCCGACCCTGGGCGGTGCGGTGGAGCTGAAGATTCCGGCCGATTCCGATGCCGGGCGCAAGCTGCGCCTGCGTGGCCGTGGCCTGCCGGGCAATCCGGATGGCGACCAGATCGTCGAGATCGAGATCGTGGCCCCGGCCGCGACCGATGAGGCGCAGAAGAAGGCGTACCGGAACCTGGCCAAGGCGTTCGGCGAAACGATCTGAGGTGGATTCTGGTGGGTGCGGACCTGGGTCCGCCAGCGGCCGGCACGACAAAAGCGTGCCAACCAAGGTTGGCACCCACCGGAATGTTTCAGCCCTGCCCGGCGAACACCCGTTCCAGCACTTCGGACAGTTCGTCTTCCGAGAACGGCTTGGTGATGTAGGCCTTGGCGCCCTGCCGCATGCCCCACATGCGGTCGGTGTCCTGGTCCTTGGTGGTCACCAGGATCACCGGGATGTGGCGGGTTGCCTCGTCGCGGGCGAGGGTGCGGGTGGCCTGGAAGCCGTTGAGGTTGGGCATCACCACGTCCATCAGGACGAGGTCGGGCAGCTCGGCCTTGGCGGTTTCGACCCCGGCGGCGCCATCGGTGGCGGTCAGGATCTGGTGCCCGAGCTTCTCGACGATGCGCTGTATCCCCAACAGCTGCGACGGTGAGTCGTCGACGATCAGAATGCGTGCCATGTTGTTCCCCATGTAATGCCCGCAGTGTAGTGCGGGCACATTACCGGCGGGAGGGGAGCGCCTGCCGTCCGTCGCCTGCCTGCGACGTTCAGTCGATCCGCACCACGGTGCGGCCCAGCGAGCCGCCGGCCAGCATCCGCTCGAACACGGCGGGCAGGCCATCCAGGCCGACTTCGGCAGTGCAGATGCGCTCCAGGTGCTGCGGCTTCCAGTCACTGCCCAGTCGCGACCACACCTCTTCGCGCAGCCCGCGCGGCGCATTGGCCGAGGACACCCCCAGCAGCGAGACACCCCGCAGGATGAACGGCATCACGGTCATGTCCAGCGTCGGGCTGGCGGCCAGGCCGGCGCTGACCACGCTGCCGTAGGGCACGGTCTGCGCCAGCAGGCTGGCGAGCATGCTGCCGCCGGCATTGTCCAGGCCACCGCCGAAGCGCGCCGACTGCAGCGGGCCGGTATCGGCCAGCGCGTCGCGAGGCAGTACCTCGGTGGCGCCGATGCTGCGCAGGAAATCGGCCTGGTCCGGCTTGCCGCTGACCGCGTGCACGCTGTAGCCGGCACGGCTGAAGATCGACAGCGCCAGCGCACCGACGCCGCCGCTGGCACCGGTGACTGCCAGCGGGCCGAGTTCCGGGGTCTGCCGGTTGTCCTGCATGCGCAGCAGGGCCAGCGCCGCGGTGAAGCCGGCGGTGCCCAGCACCATCGCCTCGCGCGGGGTCAGCCCGGCCGGCTGGGCGATCACCGCGCGCGATTCCAGCCGCACGTACTGGCTGTAACCGCCATCACGGGTCTCGCTGAGGCCGCAGCCGGTGGCCAGCACCGCATCGCCTTCACGCCAGTCCGGGTCGGAGCTGGCGACCACGGTACCGGCCACGTCGATGCCGCCGACCAGCGGGAAGCGACGCAGGATCTTCCCCTTGCCGGTGCCGGCCAGCGCGTCCTTGTAGTTGACCGAGGACCAGTGGGCGCGGATCAGCACCTGGCCGGGGTTGAGGTCGTCGACACCCAGCTGGGCCAGGCCGCTGCGGTAGCCGGCGTCGTCGTTTTCGATGCGGAAGGCGGTGAACGGGGTGGTGGGGGCCATCGGCGTTGCCTGACTTCGAGGAAAACGCCACCTTACCCCGTTGCCCCCCTTTCGATCCTGCCGATCCGCCCCATCTTGTATGATCGGTGATGGTTTCACGGCTGGCGGTGCGGGAAGGGCCCGCGCCGCAGCCCAAATCTTGATGGAGCGTGCATGGCCTGGAATACACCCGGCGGCAACAAGGGCGGACAAGGCCCCGAGGACAATCGACGCGGGCCGTTCGGGTCACGCGGCGGTGGCAATGGTGGTGGCTGGGGCGGATTGCCCGGGCCACTGAAGGACCTGTTCGACGGCGGCATCGTGCGTTGGGTGGTGGCGGCCGTGGTGCTGCTGGTGCTGTTCTCCAGCTTCCAGCTGATCGGCGAACAGCAGCGTGGCGTGGTGCTGCGCTTCGGCCAGTTCTCGCGCATCCTGCAGCCCGGCCCGAACTTCAAGCTGCCGTGGCCGATTGAGTCTGTCACCAAGGTCAACGCCACCGAGATCAAGACCTTCTCGATCCAGGTGCCGGTGCTGACCCGTGACGAGAACATCGTCAACGTCTCGCTGAACGTCCAGTACCGCATCGACGACCCGCAGACCTACCTGTTCGGTACCTTCAACGCCGACCAGGTGCTGGAGCAGTCCGCGCAGAGTGCGGTGCGCGAGGAAGTCGGCCGTGCCGACCTCAATTCGGTGCTGAACAACCGTGGCCCACTGGCCGTGGCCGCCGAGGAGCGCCTGCAGGCACTGCTGAAGGCCTTCAAGACCGGCCTGACCGTGACCGGCCTGACCCTGCAGGACGCCCGTCCGCCGGAAGAAGTGAAGCCGGCCTTCGACGAGGTCAACGGTGCCCAGCAGGTCAAGGAACGCCTGATCAACGAAGCCCAGGCCTACGCCGCCAAGGTCGTGCCGGAAGCCCGAGGCCAGGCCTCGCGCGCCCGTACCACCGCCGAAGGCTACAAGCAGGCCGTGGTGTCCAAGGCCGAGGGTGACGCGCAGCGCTTCAGCCTGTTGCAGGCCCAGTACAAGGACGCCCCGGAAGTGACCCGCAAGCGCCTGTGGCTGGAGACCGTGCAGCAGGTGCTGAGCGAGAACCGCAAGGTGATCGGCGGCGATGGCCGCCAGCTGATCTACGTGCCGATGACCGGCGATACCCGTCCCACCACCTCGGCCCCGCCCGGGGTGACCAACCCGGAGGTGGTGATGCCGTCGCTGCCGGGTACGGCGGTGGAACAGTCCCGTGATCCGGGCCGGCCGGTGGGCCGCCCGACCGGGCGACCGAGCGGCCGTGAGGAGGGCAGCCGATGAAGAGTCCTATCTGGATCGCCGTGATCGTGGCGGTGGTGCTGGGCCTGCTCGGCTCGGTGTACGTGGTCCGTGAGGACCAGACTGCCATGGTGCTGAACCTGGGCAAGGTGGTGCGTTCGGACATCAAGCCGGGCCTGCACTTCAAGGTGCCGGTGGTGGAAACGGTGAAGGTCTTCGACCGCCGCTTCCAGGTGCTCGACACCGCGCCGGCACGTTACTTCACCGCCGAGCAGAAGGACGTCAGCGTCGACTTCTTCGCCATCGGTTACATCTCCAACGTGGGTGACTACTTCCGTGCCACCGGCGGCGATCCGCGTATCGCCAATGCCCGCCTGGCACCGATCATCACCGACTCGCTGCGCAACCAGATCAACTCGCGCACCCTGCAGCAGCTGGTGTCCGGCGACCGCAGCGAGCTGATCGCCGAGCAGCTGAAGGGGATCAATGAAGCCGTTGCCGGCCTGGGCATGCAGATGATCGACCTGCGCATCAAGCAGGTGGACCTGCCGACCGACAGCCAGGTGATCAACGACGTGTACGAGCGCATGCGCGCCCAGCGCAAGCAGGAAGCCGCCAAGCTGCGTGCGGAGGGCGAGGAGCAGTCGCTGACCATCCGCGCCCAGGCCGACCGTGACAGCACCGTGCTGATCGCCGAAGCCGAGCGTGATGCCCAGCGCCTGCGCGGTGAAGGCGATGCCGATGCCGCCCGCATCTACGGCAAGGCCGGCTCGGCCGACCCGTCGTTCTACGCGTTCTACCGCAGCCTGGAGGCCTACCGTGGCTCCATGACCGACGGCAACGGCGTGATCGTGCTGGACAAGAACGACCCGTTCCTGCAGTACCTGAAGAACGACCGCTGAGGTCGCAGGGCATTACCCCACGGGGCCCGGCTGAATGCCGGGCCCCGTGTTTTTTCCGGAGTCCCCCATGAAAGATCTGTTCGCCGCCGTCTGCCTGGTGGCGGTGCTGGAAGGCCTGTTCCTGTTCGTCGCACCGTTCGCCTGGAAGCGCATGGCCGAGCGCCTGCTGGACCTGCCCAGCCCGGCCCTGCGCAGCTTCGGTGGGCTGGTGCTGCTGGCCGGCCTGAGCCTGCTGTGGTGGGTGCGGCATTAGCAGGGGTCAGATCCCTTTCCGCAGGAAAGGGATCTGACCCCGTTTCGGTCCCCTGACCGGTGGGTGAAGCCGTCCGTCGGAAAGGTGGCACCCGACCCCGGAAACCCGGATAATGCACAAAAGCCGGACGGGCCTCCCCGTTCGGCTTTTTCCGTGTCTGGGCCTTCCATCGCCGGCGCTCCCCGTTTGGAGCCGCCATCCAGGTGCTGGCCAGCCCCGCCACGGTTTACCCGTCCGCGGCCCCGATGGCCGCAACATATGAGGAGCCCGTCATGGGTCAGTCTGTCGTAGTGCTTGGTGCCCAGTGGGGCGATGAAGGCAAGGGCAAGATCGTCGATCTGCTCACTGAGGAAATCGGCGCCGTCGTGCGCTTCCAGGGCGGCCACAACGCCGGCCACACCCTGGTCATCAACGGCAAGAAGACCGTCCTGCACCTGATCCCGTCGGGCATCCTGCGTGACGATGCGCTGTGCCTGATCGGCAACGGCGTGGTGATCTCGCCCGCCGCGCTGCAGAAGGAAATCGCCGAGCTGGAAGCCTCCGGCGTGGAAGTGCGTTCGCGCCTGAAGATCTCGCCGGCCGCGCCGCTGATCATGCCGTACCACATCGCCCTGGACCAGGCGCGCGAACGCGCTGCCGGCGGCAAGGCGATCGGCACCACCGGCCGTGGCATCGGCCCGGCCTACGAAGACAAGGTGGCGCGTCGCGGCATCCGCATCGCCGACCTGCACTACCCGAAGCAGCTGGAAGAACTCCTGCGCACTGCGCTGGATTACCACAACTTCGTGCTGACCAAGTACCTGAACACCGATCCGGTCGATTTCCAGAAGACCTTCGACGAAGCGCTGGCCTTCGGCGAGTACGTGCAGCCGATGAAGTCCGACGTGGCCGGCATCCTGCACGACCTGCGCAAGCAGGGTAAGCGCGTGCTGTTCGAAGGCGCGCAGGGTGCGCTGCTGGACATCGACCACGGCACCTACCCGTACGTCACCAGCTCCAACACCACCGTCGGTGGCGCGCTGGCCGGTTCCGGTGTCGGCGCCGATTCGATCGACTACGTGCTGGGCATCGCCAAGGCCTACGCCACCCGCGTCGGCGGCGGCCCGTTCCCGACCGAACTGGACGACGAAGTCGGCCAGGGCATCCGTGACCGCGGCGCCGAGTACGGTGCGTCGACCGGTCGCCCGCGTCGCTGCGGCTGGATGGACATCGTCGCGCTGAAGCGCGCCGTGGCCATCAACGGCATCAGCGGCCTGTGCATCACCAAGCTGGACGTGCTCGATGGCATGGAAAAGCTGAAGGTCTGCATCGCCTACGAATACAACGGCAAGCGTACCGAGTACGCGCCGCTGGACGCGCAGGGCTGGGAAGACTGCACCCCGGTGTACCTGGAGTTCCCGGGCTGGAGCGAGAACACCCACGGCATCACCAACTGGGACGAGCTGCCGCCGGCCGCCCGTGCCTACCTGCGTTCGCTGGAAGAGCTGGCCGGTTGCCCGATCAGCATCGTCTCCACCGGCCCGGACCGCGACCACACCATGGTCCTGCAGGATCCGTTCGCCTGAGTGCGTGACCGGTAGCGCCGGGCCGCGCCCGGCGTCGCTGCAAGGAAAAGCCCCGCGGAAGCGGGGCTTTTTCGTTATGCGATTTCAATGGCGGCGACTACTGAAATCTCAAGAGTTACCTGGCCCGGCCGATCTTGGATGTATGAACATCAAGAGTGGAGGGGGTGATTGAACAGGATCATGAGACGGGTTTGCGATCATTGGAAGCGCATCGATCGCAAGGCAGGGCTAGGGATCCTTGGATCAGGCGCATTGATGATGCTGGCGATGCTACCTGCGAAAGTAATGCAATTCGGTTCCCAGGAACTCGCCGCGCTGATCGGGCTGGGGCTTCTGCTGGCGGGCTATGCGCTGATGGCCTATGTCACCAATAGCCGCCTGCGCTATCGGCAAAAGGATGGGATCTTTGCTCCCCTGCTCTATGTGATGACATCGTCGATGCTCATCGGTGTGTTTGCCTTCTACTACGCTAGGTTCCCGTGGGCTGGTCCGGCCGCACAGTCAGGCTGGACGATTGGGAGTCTCATCGACTCGCTGTACTTCTCCGCGGCGACATTCACGACGTTGGGATTCGGTGACATGGTGCCGAAGTCGGATCTTGGGAAGTGGGCGGTGATCGTCGAATCAATTCTTGGGACCATGCACTCGGTGTTCTTCATCCTCGTGTTTCTACGCAACGCCAACGCGGATGTTGGTTCACATCGGCAATCACCTGTCTGAACCGTACCCGGATGGATGGCATTGCTGCCATCAAGCCATGGCGCAAAGCTGCCGATAGGGGCGCATCCCCCCGTTTTGGATGTACCCATGAACTACTTGAGGAATGTCAGGGTTGCCTGGCGTCTTGGGCTGGGCTTTGGCCTGTTGCTGCTGCTGGTCGCCGCCGTGGTGGCCACCGGCGCCACCGCCAGTGTCGTGCAGAAGCGCGCGATGCAGCAGGTGGTCGACGTCAGCGTGGCCAAGGTGCGCCTGTTGTCGCAGATGCTCGATGCCAACAACCAGATGATGGTGGTGCGCCGCGAAATGCTGATCCGCCAGGGCGAAGACCGCGGCAGCGACGAGAAGCGCATTGCCGACCTGGTCAAGCGCTATGAGGCCAGCTGGACCGCCTACCAGGCGCTGCCCAGCGACGCCCAGGGCAAGGCCATCGCGGAAACCATCGCGGCCAAGCGTGCCGTCGCGCGCCCGCTCAACAAGCAGACCAGCGAATTGATGGAGCAGGGCGACTACCCGGGCGCCGTGGCGCTGACCCTGGGCCCGGTGCAGGAAGCGGCCAATGGCTGGAACAAGGCGCTGTCCGACGGCGTGGACTTCGAAGAGAAGGAAAGCCGCACCGCCGCAGCCGAAGCGATCCGCCTCGGCGAGCGCAGCCTGCTGCAGCTGCTGGTGCTGGGCGGTGTGGCATTGCTGGTCGGCATCGGTGCCTCGGTGATGATCGGCCGCAGCCTGACCGGCCCGCTGGCCCGCGCGGTGAACCTGGCCGAGCGCCTGTCCAAGGGCCAACTGGACCAGGAGTTCCGCCTCGGCGGCCGCGATGAACTGACCCAGCTCGGCGAGGCGATGGCCAGCGTGCGGCAGAGCGTGCAGGCGGCGATCGGCGCGCAGCTGAAGATGGCAGAGCAGCACGAGGCCGGCGCGATCCGCTATCGCATGGATGCCAGCGCATTCCCCGGTGACTTCGGCCGCATGGTGCAGGCCACCAACAGCCTGGTCGAATCGCACGTGCAGGTGGAACTGCTGATGGCCGAGGTGATGCAGCGCTACGCCATCGGTGACCTCACCCGCGACCTGCCGGACTACCCGGGCGAGAAGGGCACGCTGACCCGCACCCTGGCGGCGGTGAAGCAGAGCCTGATGGCGATCAACGCGCAGATCGATGAACTGGCCCGCGCCGCACGCGCCGGTGATTTCAGCATGCGTGGCGATGCCGCTGCGTTCCAGTACCAGTTCAAGGCGATGGTGGAGCACCTCAACGGCATGATGGCCAGTTCGCAGGCCAGCATCGCCGATGTTTCCGACGTGCTGCGCGCGATCTCGCACGGCGACCTGACCGCACGCATGGATGGCGAGTACGACGGCGTGTTCGCGCGCATGCGCGACGACGCCAACACCACCACCGCGCAGCTGACCGGCATCGTGCGGGGTATCCAGGTGGCTGCCGACAGCATCAACAACGCGGCACAGGAACTGGCCGCCGGCAACAACGACCTGTCGCGCCGTACCGAGCAGCAGGCCGCCAACCTGGAAGAGGCCGCAGCATCGATGGAGGAACTGACCTCCACCGTGCGCCAGAACGCCGAGCTGGCGCGCCAGGCCGACAGTGAAGCGCATGCGGCCGGTGCCGCCGTACGCGAGACCGAGCAGGCGATGGCGCAGATGGCGTCGGTGATGGGCGAGATCGATCAGTCCTCGGCACGCATCTCGGAAATCTCCACGGTGATCGACGGCATCGCGTTCCAGACCAACATCCTGGCGCTGAATGCTGCAGTGGAAGCCGCGCGTGCAGGCGAGCAGGGCCGTGGCTTTGCCGTGGTCGCCAGCGAAGTGCGCACGCTCGCGCAGCGTGCCGGTGTCGCCGCCAAGGAGATCAAGGAGCTGATCGAAGACGCCGCTGCCAAGGTGAAGAGTGGCCTGGCGGTGACTGTTGAATCCGAAGCCGCGATCGCACGCGTGGCCCAGGCCAGCTCGCGTACCACCCAGCTGATGAGCGACATCGCCGCGGCCAGCAAGGAACAGGCGGCCGGTATCGAGCAGGTCAACCAGGTGGTGGTGCAGATGGACCAGGTGACCCAGCAGAACGCCGCACTGGTGGAAGAAGCGACCGCGGCCAGCCGCGCGCTGGAAGAACAGGCGCATGCACTGACCACGTCGGTGTCGGTGTTCCAGCTGGAGCAGGGCGCGCGCATGACCATCATGCCCGCGCGGGCGGCGTAAGCAACCTGCAACTGGATGTTGGATGACGCCCTGCATGCGATGCCCCGCATGCAGGGCATCGCATGCACGCAAACGATCGGTGCCGCTAGCTAGCGCCCGCGCGCGGAGCGTTCGATCAGCCAGCCGGCTGCATACAGCAACAGCAGTGTTGGCGGAACCAGCACTGCATACGCGGTCGACCAGGGTTTGCCGTACAGCAGGCTGCCTGCGCCGATGGCATCGAGTGCAGCAGACTGCAGGGTGATGGGGAGCGACATCAGGATATAGGCCCCCTTCGGGTCCGCATCCGACTGTGCGCCGTGAACCAGCCATGCGGTCAACAGCAGGTAGACCACGCAAAGCGCAAGACCGGTCCAGCTCAGTAATCGCCGCATCTTCATCCGCACGCCTCCGTTCAACGGACGTCGAAGCGAGCCTGCAGAGGCAGGCTCACATTCCGCAGCAGATCCTTGACCACCACCTGCGCAGTCCACGTGCCTTTCGGATCACTGGCCTCGGCCACGAACTTCAGGTGCAGGTTGGTCATGTACAACAGGGTTGGCGGGCCGGGCAGGGCAGCGGTGAAACAGGGAACTTCGCGTTCGTCGATGCTGGTACTGCCGTCCGGGCGCAGCATGCGCAGATCGCAGTGCACCTTGGGTACGCGGTTCTCGTCCAGTTGGGGGTTGGACAGGAATGTCAGCAGGAACAATTCACCGCCCAGGTGGACTTCTTTGGCCTCGGTAAAACCTGGAGTGATCTCTGGTGGGGTATCCCACTTGGCCTGCCAGTCGGCATCGGAGGTGACCAGCAGCGACGCCGCAAAGCCACCGCTGGATTTCATTGCATCGGTATCCGGCATCGCTTTGCCGTCCCCATTTATCCAACCATCGCTGGCGGAGCTGTTCAGTGGCAGCATCATGGCCATCATGGCCATCATGGCCAGCGCGTAGGTCCATCGCATCAACCGCTCTCCTTGGTAGCCGCATCCGGCGGCAGAGCGGGCAGTATTGCTCAACCTTGACCGGCAAAGCAGCAGGACAACAGGAGTAGAGTTTTCGTTGCCTGCCGATGTGGGCGATGCTTGCCAGCAATGGAGGTGACATGGGAATCGGGAGCGAGGAAAAGCCGGGCCGTGATTCAGCATCGCCCACGCCGCAGCACGTGCTGATGCTGCCCGGCCTGGATGGCTCCGGCAGGCTGTCGACCCCGTTTCTGTCAGCACTCCAGGCTCATGGGCTGACGACGCAGGCGATCACGTTGCCTGCGCAGGGAGGGCAGGATCACGCCACGCTAGCCCAACGGCTGTGGTCGCAGCTGCCCGGCCATCCCTTCATTCTGCTTGCCGAGTCCTTCTCGGGCCCGTTGGCGATTGAACTTGTCGCGCGACAGCCCGCCGGGCTACGCGGACTGGTGCTTGCCGCGACCTTTGCGCGTCGGCCGGTGCCATTGCCGGCAGCCAGCGCAGCCCTGCTGACGCCGGCCTGGCCCCTACCTCCCGTGGCGTTGCTGGCGCGCCTGCTGCTGGGGCGGTGGCGCACCCGTGAGCACACGTCGTTGCTGTGCGATGCGTTGGCTCAGATTCCGGCGACCACGTTGCGGCAACGCGCCGCAGCGACCCTGCGGGTCGACGTACGCGCATTGCTGCCGGGAATCGAAGTGCCAACGTTGTGTCTGCATGCCCTACAGGACCGCCTGCTGTGGTCGCCCAGCGTGGCCGAGCTGCAGGCGTTGCTGCCCGATGCCCGGCATGTGTCGTTGGAGGGACCACATCTGCTGCTGCAGGCACGTGCGGACGCAGCTGCTGCCGAAGTTGCCGCGTGGATGAGGATGCTGCCGCCCTGAACGATGCTCTCAGCCGCGCGCGCGGGTACGTGCCGCTTTCTTCGCCGCCACTTTGCGCACGGTCTTCTTCGCCGCACGGGTCTTCGCCGCCTTCTTCGCAGCAGCACTACGCGAGGCGAGTGCTGGCCTTCTTGGCCACCGTCTTCTTTGTTGCCTTCTTCGTGGCTGTCTTGCGGGCCGGTGCCTTCTTCGCCGTTGTCTTCTTCGCAGCAGCCTTGCGGGTGGCCTTTTTCGCCGATGCCTCCTTCGCCACCTTGCGCCCACTACCACTGCGCTTGCCACCACCGTCCTGCTTGTTCACGGTGGCCCAGGCGATGCGTTCGGCGGTGCTTTCGCTGGCGCCACGCTCGCGCTCGCTCTCTTCGATGTGCTCGGCCTGGCGCTTCTGCTTTTCGGTATAGGCGGACTTGTCACCGCGGGGCATGGCCGGTTCTCCAGTGGGGACTGGCCTCCACGGTGGCCCTGGCGGCGTTAAGCGCAAGTCCCGCAAGGGTGATCGCACCGGCAAGGGGCCTCGGCTATGCTTGCCGCATGCGAGTCGAGCCCGCCGACATCGAAGCCCTGTTCGACGCCATCCCGGATGTGCTGTTCTTCATCAAGGATCTTCAGGGGCGTTACACCCACGTCAACCAGACCATGCTGCGGCGGCTGGGCCTGCGCGCGCGCAAGGACGTGATCGGGCGCACCGCGGCCGAAATCTACCCGACCGGCCTCAGCGCGGACTACGTCGATCAGGACGCCCGCGTGCTGTCCGGTGAGGTCATCGAGAACCTGATGGAGCTGCACCTGTTCGCCAACCGCGAACCAGGCTGGTGCCTGACCTGCAAGCGCCCGCTGGTGGTCGATGGGGCCATCGAGGGGCTGATCGGCATTTCCCGCGACCTTGGCCAGAAGGACAGCCTGGGTACCCAGTACGAACAGCTGCGGCTGGCACTGGCCCACCTCAACGCGCACTACGCCGAGAACGTGCGCATGCAGACCCTGCTGGACATCACCGGCTTTTCGCTGTCCAAGCTGGAGCGCAGCTTCCGCAAGGTGTTCCAGATGACCCCGCAGCAGGTGCTGACCCGGCTGCGGATCCAGATGGCCATGCACCTGCTGCACGGTGACGAGAGCATCGCCAGCATCGGCCAGGCCTGTGGTTTCAGCGACCAGAGCGCCTTCACCCGCAAGTTCAAGGCTGAAACCGGTTTCTCGCCGCGCGCCTACCGTGCCCGTATCGGCGGCAACGTCGGCGAGCCCGCACTGGCCTGAGCGGCCTGCTGCGCTGTGCCTATCCCCGCGGGCATGGGACAGGGTAAGGTGTCGCCCCTGTAGCCCGCCGCCAGCCCCGCCGATGCCCAACTCGATTCCGACCGCTTCGCCGTCCCGCCTCGGACATTCGCTCAAGCCCCGCCAGCTGATCATGATGGGCCTGGGCAGCGCCATCGGCGCCGGCCTGTTCCTCGGCTCGGGCGTGGGCGTGCAGGCGGCCGGTCCGGCGGTGCTGGTGTCGTATCTGGTCGCTGGCGCGCTGGTGATCATCGTGATGAACGCACTGGGTGAAATGGCGGCGGCCAAACCAACCAGTGGCGCGTTCTCGGTCTATGCCGCCGATGCCATGGGCGCCACCGCCGGTGCCACCGTGGGCTGGCTGTGGTGGGTGCAGCTGGTGATCGTGATCGCTGCCGAAGCGGTGGGGGCGGCCGGTCTGCTGGCCACTGTCTGGCCGGCGGTACCTGTACCGATGGCGGCGCTGGCCTTCATGCTGTTCTTCACTGCGATCAACCTGCTCGGGGTGAAGAACTTCGGCGAGTTCGAATTCTGGTTCGCCATCCTCAAGGTCGCGGCGATCCTGGCCTTCATCGCCATCGGCGTGGCGCTGCTGATGGGCTGGCTGCCGCAGGTGACCTCGCCGGGCCTGAGCAACTTCACCGAACATGGCGGCTTCGCACCGAAGGGCCTGGCCGGCATCGGTGCTGCGCTGCTGGTGGTGGTGTTCGCCTTCGGTGGTACCGAGATCGTAGCCGTTGCGGCGGCGGAGACCGAAGACCCGGAACGCAGCATTGCCCGTGCCATCCGCACCGTGGCCTGGCGCATCCTGGTGTTCTACATCGGCTCGCTGAGCGTGATCATCGCCGTGGTGCCCTGGACCAGCGAGGCGCTGAAATCGCCGTTCGCTGCGGTGCTGGATATCGCCCGTATCCCGGGTGCGGGCACCGCCATCACGCTGATTGCGGTGATCGCGCTGCTGTCGGCGCTCAATGCCAATCTCTACGGCGCCTCGCGCATGATGTATTCGCTGGCGCAGCGTCGTGAAGCGCCGGCGGTGTTGGGCTGGACCGATCCGCGCCAGGTGCCGGTCATCGCCGTGCTGGCCAGCGTGCTGTTCGGCTTCGCCGCCACGGTGATGGAACTGCTGTTCCCGGACCGGGTGCTGCCGGTGCTGCTGAACATCGTCGGTTCCACCTGCCTGCTGGTGTGGACCCTGTCGCTGGTCTCGCAGCTGGTGCTGCGCCGCCGCGCGGATCGCCTGGGCACCCGCCTGCCGTTCCGCATGGCTGGCTTCCCGTGGCTGACGGTGTGCGCGCTGGCGATCCTGGCGCTGATCTTCGGCCTGCTGCTGAGCGAGTCGCACACCCGCCTGCAGTTCCTGTCGATGGTGGCGCTGACCGCCACCATCGCCGCCGGCAGCGCCATCGCCCGGCGCATGCGCGAGGCCTGATCGGGTAGAGCCGACCCCACGGTCGGCTGCGGTCGCCGAGTTTTCTGTAGCGCCGACCCTGTGGTCGGCTGCTGTTTGCGTGGTCGCCGGCCGAGCATGGGCTCGGCTCTACAGCGGGCACACATTCCGCGTGGCACTGTGTGCAGATAGGCCGTCATCGGCCCGTCGACCGGGAGTACCGCATGCTGCGCAGCCGTCCCTTCCTGATGTTCACCGGCCAGGCCGAGGCCGCGCTGGCTCTGTACGCCGAAGCCTTTGCCGATTTCCGCCTGCTGGCCCTGCAACGCCATCCCGATGGCGCCGGCGCCGGCGTGCCCGGGCAGGTCCGCCAGGCCATCTTCCTGCTCGGTGGCACCCACTACCTGTGCTTTGACAGCCTGGACGTGCACGACTTCACCTTCAGCCCGTCGATCTCGCTGTTCGTCGAGTGTTCCGGTGCCGAGCAGTTCGAGCGCGCCGCGCGGGTGCTGGGCGAGGGTGGGCACTGGCTGATGCCGGTGGGCGATTACGATTTCAGCAACCGCTACGGCTGGGTGCAGGACCGCTTCGGGGTGTCGTGGCAGTTGAGCCTAGGGCAGATGCCGGACCCGTGATCGGATCATGGTGGGTGTGGACCTTGGTCCACACTCTTTAAAAAAAACGGCCCGCTTGCGCGGGCCGTTTGTCGATCATGCCTCGACTTCATCGTCCTTGTAGGCATCGACCGGGATGCAGGCGCACATCACGTTCTTGTCGCCGTACACGTTGTCCACGCGCGCCACCGGCGGCCAGTACTTGCTCTGCTTCAGGCTGGCCAGCGGGAATGCAGCCAGTTCACGCGGGTAGGCGTGGGTCCACTCGCTGGCGGTCACCGCGGTCGCAGTGTGCGGCGCGTTCTTCAGCGGGTTGTCCTCGCGGTCCAGGCGGCCGTCTTCGATCGCGGTGATTTCCTCGCGGATCTGGATCATCGCGCTGATGAAGCGATCCAGTTCGTGCAGCGATTCGCTCTCGGTCGGCTCGACCATCAGCGTGCCAGCCACCGGGAAGCTCAGGGTCGGGGCATGGAAGCCGAAGTCGATCAGGCGCTTGGCCACGTCCTCGGCGCCGATGCCGCTGGTCTTCTCCAGCGGGCGCACGTCCAGGATGCACTCATGCGCCACCAGGCCGTTGCGGCCGGTGTACAGGGTCTTGAAGTGCGGGGCCAGGCGCTTGGCGATGTAGTTGGCGTTGAGCTGCGCGACCTGGGTGGCCTTGCGCAGGCCTTCGCGGCCCATCATCGCGATGTACATCCAGCTGATCGGCAGGATCGAGGCGCTGCCGAAGCTGGCGGCGCTGACCATGCCGACCGGGCCGTTGTCACCCAGCTTGCCCGGCAGGAACGGTGCCAGGTGCTCCTTGACCGCGCACGGGCCGACGCCCGGGCCGCCGCCGCCGTGCGGGATGCAGAAGGTCTTGTGCAGGTTCAGGTGCGAAACGTCCGAACCCCACTTGCCCGGCTTGGCCACGCCCACCAGGGCGTTCATGTTGGCGCCGTCGGTGTACACCTGGCCACCGTGCTGGTGGATGATCTCGCAGATCTCGACAACTTCTTCCTCGAACACGCCGTGCGTGGACGGGTAGGTCATCATGATCGCGGCCAGGCGGTCGCTGTACTTCTCGGCGTTGAGGCGGATGTCCTCGACGTCGACGTTGCCGTTGGCATCGGTCTTGGTGACCACGACCTTCATGCCACACATCTGTGCCGAAGCCGGGTTGGTGCCGTGCGCCGAATCCGGGATCAGGCAGATGTCGCGGTGGCCCTCACCGCGCGAGCGGTGGTAGGCGCGGATCGCCAGCAGGCCGGCGTACTCGCCCTGCGCGCCGGAATTCGGCTGCAGGCTGACCGCGTCGTAGCCGGTGCATTCGACCAGCATCGCTTCCAGCGTATCGATCAGTTCCTTGTAGCCCAGCGCCTGGTCGGCCGGCACCAGCGGATGGATCTGCGAGAACTCCGGCCAGGTCACCGGGATCATTTCGGCGGTGGCGTTGAGCTTCATCGTGCACGAGCCCAGCGGGATCATCGTGCGGTCCATCGCCAGGTCCTTGTCGGCCAGCGAGCGCAGGTAGCGCAGCAGTTCGTGCTCGCTGTGGTGGGTGTTGAACACCGGGTGGGTCAGGAACGCGGACTGGCGCAGCAGGCCGGCCGGCAGCGCATCGGCGGTGCTGGCATCCAGCGCATCGACATCCAGCGTGGCACCGAACACGGCAGCCACGGCAACAATGTCGGCGCGGGTGGTGGTTTCGTCCAGGCTGATGCCGACCGAGTCGCTGTCGATCGCGCGCAGGTTGTAGCCGGCGGCGCGGGCCTTGGCATGGATCTCATCGGCGTGCACGCCGGTGACATGCAGGGTGTCGAAGAAGTCGCCACCAACCTGCACGCCGGCATTGCGCAGCGCTGCGGCCAGGATCGAGGCCAGGCGATGGGTGCGGCGGGCAATGCGGGTCAGGCCGTCCGGGCCGTGGTAGACGGCGTACATCGAGGCCATCACCGCCAGCAGCACCTGCGCGGTACAGATGTTGGAAGTCGCCTTCTCGCGGCGGATGTGCTGCTCGCGGGTCTGCAGGGTCAGGCGGTAGGCCGGGTTGCCCTGGGCATCGACCGAAACGCCGATCAGGCGGCCCGGCATCGAGCGCTTGTAGGCGTCACGGCAGGCCATGAAGGCGGCGTGCGGGCCACCGAAGCCGAACGGCACGCCGAAGCGCTGGCTGTTGCCGACCACGATGTCCGCGCCCCATTCGCCCGGGGCGGCCAGCAGGGTCAGGGCCAGCAGGTCCGTGGCCACGGCCACCAGGCCGCCGCGTGCGTGCACGGCATCGACCAGCGCCTTGTAGTCGCCCACCTGGCCGAAGGTATCCGGATACTGCAGCAGCAGGCCGAAGGCTTCCGCTTCCAGCGCTTCGGCCGGGGTGCCGACGCGCAGCACGATGCCCATGGGCTCGGCGCGGGTACGCAGCAGTTCCAGCGTCTGCGGATGCACGGCGTCGTGCACGAAGAAGGTGTCCGACTTGGACTTGGCCGAACGCTTGGCCAGGGTCATCGCTTCAGCAGCGGCGGTGGCTTCGTCCAGCAGCGAGGCGTTGGCGATTTCCATGCCGGTCAGGTCGGCGCACAGGGTCTGGAAGTTGATCAGCGCTTCCATGCGGCCCTGCGAGATTTCCGCCTGGTACGGGGTGTAGGCGGTGTACCAGGCCGGGTTTTCCAGGATGTTGCGCAGGATCACGTTCGGCGTGTGGGTGCCGTAGTAGCCCTGGCCGATGAAGCTGCGCAGCACGGTGTTCTTGTCGGCGATCGCACGGATCTTCGCCAGTGCCTGCACTTCGGTCATCGACTCCGGCAGCGCCAGCGGCGCCGGCGACTTGATCTTGGCCGGCACGATGGCATCGGTCATCGCATCCAGCGACGCGTGGCCGACGACATCGAGCATCTGCGCGATCTCGGCGTCGTTGGGGCCGATGTGGCGCTCGACGAACGCGTTGTGGTGCTCGAGCTCACGCAGGGAAGGGGTGTTCTGGGACATGGCGAAGGATCCGTCAGGAAAGGGCACACGCACGGGCACAAGCCGCCGGTCGGCGGTCTGCGGGGCGCCCCTCTGTCCTTTTGCCTGAGAGTTTAAAAGCGCGGAAAACCGCAGCTTCTTGCCCCTTCGGCGCCGGATCGAACCGGTCTCTCCAGAGTTGTGTTACGGGTGGTATCGGGCCTGAGCGATTACGGGCGTTGCGCCTTCGGCAGCGGTGTTCCGCTTCTCCCACCGTGTTGCCCGCCGATTATAGCCCGTTGCGGGCGCGGCGGCCGCCTCCGCCCCAGGTCGCCGCGCCTGAATGGCCGATGGCCCGGGCGTGCGTTTTGTGCAGTGCTGCATGGCGCCGGGCGCAATCCCCGCCTATGATGGGCGGATACCCGAATTCATCTGGCGCCGTCCCCGTGCAGCGGGACCGGCGCCCGCCGTGCGTGCCCCGCATGGCCCTGCCGGACGCTTCCTCCATGACCGCCGCCGTTGCTCCCTCCACCCGCCGCATGGCCCTGCTGCTTGCCGGCCTGGCCATGTTCGGCCCGTTCTCGATCGACACCATCTTCCCGGCGTTCCCGCAGCTGGCCCAGCGCCTGGCGGTGGACGAGGTGGCGGTGCAGCAGACCATCAGCGTGTACCTGCTGTTCTACGGCCTGATGAGCCTGGCGCACGGCCCGCTGTCCGATGCCTGGGGCCGCAAGCGGGTGATCCTGGGCGGCCTGGTGGTGTTCGTCGGCGCCTCGGTCGGCTGTGCGCTGTCCACCGACCTGACCACGCTGCTGGCGTTCCGCGCGCTGCAGGGCCTGTCGGCGGGTGTCGGCATGATCGTCGGCCGCGCGGTGATCCGCGACCTGTACCACGGCCACGATGCCCAGCGGCTGATGAGCCAGGTGTCGATGCTGTTCGGCATCGCCCCGGCCATCGCACCGATCATCGGCGGCTGGATCCTGCTCAGCGGCGCCGGCTGGCCGCTGATCTTCTGGTTCCTGGTAGTGTTCGGGCTGGTGCTGCTGGCGGCCACCGCGCGCTTCCTGCCGGAAACCCATCCGGTCGAGGCACGCGTACCGTTGTCGCCACGGGTGCTGCTGCGTGACTACGTGTGCATCGGCTTCAACCCGCGCTTCCTGCGCCTGGCGCTGGCCGGCAGCATCGGTTTCGGCGGCATCTTCCTGTACATCTCCTCGGCGCCGGTGTTCGTGATGCAGCACCTGCATCTGGGCGAGGGGGGCTTCGCCTGGCTGTTCATTCCCACCATCGGCGGCATGACCACCGGCTCGTTCCTGTCCGGGCGCATGGCCGGGCACACCACGCCCACCCGCCAGGTCGCCATCGGTTTCAGCCTGTGCGCGCTGTCGGCGCTGCTGAATGTCGGCTACGTGGCGCTGTCGCCGCAGTTCGTGCTGCCGTGGGCGGTGCTGCCGATCTTCCTGGGCGGCATGGGCATGTCGCTGATCTTCCCGATCCTGGCCCTGGCGGTGCTGGACATGTACCCGCACCAGCGTGGCCTGGCATCGTCGCTGCAGGCCTTCGTGCAGCTGATGATCAGCACCGTGGTGGCCGGCGTGGTGTCGCCGCTGCTCAGTGCCAGCCCGCTGCACCTGGCGCTGGGCCAGGCCGCGTTCTTCGCTGCCGGCTTCGTGTTCTGGTACTGGGAACACCAGCGTGAACGCGCGGCGCAGGCAGCCTGCACGGGCCATTGAGCAGCGCGCAGGGGTAGGGCAGGCCGAGATGCCCGCAACGCTTGCGGCGAGGAACGACCGGACTAGGCTGGGCACTCCAGCCAGCCGGTGCGTGGATGCACGACAGCCAGCCGATCCGATGTCGTTACGTGAGGTTCCCCATGGCTGCGCAGCAGACCTACCGCCTGTTCGAGGTGGCGCTGAAGGAGCGCCGCGTTCTTTCCCCTTCCCTGGACCGCATGGTGTTCACCGGTGCCGACGTGGCGCGGATGAAGACCGAAGGCCCGGACCAGCGCATCAAGGTGTTCTTCCCCTTGCCCGGCCAGGACGTGCCGCAGGTGCCCAGCGGCGAGGACTGGTATCCGCGCTACCGGGCGCTGCCGGACGATCAGCGCCCGCCCATGCGCACCTACACCATCCGCCAGCTGCGTGCCGAGCAGGGCGAGGTCGACGTTGATTTCGTGCTGCATGGCGAGACGGGGCCGGCCTCGCGCTGGGCCATCCACGCGCGGCCGGGCGACCGCGTAGTGCTGCTGGCCCCCGATGCCGACTGTGCCGACAGCAGCGAAGGCTGGGAATGGAAACCGCCGGCGGGTGTCGGCCAGGTGCTGCTGGTGGCGGATGAAACCGCGCTGCCGGCAGTGGCTGGCATCCTCGAGGAACTGGCCGCGCTGGCCGATCCGCCACGCACGCTGGCGCTGCTGGAAGTGGCGCAGGCCGGCGATGCGGTGCCGCTGAAGGCGCCGACCACGGCCGAACTGGTCTGGCTGCCGCGTGGTCAGGCGGCCCACGGCCAGCCGCTGCTGCAGGCGGTCCAGGCGCGGCTGGCAGCGGCCTCGGCGGTGTCTGCCGGTGACGAACTGGAGGAGATCGATGTCGACGCGCAGATCCTCTGGGAGCAGGCCGATGCCAGCGTGGCCGGGCCGCTGTATGCCTGGGTGGCAGGCGAGGCGGGGGCGGTGATGGCGATCCGTCGCCATCTGGTCCGCGATTGCGGGCTGGACCGCCGCGCGATCACCTTCATGGGCTACTGGCGGCACGGCAAAGTGCTGGACTGAGGGGCGTGAAGCGGCGTGGCGGGCGGGGTGCGCTATCCTTGCGCCCCCCTTTCGCAGCGGTACCGCACCATGTCCACCAGCTCCAAGACCCGCCGCGACCAGCGCCGTCGCCAGGAAAAGCAGGCCGCCAACAAGGCCGCTGCCCAGGCCTCGCCGGTGGAGCCGCATGCGGAACTGCGCGATGCACAGCGCACCCTGCTGGCCGGTGTCGTGCGCCGCGACGGCGAATGGGTACTGGGCATGGATGGCCGCATTGCCGGCCACAGCGAGAGCGCCGCACAGGTGCTGGCGTTGATCATGCAGGCCGGTGAGCTGCACGAGCGCAATGGCACGCCGGTGCGTCTGATGTACTCCGACGCGCTGCGCGATGCCGCACAGGCCGAAGCCAGGGAGAAGGGCCAGACCTTCGAGGAATTCAAGGCCGAGCTGGCCGCAGCGATGGCGGCGAAGAAGAACAGCTGATCCGCCGTGGGTAGCGCCGGGCCATGCCCGGCGAGCGCAGCGGTGCGATGAAGAGCCGCCGGGCGCGGCCCGGCGCTACCGGAAACATCAGGGGCGGATCCTCGCGGACCCGCCCCTTCTTTCATTTCGCCGCCGGGGCCACGTTGGCCTGCCAGCCGCACATCTGGCCTTCGTTCTGCTGCTTCAGCCACTCGTTGACCGGCGTGAAGTACTCGATCATCGGGCCGGCATCGAGCTTGTCGGTACCGGTCAGCTCCTTCAGCGTGGCCTGCCACGGCTGGCTGGCACCCTTGCTCAGCATCGCCCAGTACTTCTGGCCGGCTTCCTTGTTGCCGTAGAAGGTGCACTCATGCAGCGGGCCCTTGTAGCCCGACGCGTCGCACAGGCCCTTGTAGAACTGGAACTGCAGGATGCGCGCCAGGAAGTAGCGGGTGTAGGGGGTGTTACCCGGCACGTGGTACTTCGCGCCCGGGTCGAAGAACTCCTCGCCACGGGTGCTGGCCGGGGCCACGCCCTGGTACTTGGCCTTCAGGTCCCACCACGCCTTGTTGTAGTTGTCGGCGGTGATCGAACCGTCGAACACGCCCCAGCGCCAACGGTCGATCATCAGGCCGAACGGCAGGAACGACACACCGGACAGCGCCATGCGCATCTGGTTGTTGATGACCGCCTCGCGGCTCTCGGTCGGCGCATCCACCAGGCCGATCGAGCTGAGGTACTTGGGCGTCATCGCCAGCACGATGGTGTCGCCGATCGCTTCATGGAAGCCATCATTGGCACCGCCCTGGAACAGCGGCGGCAGCGGGTTGTAGGCCAGGTCGTAATAGATGTGGCCCAGCTCGTGGTAGATGGTGGTGAAGTTCTCTTCGTTCGGCTTGATGCACATCTTGGTGCGCACATCGCCTTCCATGTTCATGTCCCAGGCGCTGGCGTGGCAGACCACGTCGCGGTCATCGGGCTTGATGAACTGGGTTTTTTCCCAGTACGACTGCGGCAGCGACGGCATGCCCAGCGACACGTAGAAGTCCTGCGCGCGCTCGGTCATCTGCTTGGCGGTACGCAGTTCGGCCTCGCGCTGCGCCTTGTACTGCGCGGCCACGTTGGCATCCTTGCCAGCCTTGGCCAGCGCGGCGCTCAGGTTGGTCTGGTACTGCTTTTCCAGCGCCGCGGTGATGTCCAGGCTGCCTGCGCCCGGATACGGTTCCAGCTGGTCCCACAGGTTCGACCAGTCCTGCTGCCACATGTTGCCCAGCAGGTGCGCGGCGATCAGACCGTTGCCCACTTCCGCCTTGTCCTTGCCGTAGGTCTTGTCCAGCTTGCCGCGTGCGTAGCAGTGCAGCTGCTCGTACATCGGCTTGACCTGTTCCCACAGGCGGTCGGTTTCCGGACCGATCTGCTCCGGCGGCATGTCGTAGCCGCTGCGCCACATCTGGCCGGCATCGGTGAAGCCCATGCCCTTGGCGCCTTCGTTCACCAAACCGACGAACTTCTGGTAGTCGCCACGCATGCTCTTGGTGGTGCTGTGCCAGCCCTGCCAGGCATCGAGCTGCTTGTCGTAGTCGCGGCTGCGTGCCAGCACCTGCTCCAGCTCGCCGAGCTGGCGGCAGGAGTTCGGATCATTGGCATCGGTGCAGTACTTGCCGGCACCGTAGCTACCTTCCATGCGGGTGGCGATCTGGGTCAGTTCGGCCAGCTTGGCCGGATCGCGCGGCGCCGGCATCGAGGACATCAGCTTCAGCAGATGGATCGCGCGCTTGCTGTCCTCGCTCATCGGCTTGCCATCGAACTTGGCGGCCTGCTCGATCCAGCTGTTGAGCTGGGTCAGCGAGCGCTCATTGGCCTTGGCCGCGATGCGTTCGGAATCACTGTTGATGTAGGTGGAGGACAGCCACTGCGCCGAGGTCATCTCCGGGTAGGCGGCCTTGAATTCGGCATTGATGCGGGCCACGAACTGGTCGGCGGTTTCGCCGGCCGGAGCGCTGCTGCTGGCGGTATCGGTGCCTGGGGTGGGTTCCTTCTTGCAGGCGACCAGGGCCAGCGTGGCGGCGGCGACAGCCGAAGCCAGCAGGAGATGACGGTGCTTCACGGGCGATCCTTGGGTGGTGAACGACGGCCGAAGGCTAGTGGGCAGTGGCTGCCACCGCAAGTGGCGGAAGTCGGCCGGGCGGCGCCCGGCACCCGCAGAGGCGTTCAATCAAGGGCAAAGGCCGAAGCAACAGCGGACTATCCGTGGTTTGGCGGGGCGGTGTCGGAGTGCGGGGACGCCGCAAGTACGTCCTTGTAGGCTTGGCAGCCGCTTGCTCGTGTGCGCTTTCCTGCGCACACGGCAAGACCGGGGTTGGGCGTCCTGTCCAACCCGCCCGAGGCATGCCTCGGGCCCATGCGGCTGACACCCCGCACTCCGACACCGCCCCACCTCTGACAGATCGCGGCGGCTGTTGGTGGGTGTCGACCTTGGTCGACACATCTGTCAGGTATCGAATGAATCATCCACGCATGGCGTGGCTCTACTGTGTCGACCAAGGTCGACACCCACCAGAGCAGAACGCCATTCCGACAGATCGCGGAAAACTGTCGAAGGCGGGGTGGGTCCGGTGGCGGGAGTGTCCGCGGCATGGATGCCGCGGCCAAGCCCCCATGGACGGGTTTACGGCGTCTCCCGCCACCGGACCCACCCCGCCAACCGTCAGGAAACCCGCTTCTGCTGTTGCTTCAGCCGTTGCGGTTGACGTTGCCTCTGCGGGTGCAGGGCTGCAAGCCCTGCCGAACAACCCTCAACCTTCGCAGTTGGCGAACACGTCGCGATCGCGCTCGTACAGCGCCGTCTTCACTTGCATCAGGCCCAGCACCGACGGGAACAGGTTGTCATGGTCGGTATACGCCGCCGAACGCTTGCGCACGCACTGCAGGTCCAACCCACGGCTGCTGGCGAAGCCCGGCGAGAACCACATCGTCATCGGCACACGGGTCTGCTCGGCCGGGGCGATCGCATACGGCACGCCATGCAGGAACAGGCCCTTTTCGCCCAGCGATTCGCCATGGTCGGACAGGTAGATCATCGCCGTGTCGTAATCCTGCATGCCCTGCAGCGTGCCGATGGTCTTGCTCAGGAAGTGATCGGTGTACAGCACCGCGTTGTCGTAGCTGTTGGTGATCTCTTCGCGCGAGCAGCGGCCGATGTCACGGGTGTCGCAGGTTGGCTTGAAGCGGGCGAAGGCGGCCGGGTAGCGCTCGAAGTACGCCGGGCCGTGGTTGCCCAGCTGGTGCAGCACCACCACCCGGTCGCCGGGCTTTGCGCGTACCTGGGTAGCCAGGTCCTGCAGCAGGATTTCGTCCATGCAGCGGCCATCGGCACACAGCCCCGGCGTGGTCGCATCGGACAGCGACTGGAACTCCAGGCCTTCGCACACGCCCTTGCAGCCGGACTGGTTGTCACGCCACAGCGGTGCGATGCCGGCGCGGTTCAGCACATGCAGCAGCGACTGGTGTGCACGGATCTTCTTCTCGTCGTACTCGTGGCGTCCCCACGGCGAGAACAGGCACGGCAGCGACACTTCGGTGCTGGTGCCGCAGGAGTGCATGTCGGGGAAGTTGATCACCGGTGCCTGGGCCAGTTCCGGGGTGGTGTTGCGGCCACCGTTGAGGCCCCAGTTCTGCGCACGCACGGTCTCGCCCATCACGATCACCAGCAGGCGAGGCTTGCTGGCCGCAGCGCGCGGCGTGGCCTTGGCGTCGGTGCCGATCGGCAGCTTCGGCGCGCGCTGCACCGGGTTGTCGCCACGCAGTGCACGCGGCAGGCCCAGCAGCACGTTGGCCGGGGTGGCGAGGTAACGCACTTCACGCTGGTTGCGCATCAGCGCGGAGACATCCTGGAACGAGATCAGCGCACCGCCAACGGCGGTCACCGCTGCCACGACCAGGAAGCCGACGCGCCACAGCAGGCTGCGGCCCCAGCTGCGGCGGCGCAGCTGCACGCGCCACAGCACGACCATCGGCAGGATGGCCAGCAACAGCACCGGCCACAGCAGCGACACGGTCATCAGCTCGCGGCTTTCCTTGGGGTCGGTCGCCAGCACGTTGCGCAGCATGTCCGCATCCAGGTAGATGTGGTAGCGGCTCATGTAGTGCGCAGCAAACGCTGTCACCAGCAGCAACAGGCTGATCACCACCTTGGCATTCCAGCGCCAGACCAGGATGCCCAGCAGCACACCGTGTGCACCCAGCAGCAACAGCAGCAGCGAAAGCCCGTAGCGCAGGCTGCCCGGATGGCTGGCCATCGCGCTGTGCCAGAACAGGCCGTTGCCGGCCACCGCAAAGAACAGGCTGGTCAGCGCGATCAGTGCTTCGGTGGAAAGCTGCGGCCGCCAGTTGCGAAGACCCGCAAGCGCGGGGAGGCGGGCGGGGCGTTGGACCGATGCACTCATGCGTTTGCCTCCTGGCGGTTGGGACGGTCCAGCTGACGGCGTGTCAGGACGCGTTTGACGATCAGATACAGGCCCAGCGAAAGCAGCCAACATATCAACGCAGTGGCAACGTCATGCGAAAGGAAATGGGCGCCCCGCAGCTGCTGGCTGACGCCGAATACCAGGCCGGTGCCGAGGCCGATCCACAGCCCGGCCAAGCGCCAGGACGGGCGCCACAGCAACGCGAAGAAATACAGGCAGAGCCACGCGTAACCTGCGCTGGCATGCCCCGCCGGGAAGCAGGCCTGCGCGGCCATGCCGGCCGGGCGTGTGGTGAACAGACCGATGAAAGGTTGGTTGCCACCATAGCGGAGCAGGTCCCAGGGGCATTCCATCGGCACCAGCGACTTCAGCAGGGAGATCACGCCGGTGCCCAGTGCCATGGCAATCACGACATAAAGCAGCGCCCATTGCAGAGTGCGATCGCGACCCTTACGCCAGTGGTGGAAGCACAGCAGGATCACGACCAGCGCCGCTGCCGTGCTCAGCCATTTGCCGGCCTTGTGCACGATGCTGCGGGTGATCCAGGCGTCCTGCAACGCCCAGTGGCCGCCTTCAAGGCGGAACAGATGATCGGCCACCCATTGATCGCCGCCGAAGCCCATCAGCAGCGTAAACAAGGGCAGACCGATTGCGACAGGCAGCCAGAGGTGAATTACGGCAAATCGAGACGCCAGTGGCGATGTCGCAAGCGGCGCTACCGAATCAAGGGGACGGACGGGCATGCTGGGAAAGGGCGGTTCGGGAATCCGCGGTCATGCTCGTCACCTGGATGTCGGAGAAGGGTCGGACGCTCGTTCGTGCCGGGTTAATGCTTGCCCGGCACGTGTCAACGTTCAGTCTTCTTCGGCGGTCGATCCTGTCCGCTCGGAGTGGCAGTCCGGGTTCCATGCCGTACCGGGAAGCAGTTGCCAACGATTCCTGTTGGCAACACCGATGTCGATCACCTTGGCCGGATCCACACAGGGGCTCATCGCGTCGTCCAGCACCAGCAGCCAGCGCTTGTCCGGTGCCTCGGCCAGCCACGGGCCGGCATCGTGCCATTGCTCGGCCCAGGGGCGCTTGAAGCCGAACTCGCGTACCGGGCGGTCGGCCTGCAGCAGGTTCTGTTCGCGCCAGGCCACCAGCGCCAGTTCGGCGTCTGGTCCGATCCGCGCGCCGACCCGGCGCATCAGCGCCGACGCCGAGGCGTAGGGGTCCAGCGCCGGAATCAGCACCAGGCCGTAGAGCATCCACAGCATGCCGTGGGTCAGCAGCACCAGCGTCGCCGCGCGGCGCACCCGCAACCAGACAATCAACGTCGCCAGCGCGATGGCGAAGGTCAGCAGGCCATCACCCAGCACCGGCAGCAGGGTGTCGGGCATCGCCCGGCGTTCCAGCTGGGCCACCGCCCACGGGTGTTCGGTCATCAGCATCACGCCCAGCGTGCCGGTGGCCAGCATCAGCACCACGCTGTAGCCGAACAGGTAGCGGCGCACGCACAGGCGGCGCAGCAGGCCGGGCAGCAATGGCGCCACGGCCAGGGCCATCGCCGGCAGCATCGGCAGCAGGTACACCTCGCGCTTGCCCGGGCTGGCGCTGAAGAACACCAGCACCAGCACGGCCCAGCCCAGCAGCAGCCACTGGCGGCGGTCGCCGCGGCGGATACGGCGCCACCAGGGCTTGAACAGCATCGGCAGCAGCAGGCTGCCCGGCAGCCACAGGGTCAGGATCACCTGCAGGTAGTACCAGGCGGGCTGCCGGTGGTGCCAGGCATTGGCGTAACGGGTACCGGTCTGCTTGAACAACAGCTCATGCGCGTAGGCCTGCAGTTCGGCCGTGGGCGTGTGCAGCAGGGCCCAGCCCAGCGGCGCCAGCCACACCCCGACACCCAGCAGGAAGGCCGGAATCAGCCACAGCAGGGTGGCCGGATGCGGGCCTTCCACCGCGTACCCCCGGCGACGCTGGTACAGCCACCAGCCAAACCAGGGCAGCACCATCAGCAGCGGCAGGAAGCCCACGCCCTTGGTCACGGTACCCACGCCGGCGGCAAAGCCGGCCAGCCACAGGGCGGGCAGATTGCGGCGTTCGCACAGGTGGCGCATCAGGCCCCACAGGGCCACGGTGGTCATGCCCACCAGCACCATGTCGATCTGCGCGCGCTTGGCCATCAGCCCGAACTGCAGGGTGCAGAACAGCGCCGCCAGGGCGTAGATGGAATGCCGTGGCGACCACAGCCGCCGTGCCAGGTCCGACACCAGCCACAGGCTGAGCAGGGCGCCCAGCAACGATGGCAGCAGGAACGACCACTGCCAGCTGCCGACGATCTCGTAGGCGGCGGCCTGCAGCCACATGAAGACCGGCGGCTTCTCCGCATACAGCTCCACGCCGCGGTGCGGCAGCAGCCATTGCCCGCTCTCGACCATGGTCCTCGCCGCCAGCACGAAGCGCGGCTCGTCCGGCGGCTGCGGCTGCCGAAGGCCGATCCCCGCTGCCAGCGCAGCAATGATCAGCAGCCACAACAGGGGCAGGCGCCAACGGCGGGGCAGGGCTACGGGCACGGCAGGCTCCGGGAGCAAAACGGCCATTCTGAGGTGGCGGGGGTGGGAAAAGCGTCAGAGCGGCGCCGGGGCGACCGCATTCCGACATGTGCGGCGCTACCATGGTACGAACTTCCGTGGATGTTTCGTGCATGCGTCTGTTGGTGATCGAGGACAACCGCCAGCTGGTGGCCAACCTGTTCGACTATTTCGAGTCGCGCGGGCATGTGCTCGACGTGGCGCCGGATGGCATCACCGGACTGCACCTGGCCGGAAGCCATCCGTATGACGCGGTCATCCTGGACTGGATGCTGCCGCGCATGGAGGGCCCGGAGGTGCTGCGCCGGCTGCGCGCCGAGCATGCATCGGAAGTGCCGGTGATCATGCTGACCGCGCGTGACGAGCTGCCGGACAAGATTGCCGGCTTCCGTGCCGGCGCCGACGACTACCTGACCAAGCCGTTCGCGCTGCCGGAACTGGAGGTGCGGCTGGAAGCGCTGCTGATGCGCGCGCAGGGCCGCAACCCGCGCAAGCGCCTGCAGGTGGGCGACCTGGTGCTGGATCTGGCCACCCTGGAAGCCCAGCGCGGCAACCAGGTGCTGCACCTGTACCCGGCCTGCCGCAAGCTGCTGGAGGTGTTGATGCGCGCCAGCCCGGGCGCGGTCACCCGCCAGCAGCTGGAATTCGCCCTGTGGGGCGACGAACCGCCGGATGGCGATCTGCTGCGTTCGCATGTCTACGAACTGCGCCGCAGCGTCGATGGTCCGTTCGCCGAGAAACTGATCCATACCCTGCCGCGGGTGGGCTACCGGCTGGCGGTGACCACCGCCAGCGATGCGAGCAAGGATGGCGATGAAGGCGCGTAAGCCGGGGCCGCTGTACCGGCGCGTGGTGTGGTGGTTGCTGGGCTATCTGGCGCTGCTGTCGATCGCGGTGTTCAGCGTCGGCAACTATGTGCATGAACATGCCGAGCATGCCGCCTGGCGCGCACTGCTCAATTCCGAACTTGACAGCATCGTCGAGCACGTCGAGCACGAGCCGCATTACCGCTGGCAGGATTCGGACACGCTCAGCCTGTACCGGTTCGATGCGGTCAACCTGCCCGAGGGCCTGCGCACATTGCATCCGGGGCTGCATGACGGCGTGATGGTCAAGGGGCGTGAGACGGCGGTGATGGTGCGCGAAACCGAGTCGATGGGCCGGGTCGCGCTGGTTCTGGACATCTCCGACTTCCATGACCTGGAACAGTTCGCCACGCGCTGGGTGATGCTGGCCGGGGTGATCATGATCTTCGTCACCGTGCTGATGGCGTCGTTCGGCATGGAGCGCATGGTGCGTCCGTTGAGCCTGCTGGCGCAGCACATCGCCGCGCTGCGGCCGGGCGTTCAGGGCCAGCGCATCGAGGTCGACCCGCGCGGCAGCTCCGAGCTGCATACCATTGCAGATGCATTGAACGACTACCTGGACCGCAACGAGCAGTTCGTCGAACGCGAACGGGTCTTCATCAGCACCGCCAGCCATGAACTGCGTACGCCGATCGCGGTGATGACCGGTGCTGCAGAGCTGGCACTGGAACAGCCGGGCCTGCCCGAGCGCGCGCGCCAGCAGATGCAGCGCGTATTGCGCACCGCGCAGAGCGTGGAGCAGCTGATCGAACTGTTGCTGGTGCTGGCCCGTGATCCGGCGCGTCTGGCCGCGCGCGCCGAGCGCATCGCGCTGGACCAGCTGTTGCCGGAAATCGTTGACGACCATCGTCATCTGCTCGGCGACAAGGACCTGAGCATCGGCATCCAGGCAGCGCCGGTGGATATCGTCGCGCCGTTGGCGGTGGTGCAGGCTGCGATCGGCAACCTGCTGCGCAATGCCATCGAGAACAGTGGGCGTGGTCACATCGAGTTGCGCCTGAGCTCGTCGGCGGTGTTGACCCTGCAGGACCCAGGGCATGGCATGAGCCCGGAGGAGATCGCGGCGATCCATGCGCGGATGGCCCGTGGCGAGCGCGCCGACCGTGGCGGCGGCATCGGCCTGGATCTGATCGCGCGGCTGTGTGAACACCTGGGCTGGACCCTGCAGCTGCATCCCTGTGACCCGCGCGGAACGCGTGCCACGCTCGATTTCAGCGCCTCACGTCCGGCCTGAACCGGCCGTCCTTCAGGATGCCAACCCTGGTTGGCATGCGGTCCGTCGACCCAGGTTGACGCCTACCCAGCCCAGGCTGGCCGCAATCCGGTAGATGCCAACCTCGGTTGGCATGCCGTCCGCATCACCGCCTGTTCGGCCGCGCCACGTGCTGGTCGATCAGGATCACATTGCCATCCGGATCGGCCAGCTGCAGATAGCCGGTGCCCTGCCCATCAGGGTCGGTGCGCACCGCCAGTTCGATGCCCTTCGCATCCAGCTCCGCCTGCAGCTCGCGCACGTCCTGGAAGTGGGGCAGTTCCTCCTTGTGCTGGTCCCAGCCCGGGTTGAAGGTGAGCAGGTTGCCTTCGAACATGCCCTGGAACAGGCCGATGACAATGCCGTTGTTGCGCATCACCAGCCAGTTCTGAGCCGGCTCGCCGCCGGTCACCGAGAAGCCCAGTGCTTCGTAGAAGGTGCGGGAGGCCGACAGGTCCCTGACCGAGAGGCTGACGGAGAAGGCGCCGAGCTGCATGGGAGAGGCTCCGGGAAAGGGCAGCCGGCACTGCAGCATGACCCGGCGTGAAGACAATGTTAATCTGCGGATGCGCCGCTTTATGCGGCGCTTTTTTTTCCCGCTCTTTCGATCGACAGAGGATCCCATGCCGACCGAACCCGCTACTGCCCTGATCAGCAACGACATCGTTGGACTGGGCCTGATTGCCGCCACCCTGGCCCTGATCTTCTGGGCCGCCAGTGGTCCGACCCCGTTGCTGAAGAAAATCTTCGCCTGGGTGCCGGCACTGCTGCTGTGCTACTTCATCCCCGCCATCTACAACACCGCCGGTGTCATCGACGGCCACAACACCTCGCTGTACAACCCGGTTGCACGCGACGTGCTCCTGCCGGCCGCGCTGGTCCTGCTGACCCTGTCGATCGACCTCAAAGGCATTGCCAAGCTCGGCCCCAAACTGCTGATCGTGTTCTGCGCCGGTACCGCCGGCATCATGCTCGGCGCCATCGTTTCGTTCCAGCTGATGAAGCTGATCCACCCGGAAACCGTGGCCGGTGATACCTGGGCCGGCATGGCGGCGCTGGCCGGCAGCTGGATCGGTGGCGGCGCCAACATGGTCGCCATGCGCGAAGTGTTCGGCACCGATGCCACCACCTTCGGCCAGTTCGCCGTGGTCGACGTGGCCTGCGCCAGCCTGTGGATGGCCATCCTGTTGTTCCTGGCCAACCGCGCACAGCAGATCGACACCCGCAACGGTGCTGACACCCGTGCCATCGACGAGATGAAGGCGCGCATCAGTGCCTACGAGGCGCAGAACGCGCGTATTCCCAGCATGACCGACCTGATGGTGATCGTCGGCGTGGCACTGGGCGGCGTCGGCCTGGCCCATGCCATCGCCGCGCCGCTGGCGGGCTGGTTCAAGGCCAATGTCAGCTGGGCCAGCCAGTTCAGCCTGGACAGCCAGTTCGTGTGGGTGATCCTGCTGTCCACCGCGATGGGCCTGGGCCTGAGCTTCACCCGTGCGCGCCGGCTGGAAGCCGCAGGCGCTTCGCGGCTGGGTACGGTGTTCCTGTACTTCCTGATCGCCTGCATCGGCATGCAGATGAACCTGCTGTCGCTGCTGGACCGGCCGTGGCTGTTCCTGCTCGGCGCGATCTGGATGGCCACCCACGTGCTGGTGCTGTGGGTGGTGGCCAAGCTGCTGCGCGCGCCGTTGTTCTTCTTCGCGATCGGTTCGCAGGGCAACATCGGTGCGGCCGCTTCGGCCCCCGTGGTGGCGGCGGCGTTCCATCCGACACTCGCTCCCGTGGGCGTGCTGTTGGGTACGGTGGGCTATGCCACCGGCACCGGGCTGGCCTATGTCACTGGCCTGATTCTGAAGTGGATGGCCAACGGCTGAGTCCGGGCCTCCGTGGGATCGCGTTCCCATGTAGAGCCGAGCCCATGCTCGGCTCTTTTTTTGCCGGCCGCGGGCGGAACTGTGCAGTACATACCGGAACGTATGGTGTCAGCGTCGTAGCGTAGGCAGCACCTGTCGCTCATCCGCAGCGACGTTGCCGGGGGCTGGAATGACGCAACGACAGATGATTCGCGGGGTTGCAGTGCTGGCGCTGCTGCTGGCCAGTGCGGGGGCAACTGCACAAGGTGCTGCAACTGCGCGTGGCGCCCAGGTTCAGGCCGTGACCGAGGCGAGTGCGCGCGAGGTGGCTTCGCTGATCACGCAACCGGGCTTTGCCGAGATCGTGCGCGGCACGCTGGTGGCATCGCCCGAGCAGGCCGTGGCACTGGATGCGGTGATGGAGCGCTTTGACCCGGATGTTCGTACCCGGGCCAGTGTCTCCCTGGCCAGCAACGATCAACGGTTGCGCCAGGCCAAGGGATTGTCGGAGCAGGGTGAGGGCCTGCTGCAGCTGCGCGCCTATGTTCCCGAGGGCCAGTCGCTGGCGGACACCGCTCCGCAACAGCTGTGGGTGGCCAGCCTGCCGCGCGGCAACGACCGGGACTGGACCACCTTGACCGCCTACGACGCGCAGGGCCGCGCGCATGTGCTGGATGCGAAGCGTGCGCCGTCATTTCCGGTGCTGATCGTCGATGTTGATACCCGCCGTTCGGTGCAGGAGGGCATGGCGCTGGTCAACGCCGGGTTGCGCGCACGCGGCCTGCAGTCACCCGAGCGCATCCAGCTGTCGGCCGATGGCGCGCGCGCGTCGCTGGATATCACCCGCCTCGACCGCATCCGCCTGGCCGATGACCAGGAGCCGTGGGCATTGGGCGCGGCCGAGGTGTTCGCGGTGGTGTCCGGGCTGCAGGTCGGCAAGGCCGAGCCGGAAATGGCCACGGTCGACATGCCCTACCTGGACTACGACAAGACCGACTACACCCCGCAGCAGGCGCTGATCCTGTGGGGCAACTACCGCTTCAACGCGGCCAACGTGCAGCTGTTCGAGGATGACGGCGACACCAACTACCAGGACCTGCTGGTGGCGTTGAGCAACGGTGTGAAGGCGGCACTGGGCGCGTTTGCGCCGGAGTATTCAGTGATCGCCGATATCGCCGGTGCGATTCTGAAGGCGATGCCAACGTCGTGGTTCTCCAACGACATCGATTACGTGGACAGCTTCTATCTGGTACAGCGTGGCCAGGCGTACACCGATCGCATGGGCGCGGCGAACAACGCCAGGGTCACGCTGACACCGATCACGCTGGTGGAGTAGGCCAGCAGGGCTTGCAGCCCTGCACCTGCTCAACGCAACGGCAACGGCCAGATCAAGAGCGGCATTCCGCAGGATGGCGGGGTGGGTCCGGTTGCGGGGGACGGCGCAAGTACGTCCATGTAGCCTCGGTCGCCGCATCCATGCGGCTCACGCCCCCGCAATCGGACCCACCCCGCCTTCGACAGTTGGCCGGCGTCCAGTAGATCCACGCCATGCGTGGATGAAATCTGTCAGATGTCGACAAACAAGATGGGGTCAGATCCGTTTTCCGAAGGAAAACGGATCTGACCCCGGTTGTGTCTTGCCGTCACCGGCAATCTGTCAGAGGCGGGGCACTGTGGGTTTGCGGGGTGTGAGCGGCATGGATGCCGCGACCAAGCCCCCATGGACGGGTTCACGGCGGCCCCGCAAACCCACAGTGCCCCGCCATCCCTCAGGAAGCCAGCTTCTGCAGGTGCCGTTGCCTCCGCGGGCGCCGGGCTGCAAGCCCGGCACCCACCCAGAACCCTCAGCAGCAGCGACCACCGTTGCGTCCGCCGTAGCGCGCTTCCTGGCGCTCGCGGAAGAACGTCTTGTAGTCCATCGGCTCCTGGTCCGGATGCTTTTCCAGCATGTGCCGGACGTAGTTGTCGTAATCAGGAATGCCACAGCACAGCCGTGCGGTCTGCACCAGGCGCCGCCAGATGCGGCGGTGCGCCTGGTACTGGCCGGCGGGAACCAGTTGCGTGCTCATCACAGGTCCACCATTTCATGCGGCTTCAGCGCCACGTACGGGGTCTCGCGGTCGCTGCGCTGCGGGTTGCGGCGTGCCGCCAGGATGGTCTTGATCGAATACACCAGCACTGCACCCACCACCAGCAGGAACAGCGCGGTCAGGCCGGTGTTGACGTAGGCGTTGACCACGATCTGCTTCATCTGCGCCACCGACTTGGCCGGTGCGGTGATGGTGTCGCTGGCGAGGGCGGCCTGGAACTTGTGTGCCTGGGCCAGGAAGCCCTGTGCCGGGTTGCTGTCGAAGATCTTGATGAAGCCGGCGTAGGTGGTGCAGATCAGCAGCCAGATGGCTGGCACCGCCGTCACCCACGCATAGCGGTCACGCTTCATCTTGAACAGCACCACCGTGCCCAGCATCAGCGCGATACCGGCCAGCATCTGGTTGGAGATGCCGAACAGCGGCCACAGCGTCTGGATGCCACCGAACGGATCGACCACGCCGGTGTAGAGCAGGTAGCCCCACAGCGCCACGCAGCCGGCGGTACCGATGATGTTGGCGGTCCACGATTCGGTCTTCTTCAGCGCCGGCACGAAGTTGCCCAGCAGGTCCTGCAGCATGAAGCGACCGGCACGGGTGCCAGCGTCGACTGCAGTGAGGATGAACAGTGCTTCGAACAGGATCGCGAAGTGGTACCAGAACGCCATCATCGCGTCGCTGCCACTGGGAATCGCTTCGTGCAGGATCTGCGCGATGCCCACCGCCAGTGTCGGTGCGCCGCCTGCGCGATGCAGGATGGTCGGTTCACCAATCGCCGCCGCGGTTGCGGTCAGCTGTTCGGGGGTGATGGTGAAGCCCCAGGTGTTGGTGATGTAGTGCGCCGCCGATGCGGCATCGGCACCGATCACTGCCGCCGGGCTGTTCATCGCGAAGTAGATGCCCGGATCGATGATCGAGGCCGCGACCAGTGCCATCACCGCCACGAACGATTCCATCAGCATGCCGCCGTAGCCGATGTAGCGCATGTGTGCTTCATTGGCCAGCAGCTTCGGCGTGGTGCCCGAGGAGATCAGCGCGTGGAAGCCGGACACCGCACCGCAGGCGATGGTGATGAAGAGGAACGGGAACATGCCGCCCTTCCATACTGGACCATCACCGCTGGCGGCGAACTGGGTCAGCGCCGGCATCTTCAGTTCCGGCATCACCACCAGGATGCCGATGGCCAGCGCGATGATGGTGCCGATCTTGAGGAAGGTCGACAGGTAGTCGCGCGGTGCCAGCAGCAGCCACACCGGCAGCACCGAGGCGACGAAGCCGTAGCCGATCAGCATCCAGGTGATCTGGGTGCCGGTGAAGGTGAACGCAGGGCCCCACACCGGATCGGCGGCGACCTTGCCGCCGTACCAGATCGCGGCCAGCAGCAGGATCAGGCCGACCACCGAGATCTCGCCGATCTTGCCGGGGCGGATGTAGCGCATGTACACGCCCATCAGGATCGCGATGGGCATCGTCGCGATCACCGTGAACATGCCCCACGGGCTTTCGGCCAGTGCCTTGACCACCACCATCGCCAGCACTGCCAGGATGATGATCATGATCAGGAACGCGCCGAACAACGCGATCGTTCCAGGCACCTGGCCCATTTCCTCGCGCACCAGATCACCCAGCGAACGACCGTTGCGGCGGCTGGACAGGAACAGGACCATGAAGTCCTGCACCGCGCCGGCCAGCACCACGCCCACCACCAGCCACAGCAGGCCGGGCAGGTAGCCCATCTGCGCGGCCAGCACCGGGCCGACCAGCGGGCCGGCACCGGCAATGGCGGCGAAATGGTGGCCGAACAGCACGTGCTTGTTGGTCGGCACGTAGTCCAGGCCATCGTTGTTGATCACCGCCGGGGTGGCCCGGGTCGGATCCAGCTGCATCACCTTGTTGGCGATGAACAGGCTGTAGAAGCGGTAGGCGACCAGGTACAGCGAAACTGCGGCGACGACGATCCACAGCGCATTGATGTGTTCGCCGCGGCGCAGGGCCACGGTGCCCAGACAGAAGGCGCCGAGCAGGGCGAGGGCCGCCCAGCCTATTTTGGAAAACCCTTTCATGAGGTGCTCTCTCCCGGAAAGACAGTCAAAGAGTCCCGCGTGCCCTCGGCAGGGTCAATTGGCACAGGACGAATCGGCGGTAGTACTTTGGTCGTACGCTTGTTGCGCTGACGTGCAGCGAACATCAGGGATGGAACAATCGGTTGCGGCGCTGTCCATTGGCGCGCAGCCGTGTGGCGTCCATCTTCAGTGGCATCCATCCAACAGGAGTCGCCATGAGCTTTCCCGAACCGGCCCGCGTGCTGCGGACCATCCGTGGCATGCCCACCTCCGACGGTGCCGGCGTGCGCCTGACCCGCGTCATCGGCGGCCCCACGCTGCCGGACCTGGATCCGTTCCTGCTGCTCGATGAATTCGGCACGGACCGTGCCGAGGACTACATCGCCGGCTTCCCGGAGCATCCACATCGTGGTTTCGAGACCGTCACCTACATGCTTGACGGGCGCATGCGGCATCGCGACAACCACGGCAACGAGGGCCTGCTGACCCCGGGCAGCGTGCAGTGGATGACCGCAGGCCGTGGCCTGGTGCATTCGGAAATGCCCGAGCAGGAAAGCGGGCAGATGCGCGGCTTTCAGCTGTGGGTGAACCTGCCGGCGAAGGAGAAGATGACGGATCCGAAGTACCAGGAATTCGCCCCTGAGCGGATTCCGGTCGTGCACCCGGAAGCGGGCGTGGACGTGAAGGTGATTGCCGGCAACGTGGATGGCACGCAGGGCCCGATCGTGCAGCCGGCCACCGAGCCGCTGTACCTGGACATCACGCTGGCCCCGGATCGCGCCTGGACCTATGCGTTGCCGGAAGGGCACAACGCCTTTGCATACGTGTTCGAAGGTGGCGTGACCGTGGGTGAGCAGGACGCGGCGCGCGATGTCGCCCGCCAGGAACTGGCGGTGCTGGGTGGTGGCGAGCAGCTGCATCTGTCGGCCGGCAGCGAGGGTGCGCGGCTGATCCTGGTGGCCGGTCGTCCGTTGCGCGAACCGGTGATGCGCCATGGCCCGTTCGTGATGAACACGCGGCAGGAACTGATGCAGGCCTTCGTCGATTTCCAGGAAGGCAAGTTCTGACGGATTGCGCCGGGCCATGCCCGGTGAAAGAAACCGGCAACGCCGCCGGGCCATGCCCGGCGGACGTCCCGCGCGTCGGATCCTGCGGGGATGCTGCCAGGCAGTCATCCCCGCCATCGTCAGTTCCCGGCAGCCACGGCCGACGGGGTCAGGCTCATGCCCTGCGCCAGCTGCTGCAGCGAGCCCAGTTCCTGCGCGCTGTCCGGATACAGCGAAATCTGCGCGTAACGCCCTTTGTCGAGCTTGACCACACTGATGCGGCGCTCGGCATAACCGGGCGGCTGCTGGCCTCCCAGATCGGGCTGGTACCAGTACAGCGATTCACCGCCGAAGCTGCCCTTTTCCTGGCGCAGCGAGCGGTTCAATGGAAGGTTGGGATCGCGCGCACTGAGCATCAGGGTCAGTACCTCGCGGCCATCGCCGGTGCTGGCGCGGCAGACCAGGAAATCGGCCTGTGCCTGCTGTTGCCACTGCAGGCCGCTGCTGGCCGGCAATGAAGGACATTCGGTGGGAGCCTGCGCGGCGGCCTGGGCCGCAGCGAACAGCAGGCTCGACAACACTACAGGCGCGAACTTCATGCATCCCCCAAGGTGGTGTGTCGTTGGCTCCGCCGGATGGACCGGCAGCCTTGGCATCCCATCCCCGGATGCCACCCCGGCCGGCATGTGCACGGACGGTCAACTCAACCTTAACGGAACGTGAGCGCTCGCACAAATTGCGGTTACAAGCGTAACCATTGCGGCCGAAGGTCGGCCGCAATGGTCGCGCACAGGTCTCAGCGGTCGTTGCCGATCCACTTGTAGATGATGCCGCCGATCGCACCGCCCAGCAGCGGGGCGACCCAGAACAGCCACAGCTGGCTGACCGCGCCGCTGCCGGCGAAGAAGGCCACGGCGGTGGAGCGGGCCGGGTTCACCGAGGTATTGGTGACCGGGATGCTGATCAGGTGGATCAGGGTCAGCGACAGGCCGATCGCCAGCGGCGCGAAGCCAGCCGGTGCCTTTCCATGGGTGGAACCCATGATCACGATGAGGAACACTGCGGTCAGCACCACTTCGCACAGGAAGGCCGCCGCCACGCTGTAACCGCCGGGCGACAGCGCGCCATAACCATTGCTGGCGAACGCACCGGCCTGGCTGCCGTCGATGGCGAAGCCGCTGGCCCCGGAGGCGATCTGCAGCAGGATGAAGCCGGCCAGCAGGCCGCCTGCCACCTGGGCGATGATGTACGGCACGAGGTCCCTGGTCGGGAAGCGGCCGCCGGCCCACAGGCCGATGCTGACCGCCGGATTGAAGTGCGCGCCGGAGATATGGCCGAACGCATAGGCGCCGGTCACCACGGTCAGGCCAAAGGCCAGGGCGACGCCGAGGAACCCGATACCCAGCGGATTGCCGTCACCGCCGAACTTGGCGGCCAGCACCGCACTGCCGCAGCCACCCAGAACCAGCCAGAACGTGCCGAGGAATTCGGCGGACAAGCGTTTACCCATGCTCATGTGTTGCACTCCTTTGACGGTGAAAGTGTGATTTATGTCACATTTCAGTGATCAGCGGGTGACTGTAGCGTCAACGCCGGGTGCAGGGATACACCTTCGGATGTGTGCAACACGCGATGTTCAGTACTGCGGCAGCGGGATGAATTCCTTGTCGTCGCCCGGAATGGTGCCGAAGCGGCCGGCTTCCCAATCGTGCTTGGCCTGCTCGATACGTTCCTTCGAGCTGGATACGAAGTTCCACCACAGATGACGCGGGCCATCCAGCGGCTCGCCGCCGAACAGCATCGCCTTCACCGGCGTCTTCGCGCGCAGGCGGCCACGCGCGCCGGCTTCCGGGATCACCAGGTGCTGCGCGGGGATGTCCACGCCATCCAGCTGCGCCTCGCCCTCGAGGATGTACAGCGCGCGTTCGCGATGGCCGTCGTCGATGTCGATTTCCGCATCCGGGTCGAGATCGATCGCCACGTTGAGGGTGTCGGCGAACACCTTCACCGGCGATTCCTCGCCATAGGCGCGGCCGGCGATCACGCGCAGCCAGGCACCGTTGCGGCGCTGCTCGGGCAGGGTGGCCGCCGCGTGGTGGTAGAACGCCGGTTCGATTTCCTCGTGCGACTTCGGCAACGCCACCCAGGTCTGCATGCCGTGGATCGGGTTGTCATGGTCGCGGTCCGGTTGCGGCGTGCGCTCGGAATGGGCGATGCCGCGGCCGGCGGTCATCCAGTTGACGTCACCGGGACGGATCACCTGGTCAGAGCCGAGCGTATCGCGGTGGCCGATCGCACCCGACCACAGGTAGGTCACGGTGGCCAGGCCGATATGCGGATGCGGGCGCACGTCGATGGCGGTGCCGGGGTGCATGAGTGCCGGGCCCATCTGGTCGACGAACACGAACGAGCCGATGCTGCGGGCCTGCAGGGTGGGGACGGCGCGACGGACTTCGAGGCCGCCGATGTCGTGCACGCGCGGGGCGATGATGGTGGTCATGCGGGCGTTCTCGCTGGCAGGGATCAGAGCGCCAGCATCGCATGCAGGTGTGACGGGGACATGCCCCGTATGGGTAACAGGTTGTTCCAGCCAACGGCGCAGCCCCTCGTGGCTGGACGCGCAATGCGTATCTCGTGCTTGGCCGGGCGGGTGGGTTGCGCAGGACACGCCGTGAACCCCGCTCCGCGGTCCGGCCCAGCCGCTGGCGGCTGTGCGTTCGGGCGCTTGCGAAGCAGTGCTTCGCAAGCAAAGCGTCCTCACCCATGGGGGCTCGATGGCGCCATCCATGGCGCCAACGGTCCTGCGCAACCCACCCGCCCGGCCTCTGACAGTTTCCGCGTGCGTCCAACCACGTAGAAGAAAAAAGAAAATCAAAATCAAAATCAAAATCAAACGCCGGTCGCTTCGCTCCTGGTGTCGACCAAGGTCGACACCCACCAGTTCGTAATGATCCGCCCCGCCCAACAAACAGAAAAGCCAGAGCCGGCTGTTGCTCCGGCTCTGGCTCTGGTTTTTGCTTCGGCGGTTGCCTCTGCGGGTGCCGGGCCGCAGGCCCAGCCGATAAAACCTCTTACACCACCGGTTCGCGCAGGGCGGGGTTGTCCCAGCCCGGGCGCGGGGCGAAGCGGTCGCCGTGGCGCTGCTGCAGCGCCTTCAGCCGCTCGACGATCGCATCGGCACCCACCGCCCGGATGTGCTGGATCGGACCGCCACGGAACGGGGCAAAACCGGTACCGAAGATCACGCCCGCATCCAGCAGGTCCGCATCGGCCACCACGCCTTCGTGCAGGCACGCCACCGCTTCGTTCAACAGCGGCAGGATCAGGCGGTCCTCAAGATCGGCCGGGGCCTGGTAATCGCTGGCCACGTCCGGCTTCTTCGGCTTGCCGTTCTCCCAGGTGTAGATGCCCTGGCCGTCCTTCTTGCCGCGCTTGTCCGGTTCCACCGTCTGCAGCGCGGCCGGAATCTGCAGGCCGAGGAACGGCGCCAGCTCGCGGCCGACGCCGGCGGCCACGTCCAGGCCCACGGTATCGATCAGCTCGATCGGGCCCATCGGCATGCCGAACTTCACCGCCGCCTTGTCGATCACCGGGCCCGGAATGCCTTCGGCATACGCGGTGGCCGCTTCCAGCATGTACGGGAACAGCACGCGGTTGACCAGGAAGCCGGGGCTGCCGGCCACCGGCACCGGGAACTTGCCCAGTGCCTTGCAGAACGCGGCCAGGCGGCGCTCGGTTTCCGGCGCCATGCCATCGTGGTGGATGATTTCCACCAGCGGCATCTGCGCCACCGGGTTGAAGTAGTGCAGGCCGGCGAACTGCGCCGGGCGCTGGATGTGGTCACGCAGTTCCACCAGCGGAATCGACGAGGTGTTGGTGGTCAGCAGTGCATCCACCTTCATCTTCGGTTCCAGCGTCTGGTACAGCGCACGCTTGGCTTCCGGGTTCTCGATGATGGCTTCGATCACCAGGTCGGCCTCGGCCACGCCGTTGCCTTCCAGGTCGGCACGCAGGCGTGCGGCCACCGCCGGGCGCTTGCTCTCGTCGCGCACCTTCTTGGCGAACAGCGCCTGCGCGCGTTCCATGGCCGGGTCGATGAAGCGCTGCTCGCGGTCCTGCAGGGTTACGTCGAAGCCCTTGTACGCGGCCCACGCGGCGATGTCGCCGCCCATCACGCCGGCGCCGACCACGTGCACGTGGCGGATGCCGGAGTCGCCGCCACCCAGGCCCTTCAGGCGCTCGGTCAGGAAGAAGATGCGGATCAGGTTGCGCGCGGTCGGGGTGCTGGCCAGTTTCACCACCGCACGGCGTTCGGCATCCAGGCGTGCCTGGATCGGCTTGCCGCCGCTGCGCTGCCAGGTGCTGATCAGCGCGTAGGGCGCCGGGTACTGGTCCTTCTTCGCCTTGCGCGCGACCTGCTTGACCATCTGCGGGGCCAGCAGGGTGCGGGCCAGCCAGGTGTTGGTCGCCCACGCAGTGGCGCGCTGCTTGAACGGGCGGGTGGTGCCGGACAGGGCCAGCGCCACGGCGGTATCGAGTACCACCGCCGGTGCCACCACCTTGTCGACCAGGCCGATGCCACGCGCGGCCGAGGCCGACAGGGTGCGGCCGGTCAGCATCATGTCCATCGCCGCCGGGGCACCCACCAGCTGCGGCAGTCGCGCGCTGCCACCCCAGCCGGGGAAGATGCCGAGCTGGGTTTCCGGCAGGCCGATGCGGGTGCTGCTGTCATTGGAGGCCACGCGATAGCGGCAGGCCAGTGCGAGCTCAGTGCCACCGCCCAGGCAGTGGCCATGGATGGCCGCCACGGTCGGGCAGGGCAGCTCGGCCAGCTTCTGGTAGGTGGCCTGGCCGCGGCGGATGGCGTCGTTGACGGTGCCGCGGCGGTCGAACTCCTGGAACTCCTTCAGGTCCGCGCCAGCAATGAACCCCGCCTTCTTCAACGACTGGATCACCACGCCCTTGGGCGGGTCCAGCGCGATGCGTTCCAGCAGGTCCCCCAGTTCCAGCAGCACGTCCTGCGACATCGCGTTGACGCTGCTGTCCTGACGATCCAGGGAGAGGACCACCACGCCGTCGTCGCGGATCTCGGGGTGCCAGTGGCTGAAGCGGAGACCATCGAAGCCTGAGAGCATGGACGTTCCATCCGGTTGTGTATGGAGAAGCGGCTATGATCCAGAGGTTGTTTCCCCCGCGTCAAATCCCAATAGCAGGGGAGTGGCGACCCCGGATCCATGGCCGTGGACCGGGACGCTAACGGAACGGTGGTTAAAAGCTGGTGCGGCGCCGGGTGATCGGCGACTGAACTTTTCCCGGGATTGGCAGTCTCATTGCCCGACGTCGGTTGGGCTGACAGGAGTGCGGCCCCTCATGGCCGAGGTTGATACACCACAGGAGCTGGATCTGGAACTGGTCCGGCGCGTGCAGCACGGCGAGAGCGCCGCGTTCGATGTCCTGGTGCGCAAGTACCAGCATCGCGTGGTGGCCCTTGTCGGTCGCTACATCGCCGACTGGAGCGAATGTCAGGACGTCGCCCAGGACACTTTCATCCGTGCCTACCGCGCGATCGGAAGTTTCCGTGGCGATGCCCAGTTCTCAACCTGGTTGCATCGAATCGCCGTGAATACCGCCAAAAACTACCTGGCTTCACACAATCGACGGCCACCGACCGATGACATCGACATCGGCGATGCCGAACAGTTCGACAGTGGTACGCGCCTGCGCGACACCGACACGCCCGAACGCGAGTTGATGCGCCAGGAGCTGGAACAGACGGTGATGAAGGCCGTCAACGCGCTGCCGGAAGAGCTCCGGTCGGCGATCACCCTGCGCGAGGTGGAAGGCCTGAGCTACGAGGAAATCGCGCAGAAAATGGGGTGCCCGATCGGCACCGTGCGTTCACGGATCTTCCGCGCGCGCGAGGCGATCGACACCGAACTCCGGCCGCTGTTGGACATCGGCAGCGCCACCCGTGAGAAGAGCCGCGTATGACCAGTAATCCGTTCAACGAATCGCAGAACCATCAATCGCCCGCCGGGCAGCGCCTGGACCAGCGCCATCGCGAGCAGCTGTCGGCCCTGGTCGATGGCGAGCTGGGTGCCGATGAAGCGCGCTTCCTGCTGCGCCGGATGGAGCATGACCCCGAACTGGCCGGCTGCCAGGAACGCTGGCAGCTGCTGGGCGATGTGATGCGCGGGCAGGCCTCGGCACTGGCGCCGGCCGGGTTCAGTGCCGCCGTGGCTGCCGCCATCGCGGCCGAGCCGACGCCGCAGGCCGAACCCCGCCGTCAGGTGCGCCGCAGTGGCTGGCGGGCCTGGGGTGGCGGCGCGGCCCTGGCCGCATCGGTTGCTGCGGTCGCCCTGTTCATAGGCGGCGAGAAGCTGAAGGAGGCCACTCCCGGCGAGCCGTTGGCACCGCAGGTGATCGCCAGCCAGGCAGAACTGCCGCCGGCGCCGTCTCAGCCGGCTCCGGTGACCGAAGCCTCGGTGGACACCGCCGCGATGGCGGTGGCCAGCGTGCCGGCCGTGGCGATGGCCGCGGCCAACCGCCGCCAGGACGCCCGCCGTGCCAGTGCCACGCGCAGCCAGCAGGCCGCACGTGCCGCCCAGCGCGACGACACCCCGCAGCGCGCCATCGCCGCCGCGCAGGCACCATTGACCCCGACCGTACCGGCCAACGCCAACCGCAACCTGCCGTTTGGTGAGGTCGGTGGGCTGCAGGCCCGGCCATGGCCGCGCTCCAGCCTGGCGCCCGCCGCCGGTGGTGCGCTCAATGCCAGCTTCCCGGCCCATGCCGGTGGTGCCGCGTTCTACCCGTTCGAGCCGCGCCTGCAGGACGACCTGCCGGTGCCGCCGCGCCCGCGCGACTGAGCTGGGCGCCTTCACGCCCCGCCGTCGGCGGGGCCCGTATTCCTCTTTCCACCCGATCCGGAGGTTGCCGTCCGATGACTCCCCGACTCCGCACGCAGGCCATTGGCCTGCTGGCCCTGACCCTTCCGCTGATGGCCTGCGCACAGGCGCCGGCGCCTGCCGCGCAGACCCAGCCTGCGCCGGCCGCGGCGCCGCGGGCGCCCGCGGCGCCGCTGGTCAGTGGCCTGCCCGACTTCACCAACCTGGTCGAACAGGTCGGCCCGGGCGTGGTCAACGTCGACACCACCATCGTCCGCAACAACCGCCAGGCCTCCCGCGGCCCGATGGGCGGCGACGATGACATGCCGGAGTTCTTCCGCCGCTTCTTTGGCCCTGACTTCCCGATGCCGGGGCAGGGCCCGGGTGGGCAGGATGGCGGTCCCAGCATCAAGGGCCGTGGCATGGGCTCGGGCTTCATCATCTCGCCCGATGGCTATGTGCTGACCAACTACCACGTGGTGGCCGACGCCAGTGACGTGAAGGTCAAGCTGGGCGACAGCCGCGAGTTCACCGCCAAGGTGGTGGGCAGCGACCAGCAGTACGACGTCGCCCTGCTGAAGATCGACGGCAAGAACCTGCCGACCGTGCGCGTGGGTGACTCCAACACCCTGAAGCCGGGCCAGTGGGTTGTCGCGATCGGTTCGCCGTTCGGCCTCGACCACTCGGTCACTGCCGGTATCGTCAGTGCACTGGGCCGCAGCACCGGTGGCGCCGACCAGCGCTACGTGCCGTTCATCCAGACCGACGTGGCGATCAACCAGGGCAATTCCGGTGGTCCGCTGCTGAACACCCGTGGCGAAGTGGTCGGCATCAACTCGCAGATCTTCTCCGCCTCCGGCGGCTACATGGGCATCAGCTTCGCGATCCCGATCGACCTGGCGATGAGCGCGGTCGAGCAGATCAAGAAGAGCGGCAAGGTCACCCGTGGCCAGCTGGGTGCGGTGGTCGAGCCGATCGATGCGCTGAAGGCGCAGGGCCTGGGCCTGCCCGACAGCCGAGGCGCGCTGGTCAATCAGATCGTCGCTGGCAGTGCCGCGGAGAAGGCCGGTGTGCAGATCGGCGACGTGGTGCGTTCGGTCAACGGCAGCCCGGTCAACAGCTGGTCCGACCTGCCGCCGCTGATCGGTGCGATGGCGCCGGGCAGCCGTGTCACCCTGGGTGTGATCCGCGATGGCAAGCCGCGCGATCTCAGTGCCACGCTCACGGCGCTGAGCGAAGACGGTCAGGGCAATGCCCGTGCGGCGGCTGCCGCCAAGCCCGATGCGGCACCGCAGGCCGGCGCCAACGCCCTGCTGGGCCTGGACGTGAGCGACCTGACCGCGCCGCAGCGCAAGCAGTTCGGCCTGGATGGCAACGAAGGCGTGCGCATCACCGGGGTCAAGGGCCAGGCGGCGCGTGATGCCGGCCTGTCTCCTGGCATGGTGATCCTGCAGGTCGGCCGCACCCCGGTCGGCAGCGTGGAGAGCCTGAACCGGGCGCTGTCCAGCTACAAGAAGGACGACGTGGTGATGCTGCTGGTGCGCACCGGCAACGGCAACAGCGCCTTCGTGGCGGTGAAGGCCGGCCAGTAAGGCCTGCCCGGGCCGCCCCCGCGGCCCTTGTCCGTCCCCCGAAGCCCCGCCCTGGCGGGGCTTCGGCCGTTCCGGGCGGCCCCCGATGAGACCGCTTTCGCGGCGGGGCGCCGGGCATGCGATAATCGACCGTTACCCTGACGACGCCGCGCGCCGCCGCCACCTATGTCTTCTGATTCGATGCGGAACATCCGCAACTTCTCCATCATCGCCCATGTCGACCACGGCAAGTCCACGCTGGCCGACCGCATCATCCAGCTTTGTGGTGGCCTGCAGGCCCGCGAGATGGAAGCGCAGGTGCTCGACTCCAACCCGATCGAGCGCGAGCGTGGCATCACGATCAAGGCGCAGTCGGTGTCGCTGCCGTACCTGGCCAAGGACGGGCAGACCTACCATCTGAACTTCATCGACACCCCCGGCCACGTCGACTTCTCCTATGAAGTCAGCCGCTCGCTGGCCGCCTGCGAAGGCGCGCTGCTGGTGGTCGATGCTGCCCAGGGCGTGGAAGCGCAGTCGGTGGCCAACTGCTACACCGCGGTGGAGCAGGGCCTGGAAGTGGTGCCGGTGATCAACAAGATCGACCTGCCGACCGCTGACGTCGAGCGCGCCAAGGCCGAGATCGAGGCCGTGATCGGCATCGACGCCTCCGACGCCGTGCCGGTCAGCGCCAAAACCGGCCTGAACGTGCAGGATGTGCTGGAAGCGATCGTGCATCGCATCCCGCCGCCGACGCCGCGCGATACCGAGAAGCTGCAGGCGCTGATCATCGACTCGTGGTTCGACAACTACCTGGGCGTGGTCTCGCTGGTGCGCGTGATGCAGGGCGAGATCAAGGCCGGTGACAAGCTGCAGGTGATGTCCACCGGCCGCAACCACCAGGTCGACAACGTCGGCGTGTTCACGCCGAAGCGGAAAGTGCTGCCGGCGCTGCGTGCCGGTGAAGTGGGCTGGGTCACCGCCAGCATCAAGGACGTGCACGGTGCGCCGGTCGGCGACACCCTGACCCTGGCCGGCGACCCGGCACCGAAGCCGCTTCCCGGTTTCCAGGAAATGCAGCCGCGCGTGTTCGCCGGCCTGTTCCCGGTCGATGCCGAGGATTACCCGGACCTGCGCGAAGCGCTGGACAAGCTGCGCCTGAACGATGCCGCGCTGCGCTTCGAGCCGGAAAGCTCCGAGGCGATGGGCTTCGGCTTCCGCTGCGGCTTCCTGGGCATGCTGCACATGGAGATCGTGCAGGAGCGCCTGGAGCGCGAATACAACCTGGACCTGATCAGCACCGCGCCGACGGTGGTGTATGAAGTCCTGAAGACCGATGGCTCGATCATCAACATGGACAACCCGGCCAAGCTGCCGCCGGTGAACCAGGTCGAGGAGATCCGCGAGCCGATCATCCGTGCCAACGTGCTCACCCCCGAGGAGTACATCGGCAACATCATCAAGCTGTGCGAAGAAAAGCGCGGCAGCCAGATCGGCATCAACTACCTGGGCAGCCAGGTGCAGATCAGCTACGAGCTGCCGATGGCCGAGGTGGTGCTGGACTTCTTCGACAAGCTGAAGTCGGTCAGCCGTGGCTACGCCTCGCTGGACTACCACTTCGTGCGCTTCGATGCCGGCCCGTTCGTCCGCGTGGATGTGCTGATCAACGGCGACAAGGTCGACGCGCTGTCGCTGATCGTGCATCGCAGCCATGCCGACCGCCGTGGCCGCGAGCTGTGCGAGAAGATGAAGGACCTGATCCCGCGCCAGATGTTCGACGTCGCCATCCAGGCTGCGGTCGGCTCGCAGATCATCGCCCGTACCACGGTCAAGGCCATGCGCAAGAACGTGCTGGCCAAGTGCTATGGTGGCGACGTTTCGCGCAAGAAGAAGCTTCTGGAAAAGCAGAAGGAAGGCAAGAAGCGCATGAAGCAGGTCGGCCGTGTGGAGATTCCGCAGGAAGCGTTCCTGGCCGTGCTGCAGATGGACAACAAGTAATCCCGCACCGGCCCTGCGGGGCCGGTCGTCCGGTGACGTTGCAAAGGACCCTGAATGAAACTGTTTGAGATCCTCCTGGTCGTGCTGACCCTGGCCTCGGGCCTGATCCTGCTTGCGGACAAGCTGTACCTCGCCAAGCGTCGCGCCCAGCGCGCCGGCCTGCTCGATTCCGAGCCGGTGCTGGTGGATTACTCGCGTGCGTTCTTCCCGGTGCTGGCGATCGTGCTGATCGTGCGCAGCTTCATTGCCGAACCGTACAAGATCCCGTCCAGCTCGATGATGCCGAACCTGCTGATCGGCGATTTCATCCTGGTCAACAAGTTCTCCTACGGCCTGCGCCTGCCGATCAGCAACACCAAGATCGTGCCGTTCGGCGAGCCCTCGCGTGGCGACGTGGTGGTGTTCCACTTCCCCGGCCACAGCGACAACGACCCGGCCAAGGGCGAGAACTTCATCAAGCGCGTGATCGGCGTGCCGGGTGACACCGTCGTCTTCGAAGGCGACGGCGTGATCCTCAATGGCGAGCCGCTGAAGTACGACAACAAGGGCATCTACGCCGGCCACAAGGGCCAGGGTGAAGGCGCCAACCTGCTGGTCGAGCACCTGCCGGGCCGCACCCACACCGTGCTGGAGACCGACTATCCGCGTGGCCAGGGCCAGTGGACCGTGCCGGCCGGCAAGTACCTGGTGATGGGCGACAACCGTGACAACAGCGACGACGGCCGTTTCTGGGGCCTGCTGCCGGAAGAGAACCTGCGCGGCAAGGCCTTCCTGATCTGGCTGAACTGCCAGGGCTGGTTCTGCAAGGATGGCTTCGAGCCGTCGCGGATCGGCTCGAGCATCAACTGATCGGGCATCAACTGAGTACTTTCACATCCAACGCGTATCTGGGGAGAACGCAATGAAGGCGATGAACACGCAGCGCGGCATGACCCTGACCTCGTTCCTGACGGTTCTGATCGTGGTCGGCTTCTTCCTCTACATCGGCATGAAGCTGTTCCCGATATACCAGGAGTACTACGCCGTGCGCTCGGCGATGAAGAGCCTGGCCAACGAGCCGGGCGTGGGCAGCATGGAGCCGTCGCGGATCCAGGACCTGTTCTTCAAGCGCCTGTACATCAACTACTCGGACAATGTGAAGCCGGCCAACGTGAAGTTCGACCGTCGCGACAATGGCTGGACCCTCAAGGTCAACTACGAAGTGCGTCGCCAGCTGATCGGCAACCTCGATGTGGTTGGCAAATTCGATTCTTCCCAGGACCTGACACGAAGCGGTGCCCAGTAAATTCATCCAACGCGGCGACCTCATCGGTCATCCCTTCGGCGATCCGGCCCTGCTCAAGCAGGCGCTGACCCATCGCAGTGCCGGCGCGCCGCACAACGAACGCCTGGAGTTCCTGGGCGACAGCATCGTCAACATGATGGTGGCCGAGGCGCTGTACCAGCGCTGGCCCAAGGCCGACGAGGGTGCGCTGACCCGTGCCCGCGCCGAACTGGTGCGTGAAGGAGCGCTGGCGGTGATCGCGCGTACCCTGCAGCTGGGTGAGCGGCTGACCCTGGGGCCGGGTGAAATGAAGTCGGGCGGCCATCGCCGCGACTCGATCCTGGCCGACGCGGTGGAAGCCGTGGTGGCCGCGATCTATCTGGATGCCGGCTTCGAGGCCTGCCGGGCGGTGGTGTTGCCCTGGTTCGGCGCCTCGATCGAGGCACTGCCGGCCACCGGCCGGCCCGAGAAGGACCCCAAGACCCGCCTGCAGGAATGGCTGCAGGCCCGACAGAAGGCGTTGCCGCAGTATGAACTGGTGTCAGAATCCGGTGACGACCATGCCAAGCACTTCCGGGTACGCTGCAACGTAGCGGACCCGGCCGCCAGCACCGAGGGCGAAGGCGCCTCGCGGCGGCTTGCCGAACAACAGGCGGCTGCGGCCGTCCTAGAACAACTGGATTCCAAGTGAGCGAACAAACCCCTCATCATTGCGGCAGCGTGGCCGTCATCGGCCGCCCGAACGTGGGCAAGTCGACCCTGACCAATGCCCTGGTCGGTGCGAAGGTCAGCATCGTTTCCAACCGCCCGCAGACCACGCGTCATCGCCTGCTGGGCATCGCCACCTACCCGGAAGGCCAGCTGGTGCTGGTCGACACCCCCGGCCTGCACAAGGTGCAGAAGCGGGCGATGAACCGGGTGATGAACCGCGCCGCGCGCGGCTCGCTGGAAGGCGTCGATGCCGGCCTGCTGGTGATCGAGGCCGGTCGCTGGGATGAAGAAGACAGCCTGGCCTTCAATGTGCTGCGCGACGCTGGCATTCCGGTGGTGCTGGTGGTCAACAAGATCGACCGCCTGAAGGAAAAGGGCGCGCTGCTGCCGTTCCTGCAGCAGGTGACCGAGGGCCGTGATTTCGCTGCCGTGCATCCGATCTCGGCGCAGAAGCGCAACGGCCTGGAAGCACTGGTGCGCGACGTGCTGAAGCTGCTGCCGGAAGCGCCGCCGATGTTCGGCGAGGACGAGATCACCGACCGCAGCCAGCGTTTCCTGGCCGGCGAACTGGTACGTGAGCAGCTGATGCGCCAGCTCGGCGAAGAGCTGCCGTACGCCACCACCGTTGAGATCGAACGCTTCACCGAGGACGGCAACCTGCTGCGCATCGGTGCGGTGATCTGGGTCGAGCGCGAAGGCCAGAAGGCCATCGTGATCGGCAAGGGCGGCGCCCGCCTCAAGGAGATCGGCGCCAAGTCCCGCCTGCAGATGGAACGTCTGTTCGGGGCCAAGGTGTTCCTTGAGACCTGGGTGCGCGTGCGTGAAGGCTGGTCCGATGACGAGGCCGCGCTGAAGGCCTTCGGTTACGAGTAAGCCGTTGCGGTCGCTTCGATGATGATCGAGGACGACACCGGCTTCGTGCTGCACGCGCGGGCCTACCGCGAGACCAGCCTGCTGGTCGAGGTGTTGAGCGCGCAGCATGGCCGCATCGGCCTGCTCGCGCGTGGCGTGTCCACCGCCAAGGGCCAGGTGCTGCGCGCCGCCCTGCAGCCGCTGCAGTGGATCCGCTTCAGTGCCCAGCAGCGCGGTGAACTGGCCCAGCTGCGCGGCGCCGAAGCGCTGGACGCCGCACCGCGGCTGGTCGGCCAGGCGATGCTGGCCGGCTTCTACCTGAGTGAACTGACACTGCGCCTGGCACCCCGCCAGGACCCGTTGCCTGAGTTGTATCTGGCCTATGGCGAAGCGCGCGCGCGGCTGGCGGTCGGTGCCGGCCTGGCCTGGACGCTGCGTCGTTTCGAGCGTGAGCTGCTGACCGCACTGGGCCTGGGCTTCGAACTGGACAGTGCCAGCGACGGCCAGCCGATCGACCCGGCGGCACGTTACGAACTGGATCCCCAGGAAGGGGCGCAGCGTCTGCTCAGCGAGCGCGGCGGAGAACGACGGGCAGCCGCGACCGGCTCGGCGCTGCTGGCGTTGGCCGCCGACGAAGAACCCGATGCGGCCGACCTGGCCAGCCTGCGCCTGCCAATGCGGCGGGTGCTGGCCCATCACCTGGGTGCCCGCGGCCTGAAGTCCTGGGAACTGCTGGAGCAGCTGGCCCCCCGACGGTAGGGGTGTTCGGCAGGGCTTGCAGCCCTGCACCTGCCGAATCAACGTCAACGTCAAAAGCAAAAGCTGGCTGTCCGTGGGTAGGCGGGGTGGGTCCGGTTGCGGGAGACGCCGTAAACCCCGCTCCGCGGTCCGGCCCAGCCGCTGGCGGCTGTGCGTTCGGGCGCTTGCGAAGCAGTGCTTCGCAAGCAAAGCGCCCTCACCCTTGGGGGCTTGGCCGCGGCATCCATGCCGCGGACACTCCCGCAACCGGACCCACCCCGCCTTCGACAGTTTTCCGCGAGCTGTTGGACATGCCGACGGGGTCAGATCCGTTTTCCCTCGGAAAACGGATCTGACCCCAGATTGATTTCGATATCTGACAGAAATTCATCCACGCATGGCGTGGATCTACCCGATCACGGAAAACTGTCAGAGGTGGGGCGGTATCGGAGTGCGGGGTGTCAGCCGCATGGATGCGGCTGCCAAGCCCCCATGGACGGGTTTACGGCGTCCCCGCACTCCGATACCGCCCCGCCAACCCACGGAATGCCAGCTTTTGCTTTTGCTGTTGCTTTTGCTGTTGCTGTTGCTGTTGCTGTTGCCGTTGCCTTGGCTTGGCTTGGCTTGAAGCCTCTGCGGGTGCAGGGCGCAGCCCCGCCGAGCAACCCTCAATGCAGCAGGGCAGCCACCGCGGCGCGGAACCCGGCCTGCGCCTGTCCAGACTCCGGCGCATGATGCAGCTGGCGTACCGCACGCCCCAACCGAGCCGCGCCGACAAACCCGCAGCTGGCCTGCAACCGGTGCAGCTGGCTGCGCAGCTGGCGCTCGTCGTGCTGGTCCACGGCCTGCTCGACCGCGTCGCGTACCCCCGGCAACTCGGCCAGGAACAGCTCGCGCAGGGCGATCAGGTGGTTGCGCTGGCCATTGAGCGCGGCCAGTGCCGCGGTCTCGTCCCAGTCCTGCACCTGCAGCTCGACCGCTGCCGGGGCCGGGGCAACGAAGATCCCAGCCGGGCTGTTCACCAGCGCGCGGCGCACGGCTTTCAGCAACTGGTCGCGGCCCAGCGGCTTGACCAGCGTGTCGCTGAAGCCAGCTTCACGCAGGCGGGCATGGATGGAGGTGTCGCCATCGGCGGTATGCGCCAATGCCGGGGTATCAGGGTGCGAACGGCGCAGTTCACGCAGCAGCTGCGCGCCGTTGCCGTCCGGCAGGTTGACGTCGATCAGCCACAGGTCATGCGCGCCGGGCTCGGCGCTGGCCAGCGCACTGGCCAATGAATCTGCGGTGTCCACGTCCGCCGGTAACGTTTCCAACGCCGCTTTGAAAAAACCGCGGCTGATGATGTCGTCCTCGACAAGCAGGAAGCGGGGCCGGCTGGCCCGCGGGGTCATCTGCATCAGGGCTGCCTCCATGTCAGCTGCTGCAATCATCAAGCACGGCGGCGGCGGGCGCAAGCGGGTCCGGACCCTGCCAGTCAGGATCTGCGACAATGTGCCCCCATTTTTGCCCGCAGCCTGTTGCCACGTGGCCCGATCCCGCTCCCGCATCGACCGTACCCCGTTCCAGACCGAGATCCTCGACCTCAGCCATGATGGTCGCGGCGTCGCCCGCCGTGAAGGCGAGGGTGGCAAGGTCACCTTCATCAGTGGCGCCCTGCCGGGCGAGGTGGTGATGGCCGAACAGACCGCCCGCAGCCGCCATTTCGACGAGGCACGCACGGTGGAAGTACTGCAGGCCTCGCCCCAGCGCGTGACCCCGAAGTGCCCGCATTTCGGTACCTGCGCCGGCTGCGTGCTGCAGCACCTGGACGAAGAGCAGCAGATCGTCGCCAAGCAGCGCGTGCTGATGGACAACTTGGAGCGCATCGGCCACGTGAAGCCGGGCACCGTGCTGGCGCCGCTGGTCGGCGAGAGCTGGGGCTACCGCCGCAAGGGCCGGTTCTCGGTGCGCCGGGTCGAGAAGAAGGACAAGACCCTGGTCGGCTTCCGTGAACAGGATCCGCGCTTCGTCGCCGACCTGAGCCAGTGCCTGACCGTGATCCCCGAGATCGGCACCAAGGTCGAAGCCTTGTCGACCTTCATCGAATCGCTCGATGGCAAGCGCGACATTCCGCAGATCGAGTTCATCGCCGGTGACCAGGCCGTGGTGCTGACCGTGCGCCACCTGCAGCCGCTCAGCGATGCCGACCGCGCCTCTTGGGCCGCCTTTGGCCAGCAGCATGGTTTCGTGATCTACCTGCAGTCCGGCGGCGTGGACACTGTGCAGCCGCTGGACGGGCAGGGCGTGCCGCTGTCGTTCCGGCTGGCGCCGTGGGATGTGGAACTGGCGTTCCGCCCACTGGACTTCATCCAGGTCAACGCCAAGCTCAACGAGAAGATGATCGCCCACGCCCTCGACCTGCTGGAGCCAGGTGAGGACGAGCGCGTGCTGGACCTGTTCTGCGGCCTGGGCAACTTCACCCTGCCGCTGGCGCGCCGCGTGCGCGAAGTGGTCGGCGTGGAAGGCGATGCCGGCCTGGTCGCGCGCGCCCGTGAGAATGCCGAGCGCAATGGCCTAGCCAACGCGCAGTTCTTCAGCGCCGACCTGACCCAGGACCAGCGCAGCACCCCGTGGATGCGCCAGGGCTTCGACAAGCTGCTGCTGGACCCGCCGCGCTCGGGCGCGATCGAAGTGCTGCAGCAGCTGCCGCTGAAGCAGTTCAAGCGCATCGTCTATGTCAGCTGCCACCCGGGCTCGCTGGCACGCGATGCCGGCTATCTGGTCAACGAACAGGGCTTCACCCTGGTCAGCGCCGGTGCCATGGACATGTTCCCGCACACCGCACACGTGGAAAGCATCGCGGTGTTCGAAAAGCGCTGATCGGCTGTCATGCCCATCGCGCATAATGGCGCGATGGGCATCGAAATCGAACGCAAATACCTCGTCAGCAGTGACGGCTGGCGTGCCGCCGCGCATCGGGTGATCCCGATGGCGCAGGGTTACATCAACGATATGGGTGCGCTCGACCGCGGCACCCAGAATGCCTCGGTGCGGGTCCGCATCGAAGGCGACCACGCCGCGCTCAACCTGAAGTCGCGCACCATCGGCCACACCCGACAGGAGTTCGACTACCCGATCCCGGTGGACGACGCGCGCGCGCTGCTGGCGCTCTGTGTTGGCGGCCTTATCGACAAGCGCCGTCATCTGGTCGAGCACGCCGGGCTCACCTGGGAAGTGGATGAATTCCTCGGCGACAACGCCGGCCTGGTGGTGGCCGAGGTCGAGCTGGACAGCGCTGACCAGGTCATCGAACTGCCGGACTGGGTTGGCGCCGAAGTGACCGACGACGCCCGTTACTACAACGTCGCGCTCGCCAGCCACCCCTATTCACAGTGGTGAACCCCTGAACAGGGGACGGAGGGGATTAAGTCGTCTTTACCCCGCCTGTGCGGAAAGCGACTTAATCCCCTCCGTCCCCTTTTTTCGGCGAGGGTGGGCCCCATGTTGGGGGGATGAGAATCGACATCTACTCCGACGTGGTCTGTCCCTGGTGCTGGATCGGCAAGCATCGTTTCCAGCAGGGCGTGCAGTTGCTGGGCGCCGACGCGCCTGAGCTCGACATCCATTGGCAGCCGTTCCAGCTGGATCCGGACGCGGACGCCACACCGGTACCGCTGCGCGAGGCCTACGTGCGCAAGTTCGGCGGTGCCGAACGTACCGAGCAGATCCTCAGCCAGACCCAGACCACCGCGCGTGCCGAAGGGCTGCCAATGGACTTCAGCCAGGGCCAGGTGCGGGTGACCACGCTGCCGGCGCACCGGGTGCTGTGGCTGGCCGGGCAGCACGACGTGCAGGACGCGGTGGGCGAGGCGCTGTTCCGCGCCCACTTCGAGCAGGGCCAGAACCTGGCCGACCCGCAGGTGTTGATCAAGGCCGGCGTCGCTGGCGGCCTCGATGCGGGTGAGATCGCGCAGATGCTGGCCTCCGATCGCGGCCTGGCCGAAGTGGACGCCAAGCTGGCCCAGGCCCATGCGCTGGGCATTTCTTCGGTGCCGACCTTCGTCATCGATGGGAAGTGGGCCATTTCCGGGGCGCAGCCGCCCGAGGCCTTCGCCAACGCACTGCGCCAGATCGCCGCCGAGCAGGGCGCGCCAGAGCCCCCGGCCGATGGCGACGAGGCCTGCGGCCCGGACGGCTGCAAGGTCTGAGCAGCGCGGGGTCAGAGCCCCTGCGGGGATCCGACCCCGGGGTCAGATCCGCACTGCGGCGCTGACCCCACACGCCCCTTTTGCCTTGACCACTGCGCCTGTCGGCCGGTTCTGCGACAATGCGGCACTGCGCCATGCGGGCGCGCGTTGTGGAGATCGACCATGCTGCTGATCGGCGTTGCCGGCACCGAACTGACTGCCCAGGAACGTGACTGGTTGCAGCACGATGCCGTGGCCGGGGTCGTGCTGTTCAAGCGCAACTTCGCCTCGCGCCAGCAGGTGACCGATCTGAGCGCGGCCATCCGCGCCGCCGCGCCGCGCCCGCAGCTGATCTGCGTGGACCAGGAAGGCGGCCGCGTACAGCGTTTCCGCGAGGGTTACAGCGATCTGCCGCCACTGCAGGACATTGGTGCGCTGTATGCCACCGACCCGCAGCAGGCCTTGGCATTGGCCGAACGGCACGCCTGGCTGATGGCCAGCGAGGTACGGGCCAGCGGCGTGGACCTGAGCTTCGCGCCTGTGGTCGACCTTGGCCGTGGCAACCGTGCCATCGGCAACCGCGCCTTCAGTGAAGACCCGCAGGTGGTGGCCGCGTTCACCGCCGCCTACGTGCGTGGCATGCATTCGGTCGGCATGGCCGCCACGCTCAAGCATTTCCCCGGCCACGGTACCGTGCTGGAAGACACCCACGTGGACACCGCGATCGACCCGCGCGCGCTGGACGAGCTGCGTGCGCAGGACCTGGTGCCCTTCCAGGCCGGCATCGCCGCCGGTGCCGACGCGGTGATGATGGCGCACGTGATCTACCCGCAGGTGGCGCCGGAACCAGCCGGTTACTCGCCGCGCTGGATCCAGGACATCCTGCGCGGCGAGCTCGGCTTCCGTGGCGTGGTGTTCTCCGACGATATCGGCATGGCCGCCTCGCACAGTGCCGGCGGCGTACCGGCGCGCGTGCACGCCCATCTGGACGCCGGCTGCGACGTGGTGCTGGTCTGCCACCCGGAGCTGGTCGATGAAGCCCTGCACGCGGTGCAGGGGCGCTCCCTCAATACCGCTGCGCTGCTGGGCCTGATCGGCCGCGGCGCGCTTGGCTGGGATGGCCTGCTGGCCGATGCCCGCCATGGCGATACCCAAACCCGTCTGCTTGAAACCCTTGGAAGAACCGTCTGATGCCCAACCTCACCATTTCCCAGGCCCTGGCCCAGGCTGACCTGCTGGTCGACCGCCCCACCATCGACAAGGCCATTGCTGGTATCGCCGACGCCATCGCGCGCGACTACAAGGGCGAGGTGCCGCTGTTCCTGTCGATCATGCACGGCGCGCTGCCCTTCGCCGGCCAGCTGGCGCTGGAACTGGGTGCGCGCGGGCAGGACGTGCAGTTCGATTACCTGCACGCCACCCGCTACCGTGGCGAAACCACCGGCGGCGACCTGGTCTGGAAGCACAAGCCGGCCACCTCGCTGTTCGGCCGCCGCGTGCTGCTGGTCGACGACATCCTCGACGAGGGCTACACCCTGCAGGGCGTGCGCACCTGGTGCCTGGAGCAAGGCGCCACCGATGTGCGCATCGCCGCGATGACGGTGAAGAAGCACGACCGCGCGCTGCCGGACGTGACCGCCGATTACGCCGGCATCGAACTGCCGGACCGCTATGTGTTCGGCTTCGGCATGGACGTCAACGAAACCCTGCGCTGTGTGCCGGCCATCTACGCAATGAAGGAATAACGGCGCAGCCGCCTGCGGCGTGTCTTCTTCCATCGCCGGCATCCTCGGGTGCCGGCGTTCGTCTTTTCATGGAGTGCTTCGAATGCAACAGATCGCCCTGGCCGTGATCGGCGGTACCGGTGTCTACAACCTGGCCAAGCTCGACGACGTGCAGACCCACGAGGTCGACACCCGCTTCGGCCGCCCGTCCGGTCCGGTGCGCGTGGGCACGCTGCTCGGCCATCGCGTCGCGTTCCTGGCGCGCCATGGTGAAGGCCACTCGCTGCCGCCGCACAAGATCAACTACCGCGCCAACCTGGCCGCGCTGCAGCAGCTGGGCGCGCAGCGCGTGCTGGCGTTGAACACGGTCGGCGGCATCACCGAGGATTTCGGTCCGCGCGTGCTGGCCTGCCCGGACCAGATCATCGACTACACCTGGGGCCGCATCAGCACCATCTGTGAAGAAGAAGGCACCGACGTGGTCCACGTCGATTTCGGCCACCCGTACACGCCGATGCTGCGCAGCAAGATCCTGGCGGCGGCCAAAGTGACCGGTGTCACGGTCCATGACGGTGGCTGCTACGGCGCGACGCAGGGCCCACGCCTGGAAACCATCGCCGAGATCGCCCGCATGCGCCGCGATGGTTGTGATCTGGTGGGCATGACCGGCATGCCCGAAGCCGCGCTGGCACGGGAGCTTGGGCTGGATTACGCCTGCCTGGCGATCATCGCCAACTGGGCGGCGGGCTGCGGTGATGGCGAGGAGATTACGATGGCCGAAGTGCTGGCCAACGTACAGGCGGCGAGCAACGGACTTCCGGAACTGGTGGGCGAATTGGCGCGGGGGTGATTGTCTTCCCCGAGCAAGCTTTGCATACTCAGCTTGTGCGCGGGTTCAGCGTACACCACCCATTCATTGCATAAGGTCTCGCATCACCATGCCGAACGGTACCGTCAAGTGGTTCAACGACGCCAAGGGATTTGGCTTCATCTCGCCGGAGGATGGCAGCGCCGACGTGTTCGCGCACTTCTCCGCCATCAACTCCAAGGGCTTCCGCAGCCTGCAGGAAGGCCAGCGTGTCACCTATGACGTGACCCAGGGCCCGAAGGGTGCCCAGGCTTCGAACATCACGCCGGCCGAGTGATCCACTCGACAGTGCGTTGAAAACCCCGCTTCGGCGGGGTTTTTTTTGCGCGGCGTGCCCGCGGGCCGTTCGCGATCCACCCGCCTCGGGCACAATGCGGCCATGACGGAACGACTGCGTATCGCCGTGATCGGCTACGGCACCGCTGGACAGGCAGTGTCCATCCTGCTCACCCGTGACGGCCACGAGGTGGAAATCTTCGAACGCGTGCCCACGCCGGGGCCGGTGGGTGCAGGTTTCCTGCTGCAGCCCAGCGGCCTGCAGGTGCTGTGGCAGATGGGCCTGCTGGATGCGGTGCGCGCGCATGCGGCGCCGGTGCACCGCCTGTATGGCGACACGCCATGCGAGCGCGCGGTGATGGACATGCGCTACGACGGCCTGGATGCGCGCCTGCACGGACTGGGCATGCAGCGTGGGGCGTTGTTCTCGCTGCTGGATGATGCCCGTGGCGGGCTTGGCCAGCTGCATGCCGGTACCACCATCACCGAGGTGGATGCCGGGCATGGACGCCTGCGCGACAGCGATGGGCGCACGCATGGCCCGTTCGATCTGGTGGTGGCCGCCGATGGCGCGGCCTCTGCGCTGCGCGGCACGATCGCTGGCGGTGCCGGGCTGGACCGCGTGTACCCGTGGGGGGCGCTGTGGTGCCTGTTGCCGGCCGAAGACTGGCCGCACGTGCAGGAGCTGCGGCAGCGCTACGTGGCCGCGCGCAAGATGATCGGCCTGCTGCCGGTCGGTACGCGCCCCGGCGATGACACGCCGCGCCTGAGCTTCTTCTGGAGCCTGCCACGCGCCGACTTCGAGCGTTGGCAGGCCGATGGCATGACGCCCTGGCTGGACGAGCTGCATGCGCTGTGGCCGCAGGCCAGTGCGCGCTTCGCCCACTTGCGCGATGCCGGCCAGCTGGCGCGCGCGGTCTATCGCGATGCAGTGATGACGCGCTGGCACCAGGGCCGCATGGTGCTGGCAGGGGATGCCGCGCACGCGATGAGCCCGCAGCTGGGGCAGGGGGTGAACATGGCGCTGCTCGATGCGTTGGCATTGCGCGATGCCGTTCGCACGCATGGCGGTGGTGCCGAAGCGTTGCAGGCGTACCAGGCGCAACGCAGGGCGCATGTGGCGGTCTACCAGCGCTGGAGCCGTTGGCTGACGCCGTTGTTCCAGTCGGACCGCGATGCCTGGGCGAAGGCGCGCGACGTGCTGCTGGGCCCGATGGGGCGCCTGCCCGGAGGCCGTGGCCACATGCTGCGCGTGCTCAGTGGAACGCAGCAGGGCTGGTTCGGTTCGCTCACGCTGGATCCGGCCTTCATCGACGCACTGGCCACGACGATGGACATGCCTCGCAGCAACGTGGTCACGGCCAGCGCGTGAAGCGAGCCATCACGTGAATTAACGGTTGCCTCACCGCGGATGTGCGAGAAGTAGGTTGCACGCGACTGCGCGTCGCCCGTTTTCCTTTCCGTGATCAACATCGCGCGTGGCCCGGGCTACGCTGCCGTTGCGGCCTGTTGCGGCCCGGACGTGCCGCCTGATGTTGAAGAGGAGGATGCCATGTTGTTCGCGGTCGAGGAGCTGGAATCGGAAATCTGCAAGCTGCGCGGACTGCTGCAGATGCTGCACGAGGACCAGCCCGACGTACTGGAGGATGTATTCGAGTTCCATGTCGGCAGCCTGATCAGCCATGCGTCACCGGAACACCACGCACGCATCCGCACCTGCGCGCAGGAGATGCTGGCGGCAATCCAGGCCTTGCCGCGGCGGCGTGAGGACGACACGCCTGATTTCCAGTTGATGCCGCAGCTGGGCATTCGCCCGGCCTGAGTCAGGCGACCGGCAGTTCCACCAGACCGCTCTCCACGCAGGCGATCATCTGTTCGCCGCGGGCGGGGGCAGGCACGATGCCGGCAGTGAATGCGGAGAAGGCCGGCAGGATCGTCATCCGGTCACGCAACCAGAATGCGGGGAAGCGCCTTCGCAAGGGCGCCAGAGCGATCTGCGGGTGCAGATGTCCTGCGATCACGTGCAACGCCGCATCGGGCATCGGCTCATGCCGAAGCAGGAACGGCGACAGCCGTACATCATCGTGGATCTGAACCTGCAGCTGCGCATGCGGTAGCTGCCGGTCGTGATTGCCGCGAACAACATGCACGTCCAGCGCGGCATTGCGTTCGCGCCATCCCAGCCACTGCTGGTACCACGCGGCGCGATGCGCCGGTCCATGCAGGATGTCGCCCAGGATCCACAGTTCGCGGCAGGCATGCCGGTCCAGAAGCCGCTGCAGGCGCTGCAGGTCTTCGCCGGTGCCGCCGCTGGGCAGCGCGATGCCGGCACGGCGGAACACATCGGCCTTGCCCAGGTGCAGGTCTGCGATCAGCAGTGCCTGCCGCGCGGGCCAGTACAGCGCACGCGCGCCAACCAGAACCACGGATTCTCCGGCAAGCAGCAGGGGCAGTTCATCGGCCATGGCGACGCTCCAGCTGCTGCGCCGCGCGTTGTACGCGTGTACGCCAGTCTTCGTTGCTGAACTGACCACGCTGGCGTTCGGCCCACAGTGGAAAGCCCAGTGGCGTGAGTGATGAAGGGCGCTGCACCGACAACCGCTGCGTGCCGATGCGCTCCAGTACCTGCTGCAGCCCCGGCAGGTCGAGGCTGTCGTACAGCACTTCACGTTCCGCCAGTGCCAGCAGCAGGTGGTCCGGATCGTGCTCGCGCAGCACGTCGTACAGCAGGCCCGCGGACGCCTGCAGCTGGCGCAGTGACCGTGGCATGCCACCAGGAAGGCTGGGTACCAGCAGGCCCGCCACGCGCGCGATGCCACGGAACTGGCGTCGCGCCAGCTCGCCCAGGTTCACCGCCGCGCGCAGATCATCCAGCAACCGGTCATTGCTGAACAACGCGCGCCATTGCGACGCATCCAGATCGATCGGCTGCGCCGGCGCCAGCACCAGACCGTGATCGTTCACCGCATAGCCGATGCTGTTGCGTTGCTGGCGGGTGCTGCGCAGCGCCAACAGTGCCGCCAACGCTTCGTGCACGTGGCGGCCGGCAAAGGGATAGATGAACAGGAACTGGCCGTCTCGGCGCCTCACGTCTTCCACCAGCAGATGATCCGCACCGGGACGTGCCGACAAGCGCGCCTGCAGTGCCAGCAGTGGCGCCAGCCAGCGCGATTCCGCGCTGTCATCGCGACCGGACAGTACTGCTTCCAGTTCGCGGCCGAGCGCCATCGACAGCGGCAGCTGGCCCCCTTGCCAGCGCGGCACCACACCATCACCGCGCCCCCGTGCCAGCCGCACGAAGGCGGTCATGTCGCGCAGCTGCACCAGTTCCAGCAGGCGCCCGGCGAACTGGAAGCGATCACCGCGGCGCAAGCGGCTGGCGAACTGTTCCTCCACTGCACCAAGCCCGCCACCGCGCAGGAACTGCACGCGCACGCTGCCATCACTGCTGATGGTGCCGATCGACAGGCGGTGCCGCAGCGCCTGGCGGCGATCATGCATGCGATAGCTGCCATCGGCATCGCGCACGACCTTGTGGAAGTCGGGATACTGGGCCAGGGCCTGGCCGCCCTGCACGATGAACGTCAAAACGGCCTGCCATGAAGCGTCACCGAGAGACGCGAAGGCATGCGTGCGCCGTACCTGCGCCAGCAGCGTGTCACCGTCGAAGCCCCCGGCCAGCGCGCGGCTGACCGCATGTTGGGCCAGCACATCCAGCGACAGCGTTGGCGGCCTGCGTGCTTCGACCACGCCTTCGGCCAGTGCACGGCGCACGGCGGCGTACTCGGCCAGTTCCAGCGCATGGCTGGGGATGCACAGGATGGCGCCACGGGCGCTGGGACGGTGGCGTGCACGCCCGGCCCGCTGGCGCAGCCGCGCAACGCCCTTCGGGCTGCCCAGCTGCAGCACCTGGTCGACCTCCGGGAAGTCGACGCCCAGGTCGAGGCTGGACGTGGCGACGACGCAACGCAGCCTGCCTGCGCGCAGGCCGTCCTCCACCTGTTGGCGCAGTGCCGGGTCCAGTGAGCCGTGATGCAGTGCCAGCGTATCGGCGTCTTCCAGCCAGACCGCCGCCAATGCCTGGTGCCACAACTCGGCCTGGGCACGGGTATTGGTGAACAGCAGGCTGCTGCGCGCCTGCATCAGCGCATCCAGCACGCGCGACAGCTGTGCCAGCCCCAGGTGCCCGGCCCATGGAAAACGTTCGCCGGGTTCCGGCAGCAGGCTGCGCACGGTGATCGCGCGCGGGCGAACGCCCTGCACGATCGGTGCCTCCGGCTGGTCAGGCAGCAGCACGTCGCGGGCCTGGGGCAGATTGCCCAGGGTGGCCGACAGGCCCCACAGCTGCAATGAAGGGGCGGTATCGCGCAGCACCGCCAGGTTCAACTGCAGCAGCACCCCACGCTTGTTGCCCAGCAGTTCGTGCCATTCGTCCACCACTACGCAGCGCAGCTGGCGCATGCGGGGCAGCGTATCGGGATAGCTCAGCAGCAGCGCCAGCGATTCCGGCGTGGTCACCAGCACGTCGACGCGGCCCTCGCGTGCCTGTCGTCGCTCGCGGCTGCTGGCATCGCCGCTGCGCAGGCCGACCCGCCAGCCCAGCCCCAGTCCGTCGACCACCGTCTGCAGCGCGCGCGCGGTGTCGCTGGCCAGTGCGCGCAGCGGCGTCACCCAGAGCACCTGCAGTGGCCGCACCGCACTGGCGCGGCGGGGTGGCGGCAGCGGATCGATCATCGCCTGCAGCAGCGGCCCACCGAACATCGCCAGTGTCTTGCCGCTGCCCGTAGGCGTATGCAGCAAGCCGGATTCGCCTGCGAGATAGTGACGCCACATCGCGCGCTGGAACGGCAGCGAGCGCCAGCCGCGACCGGCGAACCAGTCTTCCAGCCGGCGCAGCGCCTGGCTGCGGGTCATCGCGCCAAGGCCTGCAGGGCGGCGAGCTGGTCGGCCTCGCTGGCCGGCTTGTCGTGGCGCCAGCGCAGGATGCGTGGAAAGCGCACGGCGATGCCCGACTTGTGCCGTGAGCTGCGGTTGACCGCCTCGAAGCCCAGCTCGAACACCTGCTCGGCACGCACGCTGCGCACCGGGCCGAAGCGCTCGCGGGTATTGGCGCGGATCCAGCGGTCGAGCGCGAGGATCTCCTTGTCATCCAGGCCCGAGTAGGCCTTGGCGACCGGCACCAGCGTGTCGCCGTCCCAGACCCCGAAGGTGTAGTCGGTGTACAGCGTGCTGCGCCGCCCATGGCCGGCCTGTGCGTACAGCAGCACCGCATCGAGGGTGAGCGGATCGACCTTCCATTTCCACCAGTCGCCGCGGCGGCGTCCGGCCTGGTAGGGGGACGTGCGCCGTTTCAGCATCAACCCCTCCACGCCGCGTTCGCGTGCGAGATCGCGCATCGCGGCGGCCTGCGGCCAGTCGTCCGCTGCGACGTCGGGCGAAATCTGGATCCGCGCATCATCCAGCGTACCGATGACCTCGGCCAACTGTGCGCGCCGTTGCTGCAGCGGCAGCCCGCGCAGATCCTCGCCCTCGCGTTCCAGCAGGTCGTACGCCAGTACGCGCACCGGCGTATTGCGCAACGTCGCCGCGCCCGGCTTGCGGCGCTGGATGCGGGTCTGCAGCGCGGTGAACGCGCGCGGCAGGTTGCCGGCTTCGTCCCATGCCAGCAGCTCACCGTCCAGCACGCAGCCTTCCGGCAGCGCCAGCGCTGCGTGCTCGATCTCGGGGAAGCGGCCATCCAGTCGTTCCTCGCCGCGGGACCACAGCGCCACCTCGCCGCGGCGGCGCAGCAGCTGCAGGCGGATGCCGTCCCATTTCCACTCCAGCAGCCAGTCGTCGATGGGCCCGAGGCGCTCGGCAGGGGCGCCTTCGAGCGGCGAGGCGAGGAAGAACGGATAGGGCTGCTGCCGGTCCGATGGCAGCTCGTCCGGCGACAGCAGCTCGGACAGCACACCCGGCGAGGGCACCCACTCGCCGAGCATGCGCTGGGCAATGCGTGCGATGTCCAGGCCGGACCATTCGGCCAGCGCCTGCTGTACCTGGCGTTGCGAAACACCCACCCGCAGGGCGCCTGTCAGCAGCTTGTTGAACACCAGTCGTTCGCTGGCCGGCAATTGTCGCCACCCCGCGAGCACAGCGGCCCGGCGTTCCTCCTCCGGCCGGTTGGCGACGGCCAGCAGGTGCTGTTCGATCCAGTCGGCCAGCGGGCGGTCGGGGGCAACCTGCGCCGGGTCATCCAGCAGCAGGGTCAACGTTTCGGCCAGGTCGCCCACCTGCGCATAGCTGTCCTCCACCAACCATGGCGGCAGGCCTGATTCCTCGCTCACCCACGCGCGCAGTTCGCCGCTGGCGGCGATCTTCCGGCGTGCGCCGCCCACCTTGCCGCCGCTGAGCAGGTACATCGCCCACGCCGCGTCATGCGCGCGCGCCTGGCGGAAGTAGTCGACCAGCGCCGCACGCTTGTCCAGCGTGGCGGTGCTGCGGTCCAGGCGCTGGTAGAGCGCGGCGAAGCTCTTCATTCCTCGCTCCCGAAATCGGTGCGGAAGGCTTCAGCCGCCACGCCGCGCTCGCGCAGGAACGGAATCAACGCATCGGTATTGCCATGGGTGGCGATGACCCGCCGTGCGCCGGTCTGTTCGATGGTCTGCAGCAGCGCGGGCCAATCAGCGTGATCGGAAATGACGAAGCCACGGTCGACGTTGCGTCGCCGCCGATTGCCGCGCAGCTGCATCCAGCCCGAGGCGAACCCCAGTTGATGCGGTCCGAAGCGGCGCATCCATGGCGTGCCTGCGGCCGAGGGCGGGGCCAGGATCAGCTGGCCGGCGGCATCGGGATGTCGCCCCTGTTCGGCCACGGTAAGCGTCTCCAGCATCGGCACGCCGGCCTGCCGATAGACCGCCACGCCATTGGCGATCGCGCCATGCAGCCAGGCCGGGCGGTCGTCCAGTGGCAACAGCTCGGCCAGCACCCGCTGCGCCTTGCCGAGTGCATAGCACAGCAGGATCGCCGCTTCGCCACGTTGTTCGCATTCGCGGCGCCACGCCACGATTTCCGCAGCCACCGCAGGCGTGTCCGGCCAGCGATAGATCGGCAGCGCGAACGTCGCTTCGGTAATGAACGTATCGCAGGGCACCACTTCGAAGGGCGTGCAGGTCGGGTCCGGTTGGCGCTTGTAGTCGCCGGACGCCACCCAGACCTGTTCGCCATCGTCGATGCGCACCTGCGACGAGCCGAGCACATGGCCGGCAGGATGCAGCGATACCTGCACCCGGCCCAGGCGGAACGGCACGCCTTCGGCATGCACCTGCACCGGCACATCGCCCAGCCGCCAGCGCAGGATGGGCAGGCTGCCTTCGCTGCAGTGGTACTCGCCCATGCCCGGGCGCGCGTGATCGCCGTGGCCATGGGTGATGACCGCGCGCGGGACCGGGCGCCACGGGTCGATATGGAATTCGCCAGCTGCGCAGTACAGCCCTTCCGGGCGCAGCACCACCAGATCATCATTGCCTGCCATGCGGCCACTGTGGCGTGCGTCTCGTGCACGGGGTGAGAACCGGCCTGAACACGGGCTTGGCGGTGCATGCGGCACAATCGGACCGCATACCTCTTGCCGCCAGGATGGACCGGATGAGTGGACCCAGCTTCAGCAGCAACGCGCCGTTTGAAACCCATGTGGTGCTGAACCAGCCGCCACCGTTCGCGGGCCGCCAGCTGTGGACCGACGATGTGGCGTTGACGGAGGCGGTGCAGCGTGAGGGGGGCGGTGCCTTCGCGCCACGCCTGGCCGTGTACGGGGCACTGGCCGGCGACGAGTTGTACCGGCTCGGCTTTGACGCCAACCGTGATCGCCCACGCCTGCGCACGCACGATGCGCAGGGCCATCGCATTGATACGGTCGAGTTCCACCCTGCGTACCACCAGCTGATGGCCGCAGCGAAGCAGCATGGCGTGGCGGGTTTGTCCTGGCATGAGCCGCAGCCCGGCGCGCATGTGGCGCGTGCGGCACTGAGCTATCTGCACCACCAGGCCGAAGCCGGCACCAGTTGCCCCTTGACCATGACCCATGCGGCGGTGGCGGTGCTGCAGTCGCAGCCGCACCTGTCCGAATGGGCGCGCAAGGCCGCCGCGCCGGTCTATGACCCGCGTGATGTGCCCGTGGCGGACAAAGCCGGCATCACGCTGGGCATGGGCATGACCGAGAAGCAGGGCGGTTCGGATGTGCGCGCGAACAGCACGCGCGCCGAGCCGATCGATGGCGAACGCTACCGCCTGGTCGGCCACAAGTGGTTCTTCTCTGCGCCGATGTGCGATGGCTTCCTGGTGCTGGCGCAGGCGCCGGGCGGACTGACCTGCCTGCTGATGCCGCGCCGCTTGGCCGACGGTGACCGCAATGCGTTCCGGCTGATGCGGCTGAAGGACAAGCTCGGCGACTGGGCCAATGCGTCCAGCGAGGTCGAGTTCTGTGGCGCGCAGGCATGGCGTGTGGGCGAAGAAGGGCGTGGCGTGGCGACCATCATCGGCATGGTGATGATGACCCGCCTGGACTGCATGCTGGGTGCGGCCGCGGAGATGCGCATGGCGCTGGCGCAGGCGCTGCATCATGCACGCCATCGGCGCACCTTCGGCAAGTTGTTGGTGGAGCATGCGTTGATGGCCAATGTGCTGGCCGACCTGGCGCTGGAGTCGGAAGCGGCAACCGTGTTGGCGATGCGCGTCGCGCGGGCGGTGGATCGCGCCGGCGAGGATGCCAGCGAAGCCGCGTTGGCGCGGCTGGGGACCGCACTGGGCAAGTACTGGTTGTGCAAGCGCGCGCCGTCCTTCGTCAACGAAGCGCAGGAATGCCTGGGCGGTGCGGGTTACGTTGAGGAGTCGATGCTGCCGAGGCTGTACCGCCAGGCGCCGTTGAATTCGATCTGGGAAGGCAGCGGCAACATCCAGTGCCTGGACGTCCTGCGCGCGCTGTCACGCGAGCCGGAAGCAATGGCGGCATTGCGCAGCGAGCTGGCCGCGGTGGCCGATCTCGATGCGCGTTACGCAGCTGCATTGCAGCGTTGGGCAGCGGCGCCAGCGCCTGAGGAATCGCAGGCGCGACTGTTCTGCGAGCGCACTGCGCTGCTGCTGCAGGCGGCGCTGCTGCTGCGTGCGCGCAGTCCAATGGCGGAGGCGTTCGTGCGCAGCCGGTTGGACGGGGAGCACGGGCTGGCATTCGGGACGCTGCCGGCGGGATTGGATCTGTCGGGGATGCTGGCGCGCGCGCTGCCGTAGGGAGCGGCCAACGGCGGAGCCCCTCGTGGTGGGCGCTGATATCGGCAGTGGCCGCGCGAGTGGGTTGCGCAGGGGACGCCGTGAACCCGTCCTTGGGGGCTTGGCCGCGGCATCCATGCCGCGGACACCCCTGCGCAACCCACCCGCGCGGCCTTGGACATTCCCCGTGCGCGTCCACCACGGAATCAACAGAGAAGGCGGAGAGCGAAAAGCGAAAAGCCGCGGCAGTGCCGCGGCTTTTCCTGTAGCGCCGGGCGCATGCCCGGCTGGCCGGTAGCGCCGGGTCATACCCGGCGAACGCGGAGGCCTCAGTGCTTGGCTTCTTCCTTGGCGGCATTTGCCTTCGCGTCGTTGGCCACATCGCGGGCCTTGTCGGCGACCTTCTGCGCGGCGTTGGCGGTGGCGTCGCTGGCGTGCGCAGCAGCGTCGGTTGCGGCGTCCTTGGCCTTGTCGGCGGCGTTGGCAGTGGCGTCTGCGGCCTTGTCCAGCGCCTGCTGGGTATCGGCGGCGGCCTGCTCGGAAGCGGCGGCGGTCTTGTCGGCGGCTTCGCGGGTGGCGGCAGCAGCCTTGTCGACGGCGTCGCGGGCGGCAGCGCCGGCGCTGTCGGCCGCCTGCTGCGCGTCCTGCTTGGCCTGTTCGGCTTCCGGGCCCTTGCAGGCGGCCAGGGCCAGCAGCAGGGAGGCGGCCAGCAGGGTGGTGGTGATCGGACGAATCTTCATGGCGGTCTCCGGCACTGCAATGGATGGGGACGCCAGCCTATTCATGTCGTTGTGAAGACCGGGTCGCGATGCAGGGGCTTGATCGCCGGCATCCACGCAAAGAAAAAGCCGCTGGCGAACCAGCGGCTTTTCCAGAACAGCGTGAAGAAAGAAGTTATTACTTCTTGGCTTCTTCAGCAGCGTCCTTGGCCTTCTCAGCGGTGCCTTCAGCAGCCTTGGCAGCGTCAGCAGCAGCGCCGGCAGCAGCGTCGGTGGCAGCACCGGCGGTCTGGGCAGCGGCGTCGGTGGCAGCGTCAGCAGCGGTGGCGGCGGTGTCAGCGGCCTGCTGGGCAGCGTCGGCGGTCTGGGCGCCAGCAGCGGCGGCCTGGTCGGCAGCAGCCTGGGCTTCGGTGGCGGCTTCGTTGGCCGAAGCAGCGGCGTCCTGGGCAGCTTCCTGCTTCGAGCAGGCGGCCAGGGCCAGAGCCAGGGACATCGCGACCAGCAGCTTGTTGATGCTCATTGTGTAAATCCTCGTCGTTAGAATTAGGCAACGCGCATGCTGCGCGCCGACAACATGATGACAAGCCAAGATTGGGTGTCAAGCGATCCCGCATTCATTTTTGCGAAATCATCGTTAAATCTTTTTAAATCAATTCGATGGCGATTGCCGTTGCTTCGCCGCCGCCGATGCAGAGGGTGGCGATGCCGCGCTTGCCACCACGCGTGCGCAGAGCGTTGACCAAGGTCACCACAAGGCGTGCGCCGGAGGCACCGATGGGATGACCCAGTGCGCAGGCGCCGCCATTCACGTTGAGCTTGTCGTGAGGGATGCCCAGTTCGCGCATCGGGGCCATCGCCACCACAGCGAAGGCTTCGTTGATTTCGAACAGATCGACCTGGTCCAGCGACCAGCCGGTCTTGTCCAGCAGCTTGTGCAGCGCGCCGATCGGGGCGGTGGTGAACCACTCCGGTTCCTGCGAGTGGGTGGCGTGGCCGACGATGCGGGCCAGCGGCGTGATGCCTCGGGCGGCAGCGTCCTCTTCGGTCAGCAGCACCACCGCGGCGGCGCCGTCGGAGATGCTGGAGGAACTGGCGGCGGTCACGCTGCCATCCTTCTTGAAGGCCGGACGCAGGGTCGGGATCTTGGCGATGTCGGAGCGCCCCGGCTGCTCGTCGGTAGCGACCTCGACCTCACCCTTGCGGGTGGCAACCTTCACCGCGACGATTTCATCGGCAAACGCACCATTGGCCTGGGCAGCCTGCGCCCGCTTGACCGACTCGATCGCATAGGCGTCCTGCTCTTCGCGGCTGAACTGGTACTTGTCCACCGCGCACTCGGCGAATTCGCCCATTGCCTTGCCGTCGTAGGCGTTGACCAGGCCATCGTGGGCCATGTGGTCGACCGCCTGGAAGTTGCCGAAACGGTTGCCGGTACGGGAGTTTGGCAGCATGTGCGGGGCGTTGGACATCGATTCCATGCCGCCGGCGACCACGATGCTGGCCGAGCCGGCCTTGATCAGGTCATGACCGAGCATGATGGTCTTCATGCCCGAGCCGCACACCTTGTTCAGCGTGGTGGCACCGGCCGACAGCGGGATGCCGGCGGCGATCGCGGCCTGGCGGGCGGGCGCCTGGCCGAGGTTGGCCGGCAGCACGCAGCCCATCAGGACTTCAGAAACGTCGCTGGCCGGGACACCCGATTGTTCCAGGGCGGCGGCGATGGCGGCCGCGCCGAGGGTCGGGGTCGGCACGCCGTTGAACTGGCCGAGGAAGGAGCCGATGGCGGTGCGCTTGGCGGCGGCGATGACGATGTTGGACATGGCAATCTCGTTGATGCGTAAGCAATGTTCGGAAAGGAGACCGGAGGCCGTTGGATGCGCCCCGGTTTCCCGGCAGACTGCGTGGGGGTCGGCCCAAGTATAGAGGGTCGGGGAGGGCTGCCGCTGTGCGGCGCCGAACGCCTGCCGGGATGAAGGCAGGCCAACGTTCACGGGAAGGAATCGATGGAACGCAAGATGATGGTGAGGTCTGTGCTGGCAACCGCGCTGGCGATGGCGCTGACGGCCTGTGGCGGCGGCGGAGGCGGCAGCAACGTGCGTGTCGACCCGCCCCCGACCACGCCGACACCTCCGACCACGCCTCCCCCGACGACACCACCGCCGGCCAAGCCGCAGGAGCCGGCCTTTGATGCGCATCTTTCAGTCACCAACGCGCGTGCCGCACAGGCCGCCGGCCTGACCGGGCAGGGCGTGCGCATCGGCATCGTCGATTCGGGCGTGCAGCGCAATGCGGTGGCCTTGAATGGTCGCGTGCTGGCCAACTTCAATTACATCGATCCGGCCAGGAACAACCTGGGGGTTGATGACGTGGTCGGGCATGGCACCGCCGTGGCCAGCCTCGCTGCCGGTGCAGCAGTGGGAAGCTGGCCGGGCGGTATCGCGCCAGGTGCTCAGATCGTCTCGGCACGGATCATTTCCGACAAGCCGCCGACCGATGACGGCAGTGGCCAGGGCAATGCCTTCAGTGGGCCGCTGGGTGTGGCCCAGGTCCATCAGGACCTGATCAGCTACAACGTGAAGGTGATGAACAACTCGTGGGGTGGCCTGTACTGGACCGACCTGCCCACCACCGCGCAGGTGGCCGCCGAGTACCGGCCGTTCGTGATCAATCATGGCGGCCTGGTGGTGTTCGCCGCCGGCAATGACGGCCGCAGCGAGCCGAGCAGCCTGGCCGCGCTGCCCAGCCAGAAGGGTGTGGCAGGCACGCTTCCGGCGGCCGACCTGGAGCGCGGCTGGCTGGTGGCCACGGCGGTGGATCCGTATACGCCGGGCGCGCTGGCCAGCTATTCGAATGCCTGCGGCCAGGCGGCCCGCTACTGCCTGGCGGCGCCGGGCAGCGCGGTCTACCCGGATGCCAATGGTGGCAGCTACTACTGGAACTACGGTACGTCGTTCGCCGCGCCGCTGGTCTCCGGTGCGGCTGCGCTGGTCTGGCAGCGCTTCCCCTACTTCAACAACGATCTGGTGCGGCAGACCCTGCTGGGGACCGCCAAGGACATCGGCGCGCCCGGTGTGGATCCGGTGTTCGGCTATGGCCTGCTCGACATCGGTCGCGCGATCAATGGTCCCGGCCGCTTCGACTGGGGTGATGTGGCCGCCAATGTGGATGCGGGTTCGACCGGTTCGACGTGGAGCAACGACATCACCGGCAGCGGTGGCCTGGTCAAGCAGGGAGACGGCAAGCTGGTGCTGACCGGCAACAACGGTTACACCGGTGCCACCCGTGTCGAGCGCGGCATCCTGGCGCTGCAGAACGGTGGCGTGATCCGTTCCAACGTGACGATCCTCGCCCAGCCTGACCCGGATTCCACCGGTCTGCAGTTCAACGGTGGCACGCCGCGGGTGATCGGCAACGTGGTCAACGGCGGCAGCGTGTTCCTCACCACCGGCAACACCACCGGCACCATTGAGGGCAACTATACCCAGCAGCCCGGCGCGCAGCTGATGATCGCCCTTGGCGCCAACGCCCTGCAGGTCACCGGCAGCGCAACGATCAATGGCAGTGTGCGCGTGCATGGCTTCGTCTCCGGTTATGTGCCGCAGAACGGAACCCGCCAGGACCTCATCCACGCCGCGGGGGGCCTGAACGGCATCTTCAGTACCGAGGCCACGTCCACCGGCCTGCAGGGACTGACCCTGGTGGCGCCCACTTATGGCTACGACAGCAACAACGCCTGGTTGAACGTGACCCAGGTCAGCGTCACCGCCGCAGCCAGCGGGCTGAGCGCTTCCGCACAGGTGGCCGCGCAGCGCCTGGAAGGCGCATTCGCAGTGCTCGACGGCAACACCGGCCTGCAGGGATCGCCCTTCGGTGCTGCAGCCGGTGCGCTGCAGTGGACCGGCGGCGGCCAGCAGGGCCTGGCCGACAGCCTGCAGAGCCTGTCCGGCCAGGCGCATGCGCGCGCCGAGGCCGCCACCTTCGACAGCATCGACATGTCGCGGCGTGCGATTGCCGAGCGCTTCGACCGCGTGCAGGCCACCCCGCGCCTGCGGGGCACCTGGCAGAGCGCGTTGGGCGAGGCCGGGCAGGGCAGCTTTGCCGGCAACAGCGCAGACAGCCGTGGCTGGGTGGCCGGACAGGATCTGCCGCTGGGCGGCAACGGCCTGATGGGCGTGGCCTTCGGGGAGACCCGCAGCAATGGTGGCAGCAGTTTCGGCGGTGATCGTGGGCGTGACCGCCAGGCGCAGGCGCAGTTGTACGCTGGCTGGAGCCTGGGCCGAGGCTATGCGCTGGCCCAGTTCGGCAGTGGCCAGTTCACCCGCGCGCTGGATCGCCAGCTGCTGCTGGGTGCGGGTGCCTACGGTGTCTCGGCGCGTTACGGCGGGCGTTTCAGCAGCGCCAGCGTGGAAGGCGGATATCGGCTGGGCCGCGCAGGCGCTTCGTTGACGCCCTACCTTGGTGCCAGCACTACGCGTGTCGATACCGATGCGTTCAATGAGCTGGGCGGTTTCGGCTTCGGCCTGCGTGGTGATGCCACCCGGGTGCAGCGCAGCCAGATGCTGGCCGGCATCCGCGGCGAGCGTGGATGGGGGCGTTGGACCCTGCGTGGACACGCCGAGTGGCAGCAGCGGCTGGACGGCGGTGACGCCGATTGGCAGGCCAGTTTTGTCGGCGTGGATGCATGGGCGCCGCTGGCAGGCTGGAATGCGCCGCGTGGCAGTGCGCTGATCGGCCTGGCGCTGGAATCGTGGTGGGGCCGCAATGGCCGCTTGAGCCTGGGCTTCGACCAGCGTATCGGTGGCGAGGGCGCGCGGCAGGCTGCGTTGCGCTACAGCACCCGGTTCTGAGCAATCGGTCGCGCCGGGAAGACTCCCGGCGCGACGTCTGCAGCCTCAGCCGCCGCGCAGGTTGCCCAGGCGCGGCGTGCTGCGGCCCAGCGGCATCTTCAGCTTGCCGATCGACAGGATGCGGCTTTCCGCAATGCGGTCGGCTGCGCGCTGCGGCGCGATGTTCTCGCGCTGCGACAGTTCGAAGATGCGGGTGAGGTTGTGGTAGATGCTGCGGATCAGGCGCATCGCGCGTTCGCGGTTGTAGCCGTCGATTTCCAGCGACACGTTCATCACGCCGCCTGCGTTGACCGCGTAGTCCGGGGCGTAGAGGATGCCGCGCGCATGCAGTTCGTCGCCGATCTCCAGGCTCGACAGCTGGTTGTTGGCGGTGCCGCAGATGATCTTGGCCTTGATCCGCGGCAGAGTGTCGGCGTTGATCGCGCCTTCCAGTGCACACGGTGCGAACACATCGGCGTTCACCTCGTGGATCTCGTCCGGCTTGACCGCTTCAGCGCCGAAATCGCTGACTGCACGATCAACCAGCGCACTGTCCAGGTCGGTGACATACAGCTTGGCGCCGCGGTCACGCAGCAGTTTCACCAGTTCCATGCCGATGTGGCCCAGGCCCTGCACCGCGATGCTGGTCTTGCCCACTTCCTCATGGCCGAACTTGAAGCGCATCGACGCCATCAGTGCCTGCAGTGCGCCGTAGGCCGTGAACGGCGCCGGATCGCCGGAGCCACCATGGACCTGGTGCACGCCGGTCACGAACTGGCTCTCCAGGTAGATGTTCTCCATGTCGTTGACGTCGGTGCCAACGTCCTCGGCGGTGATGTAGCGGCCGCCCAGCGAATCGACGTAGCGGCCGAAGGCGCGGAACAGCACCTCGGTCTTGTCCGTCTTCGGGTCGCCGATGATCACCGCCTTGCCGCCGCCCACGTTGAGCCCGGCCAGCGCATTCTTGTAGGTCATCGTCCGGCTCAACCGCAGCGCATCGGCCAGCGCCTCGTCGGTGCTGGCGTAAGGGCGCATGCGCACGCCGCCCAGGGCCGGGCCCAGGGTGGTGTTGTGGATGGCGATGATCGCCTTCAGGCCGGCATCGTGGTTGTGGCAGAACACCACTTGTTCGTGGCCGGTGGTGGCGAGGGTTTCGAATAGCATGGCGTCTCCGATGGCGCGAACAGCGGCGAACTGCAGCGAACGGCCAGTGAACGGTAGGGTCCCAAAACAAAAAAAGCGACGTCGTCAGTGCAGGGGGACGGGTCGCGCGGCGCCATTCTAGTCCATTCCCCCGGCCGCTGCCGTCGACATCGGCGGCCTTCCGGTTAAAGAAGATGAAAGTGCGGCCGATGCTGCGACGACGGCGGGTGGCCGGATTCGCGTGAAGAGGCAGGGCGGTCAGTGACGGCAAGGGCACCACAACGACAGGGCGGGCGGCGATGACGCCGGCCTGGTGGCGATCGCTGCGCGCCTGGCTGGCGCGGTCGACCGGGGCGGCTCCGCTGCGCCTGGCGGCCGTATCGCGACAGGCCGTCGCTGCTGCCGCGGCCAGCCTGCAGGGCGAGGCCCTGCAGGCCGGTGAGATCGCCGCGCACCTGCAGCGCGGCCTGCACGCACTGGCCCTGTACCCACGGCTGGCCGGCGAGCCTGCCCCCGTCCAGGATCCGGCACTGGGCGAAGCGGTGGCGCGCGCGCTGCAGGACCGTGACTGGGCCGCCCGACACCTGCCGCGGCGCCCGCAACTGCTGCCGCAGCTGATCCAGACCGTCAACGACGATGCCGCCTCGGCACGGGTGATGGCGGCGATCATCGGCCAGGACCCGGTGCTGACCGGCAATCTGCTGCGCATCGCCAACAGCCCGGCCTACAAGGTGCATGAGCGGCCGGTGGAAAGCCTGCAGCGTGCGGTGACCCTGGTCGGTACCGAGGGCGTGCGCCAGATCATCAGCGCGGTGCTGGTGCAGCCGGTGATGCAGGTGCAGTGCGGCATGTTTCCGCAGTTCAGCACGATCATCTGGGAACACGCACTGCTGGCCTCGCGTGCGGCCGCCGATCACGCGCGCACGGTCACCTTCGGTGATGCCTTCGCTGCGCAGTGGCTGGGCCTGGTGCAGGGGCTGGGATCAGCGCTGGTGATGCGCCAGTTGCTGCAGGAAGCGCAGGCGCGCGACGAAGCCGTGGAGCCGGCGCTGGCCCTGCAACTGCTCCAGCAATGGTCGTTGCCGCTGGCACAACGCGTGGCTGCAGCCTGGGAGCTGCCCGAGCCCGTGCACCAGGCACTGGCGCCGGAGGCCGATGGCCCACTCGCCGACAGCCTGCGGCTGGCCAGCGCCGCGGCGGCGGCCAGCCTGCTGTGCCGGCATGGACATGCCAGCCAGAGCCGCATGCTGGCCCTGCTCGAACAACTGCCGTCGGCGCCGCCGCACGCGCTGCGCTGGATCTGGCGGCGCCTGCATGGGCGCAGCGTGGAGACGCGGGATGAAGCCGGCCAGGAAGAGGTCGGTCCGGTGCGCTGAGGCTGAGGTTACAGCTGCGATTCCACCGGCAGCCAGCTGATCACTCGCGCGGTCCAGCGCTTGCCGAGGCCGGCACCGGGCTCGGGTTCCACCCAGTGCGGTGGTGGCTGCCGTTCCAGCCAGCGTAGGTCATCGTCGTGACCGAGCGCCAGCCACCAGCTGTGTTCCGGGCTGGCCAGGCGCAGGTATTCGTTGCGCAGCTGCGCCCCCAGTACGGGGTCGTCGAACAGCACGCCCATCTCGGTATTGAGATAGGCCGAGCGCGGGTCGAGGTTGAACGAGCCGACGAAGCCGCGCCGGTCATCGACCACGAACGCCTTGGTATGCAGGCTGGCGCCACTGCTGCCGAACAGGCTGGTATCGGGCCTGCCGTGTGCCTTCAGTTCGTACAGCCGCACGCCGGCCTTCAGCAGCGGAACGCGGTAGCCCATGTAGCCGCCGTGTACTGCGGCCACGTCGTTGGCGGCCAGCGAGTTGGTGACCACGCCAACCTGCGCACCGCGCGCGGCCAGCGTCGACAGCGCCTGCACGCCATCATGGCCAGGCACGAAGTAGGGGGAGATCAACAGCGCACTGCTGCGGGTGCTGTGCAGTTCGTCGCTGAGAGTGCTGACCAGCCAGCTGCGGCGATCATCGCCACGGTGCTTCATCGGCGGATCGGAGGCGATGCGCACGTTTGCGCTCCAGTGCAGCGGATCCGGGCTGGGGCGTTGCAGGCGGCGTGATTCGGCCACGCGTTGCAGGTAGGGCTGTGCCTTGGCATGCATCGCATCCAGGTCCGACTGGCGTACCAGTTGCTGCAACTGTGCATCGGTATACGAGGCAAGCGCCGAAATCGGGACGGCCGCGCTGCTGTTCCAGTAGTCGTCGAAGATCCGGCTGGCCTGCTGCACCGCCGGCCCGGCCACCACCAGGTCCAGATCCTGGAAGTTCACGTCATTGCGCGCGCTGAAGTATTCCTCGCCGATGTTGCGGCCGCCGACGATCGCGATGCGGCCATCGGCGATCCAGCTCTTGTTGTGCATGCGGTAGTTCACGCTGAAGGCGCGCTGCACCAGCTCCAGCGTGCGCGCGATGCCACTGCGGTTGCGGAACGGGTTGTACAGGCGCAGTTCGATGTTGGGATGCGCATCGAGCGCCATCATCAACGCATCCTTGTCCTTGGCGTTCATGTCGTCGAGCAGGATGCGCACGCGCACGCCGCGCTCTGCGGCGTCGTACAACGCCTTGGCCATCAGGTGGCCGATCAGGTCGTCGTGCCAGATGTAGTACTGCAGGTCCAGGCTGCGGCCTGCCTGCGCGGTGATCATCGCGCGTGCGGCGAAGGCATCCATGCCATCACTGAGGAAGGCCACGCCGGACTTGCCGGGATGGGCGTCCCGCAGCGGCTCGATCTCCCGGTCGATGCGGGTCTGTGCCGGCTGCAGCGGCAGCACCTGCGAGGGCGTGCCCCGTGCCTGCGGGGTGAGATGGTCGGCCAGCAGCAGGCCGGACAGGACCAGCAGCGACAGCGCAGCGAGAATGATTGCAGCGATGCGCAGCAGGCGTCGCCATAAGGGCTTGGACAGGCTCATGCCCCGATGGTAGATCCACGCCGTGCGTGGAAGAAGATCTGCAGGATCAATCTGGGGTCAGAGCCCTTGCCTGCGGCAAGGGATCCGACCCCGGCGGGCGTCACGGATGAGGGCGGATCCCTTTCCACAGGAAAGGGCTCTGACCCCGGAGCCTCAGAAGCGCTCGTCGCTGCCCAGGTAGCGCCACTGGCCCGGCGGCAGCGGCCCCAGCGCCACGCGGCCGATGCGCAGCCGGCGCACCGCGGTCACCTGCAGCCCGGCGGCCGTCACCGCTGCACGCAGGCCCTTGGCGGTGAGCCCCTTGCCGGCGAACCGCAGCCGCTGTTCGCTCTGCCAGCTGACCTTGCCGCCGCCGGCCTCCTGCTGCAAGCGCGCCATCAACCAAGGCCCGCGCTCTGGGCCGCCCTCGGCCACTTCGATCAGGTATTCCTGTTCGGTGCGGCCCAGGTTGCGTTGCAGATGGGCCAGCGTGGCGGGGTCCTGGCTGACCACCACCAGGCCGCTGTCGCTGGCCGGAAGTGCAGCGGCCAGCTGCAGGCCGTGGAAATGCCGCTGCAGCGGGCGGATGTCGCTGGCATCGAGTTCGCTGCGGCTGTCACTGCTGACCAGCGCGCACAGGGTTTCGGCGGCGACACCGGCGGGCTTGTGCAGCAGCATGCTGGCCCGTTCGGCCTTTTCATCGCTGGCCTGCTCCGCCACTACGATCACCGCGCTGTCATCGACCGGGCGCTGCGGCTGTTCCACCACGTCGCCATTGACCGTCACCCAGCCGCCCTCGATGTAGCGCCGCGCTTCGCCGCGCGGGATACCGAGCAGGGCGGACAGGTGTTTGTCGAGACGGATCGGTTCCATGGCGGGCAGGTCGGGCTGGGGGCGCGCAGTGTAGCTGCTGCGGCCGGTCAGCGCTGGCCGCGGTTGGCCAGCTCGGTCAGGTACAGGCGGGTATCGAACTCCAGTTGCAGGTAATCCGGCTCCATGTGCTGGCACAGCTGGTAGAAGGCCTTGTTGTGGTCGGCTTCCTTCAGGTGGGCCAGCTCGTGCACCACGATCATGCGCAGGAACGCCGCCGGGGCCTGGCGGAACACGGTGGCGATGCGGATCTCGCGGCTGGCCTTGAGGCGGCCACCGTGCACGCGGGAAATGGCGGTGTGGGTGCCCAGCGCATGCTTGATCACCTCCAGCGTGTTGTCGTAGCAGACCTTGTTGAGCGGCACCGATTTGCGCAGGTAGCGATCCTTCAGGTCCTGGGTGTAGTCGTACAGCTGGCGGTCGCTGCGCACCTCGTGCGGGTCGGGGTAGCGCTGCTGCAGCCAGGGGCCGAGCTTGCCCTGCGCCAGCAGTTCGCTGACCTGCGCGACCAGGGGTTCGGGATAGCCGGTGAGGTACTTCAGGACTGCCATGCAGGGGCGGCGGGGCGTCGGTAGAATGGGACATCCAAGATTACACGCGGTACGCATCGACCATGGCAAAGCCCAACGCGCTGCAGGAACAATTGCTCAAGGCCGGCCTGGCCAAGAAGTCCCAGGCCAGCGCTGCCGCGAGCGCGCAGGCCAAGGCCCGCCAGGGCAAGGCCGAATCGACCTCGGCCGAGGTCCAGCGCGAGGCCGAACGCGCCCGTGCCGAGAAGGTCGAACGTGACCGCGCGCTGGCCGCCGAGCGCAATGCGCAGGCCCGCCAGGCTGAACAGAAAGCCCAGGCCCGGCAGATCATCAGCGCCCACGCTGTGCCCCACAAGGGCGATGACGAGTACCGCTTCAGCGATGGCGCCGCGATCCGCACCCTGCTGATCGACCCCAAGCTGCGCAAGGCGCTGTCGGTCGGCGTGCTGGTCATCGTTGCCCACGGCGACGGTTACGCCCTGTTGCCGCGCGCCGCCGCCGAGAAGGTACGTGAACGGGCCCCGGAGGCGATCATCGTCGACCACGGCCAGCCGGGCTCGACCGCCGAGATCTCCACCGGCAACGCCGAGGACGACGCCTACTACGCCCAGTTCCAGGTACCCGACGACCTGGTCTGGTAAACAAAAAAGGGGACGGAGGGGATTAAATCGCAATCGGCTTGATCGAACCCGTCCGCGTTCTGTTTGGCATCCTGAAGAGCAGCCGAGCATGGCCCGGCGCTACAGGAAGGCGTTCCTTTTTGCCGGGGTGTATCGTCCCCATATCAGGCGACACACCTGCGGAGGATGGCCATGGCCACCGGTTGGGCGGGAGACGGCGCGGTCCAGGACCAGATCGACGCCACCGTCGACGATGCGATCGCCCGCGCGCGGCGCCAGCTGCGCGAGGGCCCCGGTCTGGAACACTGTGAGGAATGCGACGCGCCGATTCCGTTGGCGCGGCGCCAGGCTGTGCCTGGTGTACGTCTGTGCGTGGCGTGCCAGCAGGCGCATGACGACGAAGCGCAGGCGCATGCCGGCTACAACCGCCGCGGCAGCAAGGACAGCCAGCTGAGGTAAGGGGGTTCGGCAGGGCTGCGCCCTGCACCCGCCGAAGCAACGTCAACGTCAAAAGCGGGCATTTCGTGGGGTGGCGGGGCGATATCGGAGTGCGGGGACGCCGCAAGTACGTCCCTGTAGCAACTGTGTTGCTGGGGAGGCTTGGATCTCTCCGGCAAGCGGGCACGGTAGTGCCGGCCGCTGGCCGGCAGCCTCCGGAGGGACGCCGCGACTGTCCTTAGGCGGGGATCGGTCTGCTTCGGGCGTCG